>CAJTSV010000086.1 GCA_910579075.1 uncultured Eubacterium sp.
CAAAACAGGGCAGCCGCCCTGCTCCAGCGTCCGGGAATCCGCTCACATAACCGCACTCCATATCCCCAAAAAAGAATCTCCCCCAGCCATATATCCGGGAATCCGCTCACATAACCGCACTCCATATCTCCCTAAAAGAACCTCCCCAGCCATACGTCCGGGAATCCGCTTACATAACCGCATGCCATGTCCCTAAAAAAGAACCCGCCTGCCCCGCCATGTGTCCAAAATTCCTCTCATTCCCCAGCCAGCATCACCTTCGGCACAATCTTTCGAATCCTTACCGACATCAGGCACACCATCCCAAACGCCAGCAGCACAATCCCGGTTCCCAATACAGCAATAAACCCTGCCGGAACCGGAAACGTGCACTTCACAATCCCGATTCCGCTTAAAAACACCGCCACCAGCGGATTAATCGCAAAGCTGCTGATAACAAGCCCCGCTGCCATGGAAAGCACCATCGCTGGCATAAAGCTGAGTGCCGTCTGCACAATCAGCTGTCCGGTTGTAAACCCGAGTGCCTTTAAAATCCCGTATTCCTGTTTCTTATGATTCAGCATCGTCCGCACAAGCAGGTACAGCACAAATGCCGTCACAATCATGCTCAGTACCAGTATGGCAGCGACAATCATTTTCATCATTGTCACATAAACGCCGGCCGCCCCGTCTATAATCGCAGCCACGTTCATAACCGCATAAACGCTTCCTTTATACCGCTCATTTATTTCCTGGTTAAATGCGTCGATATCCGTACCCTCAGCCAGATTCAGGTAATAGCTCTGGCTGTTCAGCGTTCCCATCCGCTCATAGCCTTCGCGTGTCAGCAGGCAGTCTTTCCCAAGATTGTTGCTTATCTGCGTATATCCGCATATCAGGTAGACAGCCTCTTTTCCTTCTGCCTGAAACGTAATTTCGTCCCCAATGCCAAGTCCGTGCTCCTTTGCATATTTAATTGCAACCGCAGTCTCGTTATCGTATTTTGGAAACCTTCCTTCCACACAGACCTTCTGGTTATTTGCTTTAGAAAAATCGCCGGACATCGTTGCTGTGAGGACAATACCGCCCGCGTGGCGCACTTCCTCGGAATGATACAGGTAAATGCCCTGCACGCGCTTATCCTGATTCATCCGGCGCAGAAACGTTTCCTCAATATCCGGGCTGATATTTATGCAGCTGTCTGCCGTTTCGCCCACAATCAGGGTGATAAACGGTTCCATGTCCACAATCATATTTGCAGTCATCAGTCCCGAAAATACGACAATCAGTGAAATCACAAGCATCGTAACACAGATAATGACATTCTGGCGGATTCCGGCACAGGTCGTCTTAAGCGCCAGCGCCGCGCTGACAGGCAGCCTGCTTTTCTCAAGCGGAACCCAGCTGCGTTTGAAATTGTGCGTCTGCATACCCTGGCGGAGTGCGGCAATCGGCTCCAGCCTTCTGATTCTGCGCGACGAAAGCCATACTGCCGCAGCCGCCATCCCGCACAGACTCCCAAGCGTGCACACGCATGGCACTGGCAGAAAGCGCATTTCATAAGGAATGCCCGTCTGGGAAACCATCATTGCATTCACCCCCGGGAACAGCAGGTACGAAAGCCCGATGCCGGCCAGTGCAGCAGCCAGGCAAATCCCCAGAAACTGTACCTCAAGCGCCCGTACAAGCTGCCTTGCGGTATATCCGGCTGCTTTCAGCGCGCCGAGGTTTTTCATGTTTTCCTGAATATAATTCAAAATATTAGACGATATCACAACAAGCGCAATAATCAGGATAAAAAATGCCATTGCACTGACAATGCCCGAACAAATCATCTGGGAAATATAACGGGACGTTGTTACAACCGTATACGAATTGCCAAGCACGCGCGCGTCCGGGAATTTTTCCGCCAGCCTGTTTTTTACCGACGCTTCAAACTCCTCGCTCTGCGATTTGTCGCGAAGGCGCACCGAAAGCATGACTGACTGCGGCGCATAGCCCTTTTCTTTCAGCTCGTCGTATTTATCCCCGGTCAGAAGCAGGGCACACATGCTGCAGTTATGCGAGCCTGCCATCGCGCTGTTAAAAAACCCGCACACCGTATAGCTGACCGTATGGCTTCCTATTTGAATATCAATCGTGCTTCCGGTCTCGATATCTCCTGTTTTATACAGCATCGGCAGGTAAATTCCGCTCGCTCCCGCACTGTCTTCTACAATTTCCATCCTGCCGACCGGACGCGTCAGTGCCGTCTGCTTTTCTAACAGCACAAAGTCCGTATTTGTCTCACCGCCGTTATATGCAAAAGACCCGACCACGCTCATGGAATCTTCCATGCCGTATTCTGTGACATTCTGTTCTTTTTCCAGCATGTCTGCCACAAATTCCTCTGTGTCTGCTATATTTGCGTCAAACACAAAGGTCGCATGCCCGTCATGCAGCCGCTCATGGCAGCGGTCAAAATTCTGCCTGTAATCCATGGCCAGCATCAGCCACAGGTTGAGCATAGCCGCTGCAAGCAGGGCGAGTACTGCAATTGCCGCCGTCTGTCCTTTTGCCTTTCGTAAATTAGATTTCGCCAGAATCAGGTTTTTACGCATACTACCACCCCATTTCTGCAAGAAAGCCGGACAGCTTTTCATGACGGCCTTTATCTCCATGCACATATCTGCCAAGGCTGCATTCGCCCAAAATCACGCCATCCTTTAAATACAGGATGCGGTTTGCCCGCCTTGCAGAACGCATATCGTGCGTCACCATGACAACGCTCTGCCCCGTTTCGTTAAACCTGGTCAGCGTATCAAGCACATCCAGGCCGGTCTTGGAATTCAGCGCCCCGGTCGGCTCATCGGCAAACAGGATTTCCGGCGAATTAATCATTGCCCGCACAATACCGGCCCGCTGCGCTTCCCCGCCCGAAATCTGTACCGGAAATTTTTTCTGCGTTTCACTGGAAAGCCCGACTGCCTGAAACAGCTCCTTCGCACGGGCCAGCAGCGCTTTTTTGTCTTTGGAAACAAGCAGACCTGCCGCCAGCACATTGTCCATCAGGCTCATGCCGTCAATAAGGTAAATCTGCTGGAACACAAATCCGCAGTGCCTGCGCCGGAATACCGCCAGCTCATCCTGGCTGCAGCCCGATATTTCCGTGCCGGCAAACGAAATCGTTCCAAGCGTCGGAACATCCATTCCCGAAAGCGCATACAGAAGCGTCGATTTTCCCGCACCGCTCGCGCCCATAATCACTGTAAAATCCCCTTTGTATAAATCCAGTCTGATGTTTTTTAATACATGCTGCAAAACCCCTCCGCTGGAAAAAGATTTGCTTAAATTTTCGGCTTTTAATATAATCTCTTTCATGGGAACTCCCTCCTTCTTTCATTCCCCATTTTATCCAGCAGAACCTTAAATGTCTTTAGGCATTTCTTAAATATTCCTTAAATCCTTTTCTGTCCGGCAGAAATATGTTATACTTTTATTCATAACCAGATAACCCTGCAAGGCAATCTGAGCTTACCCGCTCTGGAAAGGACTCTGTTTATGGACTATGCTTTCCCATTACCCGGCACTTATACAGAAACAGACTATTACAATCTCCCTGAACATACCCATGCCGAGCTGATTGAGGGGCAGTTTTACAATATGTCTGCACCGAGCCGCATACATCAGGAAATATTATCATTCCTGCATGTCGAAATCGCAAACTATATCCGCGCCGGAAAAGGGCCCTGCCGGGTATATCCAGCTCCATTTGCCGTCAAGCTGTTTCAGGATAATAAAACCATCGTGGAACCGGATATCAGTGTTATCTGTAACCCGGATAAGCTCACGGACAAAGGCTGCTCAGGTGCGCCGGACTGGATTATTGAAATTATTTCCCCGGGCAATCCGGAACACGACTATATCGAAAAGCTGAGTCTTTATAAGCGTGCCGGTGTGCGGGAATACTGGATTGCAGACCCGCTTTCTGGAAAAATCACCGTATACTGCCTGGAAGAATCCCGGTTTCAGACAGATACCCATACCTTTGCGGACTCTATCCGGGCCGGGATTTTTGATGATTTGCAAATCGATTTTCAGTCCCTGGAAATCTGAATTTAAGACGGCTGCCTGCTGCACCGGGCAATCCCAATCCGCACCCGCAGCCCGTCTTTCCCGTTCTGCACATCCAGCGTTCCGTCCATTTCCCGCATAAAATAATCCGAAATATACAGCCCGAGCCCTGCGCCTTCCATATGCTGCGCATTGCTTCCGCGCCGGAATTTTTCTTTCAGAAGCGGGATTTCGTCCTGCTGCACTCCGCCGCCGGAATCTTCGATTTCCAGTATCAGATACCTGTTTTCTGCATATGCCTGCACCCGGATATCGGTTCCTGCATATTTATAGGAATTGGAAAAAATATTGTCAAGCACCTGCTGCAGGCGGAACGGGTCTGCATACAGGACACAGCCCGGGATTTCGGGCATGCGGGCACGGTGCAGGTAATCGGCATTTTCCAGCAGCTCCCCCAGCACGCGGCTGCCTGTTTCTGCCGGAACCACCGGCAGCTGCCGCAGTTCTTCCAGCGCTGCGGTAAACAGGCCTGTCACCAGTGTATTAATCTGCTCTGCCTTACGGATAATCTGCGTGTAATTCTCCTTCATGCGTTCCCCTTCCGAAAGCGCAAGCCCTAATTCCGAAGCCGCCTGAATACTGGCCACGGGCGTTTTGATATCGTGGGAAAGCTTTGCCACCAGCTCCTTTTTTTCTGCATCTGCTTCGGCCTCGGCCATCCTTGCCTGTTTCAGCTCCGTGCGCATAATATCAAAGCTTTCCGTAAATGCCCCGAAAATATTTCCGCGGTCCATTTCCAGCGGAAGGTCCAGACAGCCGCCTGCAACCCGCTGCGCAAAATGCTTCAGCCTCTGGAATGGTTTTACAAATCTCTGTTCCAGATACACCGCATGGACGGCAATAACCGCTGCCTGAACCAGAATCAGAACCGCAGCCAGCCTGCCAGCCGCCTGCTTTTGTGCGGCAAATGCATCCTGCGCTGTATTGTAAATCACAATGCTGCCCGCTTTTTTTCCATCCGGCCCTGCAGCCAGTATCGTATCACGGTGGCGGATGGCAGCATGGATGCTGCTGCTGATATGCTCCGCTGTCTGGAACAAAACCCTGCCGCTTTCATCCAGCACGGCATAATCCAGTGCCGTATGGTTCCGGTGGCTGTCCAGCCTGTACCAGTCTGCTTCCACCGTTTTTACAATTTCATTGACGGCCACGGCATCCTGCGGGATATCCGTTTCCCGATTTACGAATAAAAATAAAACTGCTGCTTCCGCCAAAAAACACAGCAGAACGCAGCATAATAAAACACGTATTTTCATTTTCCGCCTCCCTCAAACCGGTACCCTTCACCCCAGTATGTCACAATGTATTCCGGCTTGTTCGGATTGATTTCAATTGCTTCCCGGATTTTGCGGATATGGACATTCAGCGTCCCGTCCCCGGTAAATTTATCACCCCAGACCTTTTCAAACAGCTCCTGCTTGGACAGCACGCGGTCACGCCCGGCCACAAGACAGGACAGCAGCCGGAATTCCAGCATCGTCAGCTTTACGGGCCTTCCCCCGACGGACACGCTCTTTGCCGCAGAATCAATGCGCAGCCTTTCGTCCGAATAATCTTCCTTCCGGCTTTCCCGCCCGTACCGCTTGAGCACGGCTTTTACTTTTGCCAGCAGAACGGCAAGCGAATAAGGCTTTTGCACATAATCATCCCCGCCGATATTTAAGGCAATAATTTTGTCATCATCACTGGTTCTTGCAGAAATAAACAGAATCGGCATATCCGCGGATTCCCGCAGCTTTCTGCACAGCGCAAAGCCGCTCCCATCCCCAAGGTTTATATCCAGCAGAAGCACCTGTGCGCTGTTTTTTTCCAGAAATGCACAGCACTCTTTCGCACTGTAAACTGCTGCCGTCCTTACTTCAAACAAATTAAAATATTCTGCCGTGCTGTCTGCCAGCAGCTTTTCATCATCAATAATCAGGCAGTCATACTGCATGCGTGCTCCCTCCTGCTTGCGGGCACACATGCAGCCTCTTTTTCATGCGTGCCATCAAATACGCAAATCCATATGCCTGTAATTCATCCAGGCCTGTGTATCGTATATCCGCTCCCGCCTTTTTTCTTCCAGCTGCTTTTGGGCAATCCTGTCTGCCACTGCTTCTTCCGGGCTTTCTGTTACAAGATAACCCGCATCCGCCGCTTCCTGCTTCTTTGAAGCTTCTGACAGGTTTTCATTCCAGACATTCTGCATATCCCGGTCTGCCGCCACGGGTGCTTCGAGTCCTTCTTCCAGGCTGCTGCCTGCCACTTCGCCTGCGTCTTCCTGCAGGCTTTCCGATAATTCCTCATCCAGCACTTTATCCAGACTTTCATCCAGACTTTCATCCAGACTTTCTTCCAGCTGGTCCTGAGTCTGTTCTTCCAGCTCCTCCTCCAATTCTTCCATCGCATCGGCCATTTCGTCCATAATCTCTGACAGCAGTCCCTTGCTTTCTTCTTCGGTGCCCATTGCTTCTTCGATTCTGTCTTCCCTGCGTTCTTCTTCGGTCTTTGGAGCCGTCTTTTCTGCTTCCTCGGCAATCTTTTCGCCGATTTCCTTTGCTTCATCCAGCACATGGGCCATCTGGCTGTTGTTGTACTGCTGTTTTACTGCTGCTATCTGGTCTTCGTAGGAATGGAACATTTCCAGCTTCCTTGCGATATCTTCCAGCGTGCTGCATTCCATATTTTTCAGGTTCGCCTTCTGCTTTTCAAAAAAATTCACCTGGCTGGCGCAGTTCTGCTGCCGCTGTACCCGGTCGCGCGTGCTGTCCAGCCCTCCTGCCAGATTTGCAAATGAAATCACACTGTTTGCCTGTATGCTTACACTCATACACATCCCCCTTTCTGATGCTTCAAAATTTATACAAGAAATTTCAGGATAAAAGCCTGCAGCTTATCTGCCCAGGTGCGGCGTCCTAAAATGCGTACATCCGACACATCGCTGATACGCACCATCGCTGCCTGGCCCAGGCCGCCTGCTCCGGGCAGCTTCATAATCGTGCCATAACCAAAAATAGCATATTCTCCGCGAAGCCGGTACCGTTCTGCCAGCCTTTTCATTTCCGGGCCGCTGATGGAAAACTTATCTCCTTCTGCCTTGGCCCGGAAGCCTTCTGCTTCCAGGTCAAATACTACCAGCTGCAGGGTTTCATCGTAAAGCGCGACTTCTTTCATCCGGGTATACCTGGGCCATGACGTCGCAGCAATGGTACAGGCACCGGATGCCAGCATGCCAGCAGTCAGAAATGCAAAGGCTGCTGTTTTCTTCCGGTATTTTCGTCCCGCCGCAGCACCATCCTGCCCCATGGCTTCCTGCAGCACCCCAAGCCGTGCAAAACGCTTTTTGAGCACTGCAAAGCTGTTCCCGGAAAACGCCGTCCTGCGTTCGGCCGGAAAACAGCGCTGTTCCGTTTTCAGTGTCCGGAACAGCAGGCGGGCATATTCGTATACATTCAGCGGCCCGAGAATCACGCCGGCCTCGTCACTGCCATATTCGATAAATTCCCGCAGCCTGGCGTCCAGGATATGCACAAGCGGATGCACCCACCAGAGTATTTTCAGCAGCCCGTAAACCTGCAAAAGCAGCACATGCCCGTGGCGGATATGGGCCGCTTCGTGATACAGGACTGCAAAAAGCTCCTCTTTGGACAGGCTGTTTTTCAAATGCAGCGGGACTGCGATATAAGGCCGCAGGATGCCGCCTGCAAACGGGCTGCACGGCTGCCTGGTTATATAAAGCCGGATATGCCGCCTGCCGTTTCTCCTGCGCAGAAATGCCGGGTATTCTTCTTCCGGCACCGGCTGCATCTGCCTGAGTGCCCGGCGCATGCGGATACAGCCGGATGCCTGGCGCAGTGCAAAGACTGCTGCGATGCCGAAATAACAGGCCGCCAGCTGCGGTGTCAGCAGCCGCTGCACCCGGTCTGTATACACCCACAGCCTGCCTGTATTAAAAACCTTTGAATATCCCATCAGGGCCGCTAACGGCACAAGTGCAAGCAAAGCCAGGTTCAGCCGCCATGTACGGCTTTTTCCCGTCTGGCAGGCAGCAAAAGCCGCCGCCATAAAAACCGTCCCTGCCGCCATTGTACGAATCAGCTTCATAAAGCTAAACAGCAGCAAAAAATCGATAAAACCTGCCATAATCCCTGCCTTTTCCCAAATTTAATTACGGCGCAGCATCCATCCTGCCTGTCATGCCAGCGGCATCAGCTTCCACCAGTGTCCGGCTTCTGCCCTTCCTTCAGCTTTCCGACCAGCTGTTCTAACTCACTGAGCTGTTCGTCGCTCAGGCTGGACTTTTCCAGAAAGCTTGCGACGGCCAGTGTGGAATTGCCGCCGAAATAACTGCTGACAAACCGCTCCTGCTTTTCCGACAGGCATGCTTCTTTGGATTTCACCGCATAATAGTGATATACGCGGGCATCTTTTTCATCTATTTCATACTGGATAATTCCTTTTGCCAGCAGCCGGTTAATCAGTACCCGGATAGTCCTTGCACTGACATCCAGCGTTCCTTTCAGAGTCTTTATAATTTCGGATGCGGTAATATCCCCTTCCACACCCCAGATTACTTCCATTACGAGCCATTCCGTTTCGCTTGGCGTCGTCTCTCTTACCATATGCTCCTCCGTATACATTTTTTATATCGGTTTATGGACATAACCATTCAACCTTTCTACCGCATTTTGTAACGAACGGCATGCGGCAGGCTCCGGTATATCCGGTAACAGAACCCTGCATCCGCTTCCGGCGCTTCTTTTCCGGAAAATGCCGCCGCCCTGGCAGCCTGCATAAAATGCTCCCAGTCCTCTGGCGGTATCTGATGATAAACCGTTTTCAGCGCCTGCTCATACTGCGCATCGCTTCGCATGGAACGGCGGATTTTTCCGCGCAGATACAGCCTGCGGTAAATGCGCCGGTTGATGCGCATCACTGCCCTGCTCCGCTTTCCGGCGCTGATTTCGCGCTGCGGCAGCATCAGGTAAAACTGCATCAGGCTTCGCACGATAAGCAGCACCAGCAGAAGCGGAACCAAAAGGAGCAAAGCCGCAGACAGCAGGATAAAAATCCGCCAGGCGGCTGTCCCTTCTTCCAGCTCTCCTGTCTGGAAAAATCCAGCCAGTGCTTCCTGCCAGCGCCGGAATATGCTGTTTCCCGTGCCGCCTTTTGGTTTTTGCGCATGTTTATCCTCTTTTTCCCCGTTTTCCCCTGTTTCAGGCGGTTTGTCATCTGCCTGCGTGTCTCCTGCATTATCCTTTTCCTCAACCGCATCCGTGTGCGTGCTGTCTGTGCCGGTATTTCCCTGTCCGGTGCCGCCTGCAGCGTCCGTATCATCCGGCCTGCGGTTCCTGCCAGGCGTTACATCCACCGGAACCCAGCCCATCCCGTCCATATAGACCTCTATCCATGCATGGGCATCCCAGTCCTTAACCGAAGCCTGATAGACACTTCCCTTCTTCTGAAAGTCATCCATGCGCGCAGCATATCCGGAAACAAACCGCGCCGGTATGCCCATCTGCCGCAGAAACAGCGCAGCAGCGCTTGCAAAATGCACGCAGTACCCTTTCCGGCTCTGCATCAGGAAATACCGCACCGGGTCTTCTCCCGGCGGAAGTGTGTCCAGGTTCATGCTGTAGGTCTGGTACGTGCCCAGATAAGCACTGACAAGGGACGCCATTGCCAGACGGTAAAAATTCTGTTCCCCGCCGTAAACGGATGTCTCGTAAAAATACTGCCACTCTGCACGCGAAGCGCCATCCATCACAAAATCCAGGTATTCCTGAAAAGAAGGCATATTTTCCGGCACATCCAGATAAGCATCCAAAGCAAACCGCTCATACCATGCAAGCATCTCATCCGGCTCCCCGTCCGTCCCGGCCAGTGCCCAGTTCATGTAAAACCCATTCCATCCGCGGTACGCAAATGAGGTCTGGCCCCAGGCCTTTTGCAGCGCCACATCCCCCGTCACCTGTTCTTTCCCCTGCGAGCCTTTATAATCAACTGCATACGGGATATAGGCATACCGGGTACGGATGCCTGTATGTTCAATTTTATATTCGAATTCATCCTGGCCGTAGTAAACAGAAGACAGATAGCTGTCTATTCCGGATGACTGGCTTTCCAGATACTGCCTGCAGCTATCGTACTGTACCTGCAGCAGCTTTTCCTGTACGTCTTTTTCATGAAAACCGGCACGGGCACATTCCTGCTGAAACTTACTCTGGCTGCATATCCAGTTCCCGCCGCGGTAATCCGTGCTATAGCAGCCCCTGAGCAGGACATCGCCAAGGGGCTCGCTGGAAAGCGTAACCTTCATCATTTCCTTTCCCGTATACTGCGGGGACTGGTTGCTGACCCGTTCCTGCCTGCGCGCAAAAAATGCCCCCATAAAATCCGAAACATTCCGCTCTGTCTGTCTCTGGAACTGAATCACATCCGGTGATTTTTCCATCAGCTTTACCGATGTGGCTTGTGAGAGAAATCCCCCTCCAGCCAGCATCAGCGCTGCCGCTGCACACAGGCACAGGGCTGGCAGCAAACGCGCGTGCCAGGCTGCGCGGTGCATATGCCTCCTGTCCGCCCGCATGTGCAGCGCCAGTTTGCGGCCATTCCAGCCATCTGCATGAACCAGAAGCAGCGCCAGAAAAAAAAGCGCCATGCCGCGCTGCTCCGGCACATATCCCGTCACAAGCTCTGCGCCCAGCACCGCCGCCGGAAGCAGAAGCAGAAGCATGCGCCGTTCTGCCAGCAGCGCCAGAATTAAAACCCCGATTACAAGGACAAGCATCCAGAATGCCAGTGCCATGCCCGCGTACTCTTTTTTGCCGGCCCATATGACATAAGACGTTTTCATATGCCGGTTAAACTTTTCCAGAAACTGTGCCGCCAGCGCACACGCCCCGTCTTCCAGGTCTACCTGGCGCGGCTTTGCATAACGCAGGCAGGCTGCCCCAAAGGCCGCCGGCACAGCCAGGGCTGCCGGCACCTGCAGACGCCGCAGCAGGGGCAGCACTGCCTCATACAGCACGCATATAAGCACCGCCAGCATACAGGCCCATGCCTGTGCCCTGCCCGAAAGCTGCCAGTCCGGGAAGATATCCTGTGCCATCCACAGAGACGAATAAAAGCAGAGCAGCACGGAAACGCTCCAGAAAAACGCCTTTACAGCTGCATCTGCCCGCGAATATTCCTGCTTATAAGATAATTTCCAGTCCACTTAATGTTTCCTTCCAGTCTTTTTCCTGAAACTGTACAATTTTGTCCTCATTTTTCCACAGCTCCAGTTTTTCATTGAAATGCAGCAGATACAGGTAATTTTCACCCCTGTATTTTTCCCGGTAAGTCTCTGCCAGCGTCCCCTGCTCCTGAAACGGTTCTTCCAGATAGCTGCTTAAAAACAGGAACAGGCTTTCTTCGCCGTCCACCCGCACCCGCACGGCGTCCCTGCGGCTGCTGCTGTACCAGGCCGCGTAAAACGGGCATCCGGCATCCATCATGGAAAAAGCAATGCTTGCCAGAATAACCAGGTAGGCATTGGCTTTTTCTGCTGTTTTCTGCTTCCCGCTCTGGTATTCCAGCAGAAACACAGCCGGGCATGCCTTTGGAAAGCTGTTTTCCTTCACAAGCAGCTCGCCTGATTTGGCACTCAGCTTCCAGTGCACGCTCTGGATTTTGTCCCCGTTTTGAAACGGCCGCACCTGAAACAGCTCGCTGTGGTCATCCCCCGGGCGGTATTCATCATAGCAGTCCGATTCTCCCAGAAAATTTCTTGCAGCTTCGCTCAGATGCACCCCGATTTCCTGCATGGCCGGCAGCACCTGGACAGAACCGCTGCATGAGAGCCTTTTATCCGCATAAAACAGCCCGGTCAGGTCATACACACGTATTTTTTTCAATCTCAGCTCATAGCTTCCATAATTATTTATCACGACAGAATAATCAAAGCTGCTGCTTCCGGCTGCTGCCATCCCGCCCCGCAGCCATTTTCGGCGTTTTTTATTCAAAAACCGGTTTTTCTGTTCGAGCAGGCACTTGAATTTCATGCAGGGCAGAAAGCTGGTGTTTTCAATAAAAATACGCGCAGCCAGCGGCCTGCCGCATTCCGCAATCGAGACCGGAAATGTAATGCGGCAGTGCAGCGTGCGCACACGGTATGCCAGAAAAATGCACGAGCCCAGAAGGAGCGCCGTGCATGCATATCCCAGCAGCACAAAGGAAGCGCTTCGAAACAGAATGGCATTGTAAAATATGGCAGCTGTCAGGACAGCTGCAAGGAACATACGAAACATATCTGGTTTACACTTTCTATTTTGATGCCGGCCGGCTGTAGGAAACCGGCGGGCGGACGGATTCCAGCACTTCTGCAATCACGGCTTCCGGTGATACATGCGTGACCCTTGCTTTTGTATTCAGCAGCATCCGGTGCTTTGCAACTTCCGGAAATACTTCTGCCACATCTTCCGGCAGCACATAATCCCTGCCATGCAGAAATGCCCGCGCCCTTGCCATTTTCGTGCAGGCAATCGAACCGCGCGGACTGATTCCAAGCTCAATATAGGCGTTTTCACGCGTCGCCTGTGACAGATGCACGATATAGGCATACAGGCTGTCGTGCACATATACCTGTTCGATTTCATTCTGCATCTGTTCCAGCTCGTCTGCCTGCAAAACGCACTGTATCTGCTCTGTCCCGAAACGGACGCTCCTGCCCTTTGCAATATCTATCTCGCTGCGCTCATCCGGGTAGCCCATGCTCATGCATATCATAAAGCGGTCCAGCTGTGCTTCAGGCAGCAGCTGTGTCCCGGCACTCCCCTTCGGGTTCTGCGTCGCCATAACGATAAACGGCTTTGGCACCTCGCGGCTTTCCCCGTCTACCGTCACCATGCCTTCTTCCATAACCTCCAGCAGCGCAGACTGTGTCTTTGGCGAAGTCCGGTTGATTTCGTCTGCCAGAAACAGGTTGCACATAACCGTGCCCTCATGATACACAAACGTGCCGGTGTCTTTCTGGTACATATGGAAACCCAGGATGTCTGACGGCATGACATCCGGCGTAAACTGGACACGGTTATTTTTCAAATCCATAGCCCTGGAAAACGCAACCGCCAGCGTCGTCTTTCCCACGCCCGGCACATCTTCTATCAGAATATGCCCCCGGGATAATATCGCTGCAAAAGCTTTCTGGATGCAGTCATCCTTGCCTGTAAGCGCCTTTTTTACTTCTGTCTGGACACGCATGGCTTTTTCATATAATCCGTTTGTCATAAATCCTCCTGACAGGCAGCTTCGTTACTGTTCACTCCGTGACCAGTAACCTTCGCAAATTTTTGCGGAGTTTTGAAAAGCGTGCCTGAAACTGTGATATTCAAACACGCTTTCTTAGGAACTGTCCATAAATAACTTTTGAATAGTGTGCAGGATTTTTTTTTCGATAGCACTGCTCAAAAATCAGGCGCATAGCGGGCTATGTAACTGATTTTTGAGCAGCGCTATCGGAGAAAAAGACAAGCAATATGAAAAGTTATTTATGGACAGTTCCTTATTTCCGCATCCTGTTTTTGCAGCTGCTGTTATTCGTGCACAGCTCCGATTATTTCGTTAATATCCTGAATCCCCTGTTCTACCATAAACTGGGAAATGCCATTGATAATGTCCACACAGGCCGTCGGATTTGCAAAATTCGCTGTCCCGATTTCAACTGCTGCCGCTCCTGCCAGCATCATTTCGATGGCGTCCTCTGCATTCATAATGCCCCCGATTCCAATGACCGGGATTGCTACCGCATGGGCAGCTTCGTATACCATGCGCACGGCAATCGGATGAACCGCCGGGCCGGAAAGCCCGCCTGTTTTATTGGCCAGCGCAAATTTTCTGGTCCTGACATCTATTTTCATGCCGGTCAGCGTATTAATCAGCGATACCGCATCCGCCCCGGCTGCTTCCACTGCCTTTGCCATTTCCGCAATATTGGTCACATTCGGGCTTAATTTCATAACAACCGGATGCCTGGATTTTTTGCGGATTTCCTGTGTAATATGCGCCGCCATATTTGGAGCCTGTCCAAACGCAATGCCGCCCTGCTTTACATTCGGGCAGGAAATATTGATTTCCAGCATGCTGACCGGCTGGTCGTTCAGCCGCTCTGCGACATCAAGGTAATCATAAACCGAACGCCCGCAGACATTGACAATGATTTTCGTATCATACTGCTGCAGAAACGGAATGTCCCTTTTGATAAATACATCCACACCCGGATTCTGCAGGCCGATTGCATTCAGCATTCCGCCGTATACCTCTGCCACCCTCGGCGTCGGATTGCCTTCCCACGGCACATTTGCCACGCCTTTTGTAATAACACCGCCCAGACGGTTTAAATCCACAAACTGTGCATACTCCTCTCCTGAGCCAAATGTCCCGGATGCGGTCAGGACTGGATTTTTAAATGTAATGCCTGCGATTGTTACCTTTGTATTCATCAGATATCCACCTCCCTGGCATCAAATACCGGCCCTTCGGTACAGATGCGCTTATTTCTCACGCGGGTATGCCCGTCCTTGTGCTTCGATTTGCAGACACATCCAAGACATGCCCCCACGCCGCAGGCCATCCGTTCTTCCAGGGAAATATAGCATTCCATATCCTGTTCCTGTGCATATTCCTTGAGGGCTTTTAACATCGGCATCGGGCCGCAGGCATACAGGACCTGCGCCTTCAGCCGCTTTTGCCGGATGACATCCAGCACATTGCCGCGGATGCCCGCGGAGCCGTCTTCGGTCGCGATATGGACAGGGCCGTACAGTTCAAACTGCTCGCTTAAAAATGCCTGCCGGTTCTGATAGCCTAAAATAATGTCTTTTTCACAAGCCAGATCCTTTGCAAGCTGCAGGATAGGCGGTATGCCGATTCCGCCACCAATCAGCAGTGCTTTCTCCGGCTTATCCGGAAAACCGTTTCCAAGCGGGCCTATGACATATAACGGCATTCCGGTACGCATATAGGAAAATTCATCCGTGCCTTTTCCCGCAATGCGGTATACAATACGGACTGCCTGGTCTTCCTTATCAATTTCACAGATACTGATAGGCCTTGGCAGAAGCCTGCTGCCATCCCTGCAATATACCCCGATAAACTGGCCAGCCTGCGCTTCCTGCGCAATTTTATCCGTATGCAGCCACATGCTGTAAATATCCGGTGCGATTTCTTCCTGGCGGATAATGACTGCTTCTTCCTTAAACTTTTTGGCCATATTCCTGTACTCCCTCCTTTTTTCCTGCCTGCCACAGTGCTTTCCTTCCTCAGACAGCGCTGTTTTTTGATTCTCATACATATATGTGATATCAATCCGGCAGGCAATGCCCTCTTGTGCATCCCCTGCTGGATTTGTCAGGCTTGTGCTTTTGCAAGCGCCTCCTGAATATCCGCAATCATATCCAGTACTGCCTGCCTGGATGCATCCGCATAGTTTTCCGGTGAGAACTGCGCGTACTGCTCCTGCTTATAGGCTGCGATAATGCCGCGCGATGAATTGACGATTGCGCCAAGCCCATCCTGATTAAAATAGTGCACCAAATCAGCGCCTTTACCGCCCTGCGCGCCATACCCCGGCACGAGGATATACGTCTTTGGCATCAGCCTGCGCATGATTTTGCCAGCCTGCGGATAAGTCGCTCCTACTACGGCACCGACATAGCTGTAAGAGCTGCCCATATGCTGTGCGCCCCATTCTGCCACCTTTTCACCCACATGTTCATACAGCGGCCTGCCGCCGTCCACAAGCCTGTCCTGAAATTCCCCGCTCGAAGGATTCGATGTTTTTACGAGCACAAACAGTCCTTTTTTTTCTTCCTTACAGACATCCAGAAACGGCTGGATGCCGTCCGAGCCAAGATACGGGTTCACCGTTGCAAAATCCTCAGAAAAGGCACTCAGGCGGCTGCTTCCGACAGCTGCTTTTCCAAGATGCCCCGTGGCATAGGCAGCCGAGGTCGAGCCGATATCGCCGCGCTTGACATCCCCGATAACGACCAGGTCTTTTTCATGGCAGTAATCCACTGTTTTCTGAAACGCTTCCATTCCCGGCACGCCGAACTGCTCGTACATCGCAATCTGCGGCTTGACTGCCGGAATCAGGTCGTGTATGCAGTCAATAATGCCTTTGTTAAACTGCCAGATGGCATCTGCCGCGCCCTGCAGCGTTTCCCCGAATTCCCTGTAAGATTTTAGCAGGATATGCTGCGGCACATAAGAAAGCATCGGGTCTAATCCTGCTACAACCGGAGCGTTTGTTTTTTTAATTTTGTCGATTAATTTATCTATCATGCAATTTTTCCCTTCTATAATATATATC
>CAJTSV010000087.1:0-221 GCA_910579075.1 uncultured Eubacterium sp.
AGACGTAAAGGCAGTCTACCCGGTTCATTTAAACCCTGCTGTCAGGGAAGCCGCGCAGCGCGTGTTTGGTGCAAACAGCCCCCGCGGAATCCAGGAGCGGATGCATATCATAGAGCCGCTGGATGTCTTTGATTTTCATAATTTCCTTGCCCGCGCTTATCTTGTCCTGACAGATTCCGGCGGAATCCAGGAAGAAGCGCCTTCATTGGGAAAGCCGGTCC
>CAJTSV010000087.1:231-16149 GCA_910579075.1 uncultured Eubacterium sp.
GCGATACGACCGAACGGCCGGAGGGAGTCGCTGCCGGCACGTTAAAGCTGGCAGGCACGGATGAACAGGGGATTTATGATTCCTTTACGCAGCTGCTGGATGACAGGGATGCCTACCAGGCCATGGCGCATGCCTCGAATCCGTATGGGGACGGGCATGCGTGTGAAAGAATTGCCGATATGATTGAATATGGTAAAATGTAATTTGAAAGATATGGATAATAAGGGTATTTGCAAAGCGGCAGCCGTATTTTGTTCACAGCTGCCGCAATTTGTCTGGATAACTCACAATATCCCTGCCATCCGAAGCAGATACCTCGCATTCGCCGTCACCGCACGGCCCTTTTTTATTTGATAATCAAACAAAATCCGGTCATTTTTATATTTCTCAGCAAAGTAATAATTTTCCGCATCCATCTCCCCGGAATCCTCAAGGTCACACAGTTCAAAATCATGGGTGGTCAGTATCGTAACAATATGCGGCTGCGATAATTTTTTCACAGTCTGGGCTGCCGCAAAAATCCGGTCTTTCGCATTGGTTCCTTTGTAAATCTCATCAATCAGTGCCAGCATGGGCACCTGCTTTGTGCTGGCATCTATCATCCGGCGTATGCGCAGCAGCTCTGCGTAAAACGTGGAAATGCCCTCATTTACATTATCCTGTACGCGCATGGACGTATGCAGCTCCATGGGGGAAACGGACAGGCTTCGCGCTGTGCAAAATCCCCCGGCATAGGCAAGTATCAGGTTTACGCCGATGCTGCGCATAAACGTTGTTTTGCCGGACATATTCGAACCGGTGATAATACAGGTGCGGTGCCTGAATTCGAAATCGTTTCCGACTGCCTTTGATTCCGGCAGGAGCGGATGGCGCAGTGAAACGGCGCAAAACTGCGGGCTTGGCGAAGCGGCAATGCGGGGCAGCGTGCAGGTGCTTCTTGTGCGGGAAAGAACGCCAAGGCTGATAAGTGCTTCTGCTTTTCCGACAGCTTCCAGCCAGGGCTTCAGCTCCTGTCCATACCGGAGCTTCCATTTCAGGTACTGCTCCACGCAGCGGTAATCATAGAGAAACAGGCTGCCATACAGCACAAAGGCAAATATATTTTTGCGTGCCATAACGGCTTCGCTGATACCGGAGAGCTCTCGAAAAGCAGCTGAGGCAGATGTCCCGTTTCGCAGCAGGCTTTTTTGCAGTTCTTTTAAATAAGGGCTTTCAAAAGATTCCTGTTCCAGTGCAGGCAGCAGTTTTGCATAGGGCGTAATGGCTTTGTTCAGCCTGTAAACAGGAGCCAGCAGCTTCTGGTTTATCTGGAATCCGGCCATGCAGGAAAACAGCTGGATGGACGCGGCAATGGAAAAGTACGTCCAGAACAGCCCGTCTTGCATGCCTGTGAGCGCAGCCAGAAGCAGTGCAAGCGTTATGCCGGGAAAAAGCCATACAGCGGTTGTGCGTATGCCGTCATGAAGGCCTGCATTGCCAGCCGTGCCGGATAAATCATCCACGGCCTGGCGGACAGCTGTGCCGTTTTCATGGCGCAGCCTGCGCGCAGCGGTTTCAAAATCCATGCTGAAATCCGGCTTTGCCGCCAGCTCTGCCACGGCATCCTGTCTGGCTGTCATCTGCTCCAGGGTTTTGGAAGGATGGCCAAAGGGGCAGCACAGCCAGTGTGCCAGCCGGTCCTGTCCATAACAGGTGCTGGCTGTGCAGATATACTGGTAAAGCGAGCTTCTGCCAAAAATATCCAGGTCCATGGCTTCGGTAAAATCTTCCGTCAGGTATGCTTCCCCGTTTAAAGGAAACTGCTTCCAGGCATCCCCGAAACGGGTCAGATAGTCTCTGGCCACGCAATAGCGGTCATCAAGCCATGCCTGATGCTCACGGAGCTTTTGGTGGCGGCGCACAAGCATAAGGAACACGGCAAGTGCCGCTGCGGACAGGGCGCAGAGTACAGTGCTTTTGCGGCTGTACCCGGCGCTGAACAGTACAAGGGCAGCAAGCGAGGCTATGCCGCGCCGGAATGTTATGCGTCTGCAGGCTGCGTCCGCAGCATCCAGCTGTTTTTTGCAATCCTCGCAGTCTTTTTCATATACAGCCTTCCGGGATTCCTGCGGCTTATTCAAAGAGCCTTTGGATGAATCCGTCATATTTTTTGATAAATCCATTTTTTTCATAATAAAATCCAGTCTGGCACAGACAGGCCCGCAGGCCATATCCGCCAGAATTTCTCCTTATCCTCTCTCAGGAAAATACAGCCGGTTCCACCCGGTTCGAGAACGTGTTTGAAAAATCATTTCCGCAATGGTTTCTGATTAGTATACCACATTTTGGAACGAAAACACCAGACTGAAAAATGAAATGGCATGTATTGGTGTGTTTGTATTTTAAGTATTTCCAAACAGCAGATTTTCTGTTATATTAAAAAAAGCTTATGCCACACTTATGAAGATAGCAGATGAAAGACAGGAAAGGGATAAAAAGATGCTGCTTGCAGATAAAAAAGATTACAGAAGGGGATATAAGAAGCATTATCAGTTATATTTAAGGCTGAGAAATGCAAATTCTGATACAAACAGCAGAAGGCTGCTGCTGGTATACAGCGTGGAGTGCGGATTAAAATATATGCTGCTGGATAAATGGAATGAAAGAACCCCGGAACATATACTGAATGGTGCCGACGATAGAAAAAAAGATATTTTAAAATCGCACAATTTGGAAAAGATATTAAAAGAATTGGGACAGCAGGGAAATTTTAAATTTCCAAGATTAGAAACGATACATAAAAATGTGGCATCTTCAGAGTCGTATCATCAGCTCTACCGTTACTGTATCAGAATGCAGGACCGGCAGCAGGAGAAAGAGAAGAAAATTGAAGAAACTTTAAACAGCGTGGCATATTGGATTGAAGAAGGGATGTGAGGCAGGTGCTGCTGTATACGTGGAAAGATGTAGAAAGACAGATAATACGAAATAAGGATAAATGGGGAAGTGTTATTTCTGATGTGGAAGTCTATGCTGATGAAATAATCGTCTGCGTCAATGAAAAGAAAACACAAAAAGAAGCTGTATTGATACTGGATGAGATACTGGACAAAAAATATGATAATATCCGCCAGATGGTTCTGCTGGATTTAAAGGATGAATTTTTAAATGTTGTATTTGAGTCTGGGGAAGCCAGGGAAAAAATAAGTGCAGCGACACCGCTTTTTCGGAACGTATTATATCAAAAATCAGCTTATTACAGTGAGCTGATAGAAAAAGAGCTGCCTGGCGTGCCTGTAATTGCTTTCCATTCTTACAAAGGAGGAGTAGGGCGTACATTGTCCCTGCTTGCGTTTGCAAAGGCATGGTCTTCTTTAAATGATGTAAAAAATTCCAGAAGGCTTCTTATTGTTGATGCAGATATCGAAGCCCCGGGAATTACATGGCTGGCTATGGAGCAGGAAGAAGCATCATTCAGTTTTTTGGATTTGCTGGAGGTGATACAGGAAAAAGACAGTATCGAGGAAGCCATTGACCTGGTTTTGGATAAAATACCTGAAATGACAATCAAAATAGAAACAGAAAAAATGATAACAGAGCATATTGTGATACCCGTTTACCGGTATATAGAGCAGCTGATGGATATGTATGCGAGTCCGCAGAGCCTTGCTGCCAGCTATCAGAAAAAATATGTTCTGGCAGAAGTGCTGTCAAAATTAGGAGAGAAAGTAAATGCTGAAATGGTACTGATTGATTTGCGGGCAGGCTTAAGTGAATTTTCTGCGCCGTTATTGTTTGACCCGCGGGTAAAAAAGTATCTTGTGACATCAACGTCGTATCAGTCTGTCAAAGGGACAAAGATTTTACTGCAGCAGTTAAGTAAAGGACTGCCGTTTAAAGAAACGTCTAAAATTCCAGAAATCTTTTTGACGATGGGCCAGGCTGACCTGGACACGGCAGATATCATCAGTGAATTTGCTGCTGTTTATGACCAGTATGTGGAAGATGAGAATATTTCTGTTACAGATGACATTGTGACAGAGCTTCCATTTGCAAGTGAGCTTGTACATTTGGAGTCGCTTTCTAAAATTATGCAGAATCTAAATGGCAGGGATTTTTATAAAAATATTTCGCAGATTGTACAAAACAGTTATATTTCTGTATCAGAAGTGCAGAAAGAGGAATACAAAGCGCAACGTGATAGAATTATCAGGTGCATTCATGATTTTGCAGCGAATCAGATTACTGCAGAAGGAAATGGCGCATTTGAGGTACTGCTGACAGATTCTATTCAGAATCTGGTGAAAAAATATCAAAATAAAGTACCGGCTGTCGTAATAATGGGAGCCAAAGGGTCTGGAAAAACTTTTTTGTACAGAGAGATTTTAAGAAACCAGTATTGGGAAGATTTTATCCGGCGCATGAATAAAAACAGCATGGGACCAGGCAGTATCAGCCAGAATAAGTGTATACTGGCAGTTCCGCTTCTGGCTTCTGGAAATGCAGCGGGATTTTCAGAAATTATTGAAAGTGCCATATCTGGTTATAATCAATGCGGCATGGATAGAAAAATCAAAAAATCGGTATGTATTGACAGTAAAGATGCCCTGCTGGAATATAAGCGGGAAGAACATGATATATTAGAATGGAAAGGACTTTGGAAAAAAATTATTTTGAATGCTTTCCAGGACGCTTATCCAGCATTGGAAGCCTTAGAAGACGAACTGGGCTGCAGAAACGTCAGGGCAGTATTCCTGATTGATGGTTTGGAGGAGATTTTCCAGCATACGATGTCATCGGAAAATGAAAAGAATGCGGTTGCGGCATTATGCAGGGATTTTATGGATGAAGTGAAAATGCTGTATGATAATTTTGGACTGATGGTATTTTTGCGAAAAGATATGGCCAGGGATTCTTTCACAGTTAATTTTGAACAGTTTTTTTCCCAGTATCGTCAGACAGAGCTGCGCTGGTCAGGAACGGAGGCGCTAAGGCTGGCGGTATGGCTTGTAAGCCAGGCTGTACCGGATTTTTATCAGGAGGATGCTGCAATTGAAATGGCGCCAAAAGAGGTGATAGAACAGGCGCTTCATAAACTATGGGGGATAAAGCTGGGAAAGCCGGCATCGAATGAAGCAAATTCATCCAGGTGGATTTTAGCTGCTTTGTCAGATTTTAATGGGCAGCTGCAGGCAAGGGACATCATCCGGTTTTTAGAAAAAGCAACATCTCATGCAGGAAAGCCGGTTTATCCAGACAGGTATCTGATGCCTGCAGAGATTAAAAAAGCCATATCAGAATGTTCCGCTGGCAAAATCGATGAGATAAGGGATGAAATCAAAGCACTTGGGCCGATATTTGATAAACTGGAGCATGCGCCTTCCGATAATAAAGTTCTGCCGTTTTCTGCAGATACGTTTCATCTGACACAGGCAGAAGAAAAGATTTTAAAACAGGAAGGGTATTTAAAAATCGATAATGAGCGGTATTATCTGCCAGAGATAATCAGGCATGCACTGAAATTTAAATATGGAAAAGGTGCCCGTCCAAAAGTGTTGTCTTTATTATTAAAATAGGTGAAATAGGTAAGAAAACACCAGACTGCAAAAATGCACCAAAAAAAATGCAGGCATTCCCCTTGACGTATGGAAAAATTATGCTATAATGTTTTCTAGTGCTAAAATATTACCTAACAGTTGATACGCACAATACGCAACTGGAGGGAGGTTAGGTGTGAGACTATGTCAAATGTTATCGTTAAAGAGAACGAGACTTTAGATTCCGCTTTACGCAGATTCAAAAGAAACTGTGCAAAAGCCGGAATTCAGCAGGAGATTCGCAAGAGAGAACATTATGAAAAGCCAAGTGTTCGTCGCAAAAAGAAATCCGAAGCTGCAAGAAAACGTAAATATAACTAAACAGACAGGATTTAAAAAGAGCTGCTGCATATGCAACAGCTCTTTTCAGTTGCAGCGGGTTTCGTTACGCTGTTGACAGGAATTCTGTAATCCATTATCATAAGAATGTGACAGAATCAGGTACAGGAGGAAAAAACAGTATGGAAAGCAGGATTCAGGGGACTACCGGCTTGCTTGCATTAATCGGTTCCCCGGTGGGGCATTCAGGCTCCCCGGCCATGTATAATTACAGCTTCCAGAGGCTGGGGCTGGATTATGTATATACGGCGTTTGACATCAAAGAACACGAGACAGGAAAAGCGATAGAGGCCATGCGTACCTTTCGCATGCGCGGCATGAATGTGACCATGCCGGATAAGACAGAGGCAGTCAAATATATGGACGAGTTATCCCCGGCTGCGCGCATTATCGGGGCGGTCAATACGATTGTGAATGACGGCGGAAAGCTGACCGGGTATATTACGGACGGGGAAGGGTTTGTGAATAACCTGCGTGACCACGGCGTGGAAATAAAGGGGAAGAAAATCACGGTAGCAGGCGGCGGCGGGGCAGCCACAGCGATTCAGGTGCAGTGTGCGCTGGACGGTGCAGCAGCGGTTTCTATTTTTAACCGGAATGACGCCTTTTTTGCGCGCACGCTGGAAACAGCAGAAAAAATCCGCAGCGCGAAGCCGGAATGCACGGTGCAGGTATATGACATCGCAGATGGGGAAAAACTGAAGGAAGAAATGGCATCCAGTGATTTTTTTGCCAATGCTACCATTGCGGGCATGGCTCCGCTGGAACATGAAAGCGTGGTAAAGGATATCTCTGCATTCCATCCGGGACTTGTCGTGTGTGATGCGGTTTATCATCCAAGGGAAACAAAGCTGCTGCGGGAAGCGGCACAGGCCGGATGCACCTGCATTACCGGAGAAGGAATGCTGTTATGGCAGGGTGCGGCAGCCTTCCGGCTTTATACAGGGCAGGACATGCCGGTGGAAGAAGTCCGGGAAAAATTTTTCAGCTGATAACGCGTCTGCAGGGCGTTAAGGTAATTTTAATGAAAAAGGTACATGCTCTTTGTACAGAAAGAAGGGATATACCCGAGGAGGAACAACATGAGTGAACTATCACATTTGGACGAACTGGAAGCCGAGGCGGTGTACATTATCCGTGAAGTAGCGGCAGAGTGTGAAAAACCGGTTATGCTCTATTCCATTGGCAAGGACAGCTCGGTCATGCTGCATCTTGCAATGAAGGCGTTTTATCCGGAAAAGCCGCCGTTTCCGTTCCTGCATGTCAACACGACCTGGAAGTTTCAGGAAATGATTGCATTCCGTGACCGCATGGCGCAAAAGCTGGGCATTGAGATGTTAGAGTATATCAATGAGGACGGGGTAAAGCGGGGCATCAATCCGTTTGACCACGGGGCTGCCTATACGGACATTATGAAGACGCAGGCGTTAAAGCAGGCGCTGAACAAGTACGGGTTTACAGCGGCCTTTGGAGGGGGACGAAGGGATGAGGAAAAATCCAGGGCAAAGGAGCGGATTTTTTCGTTCCGCAACGAAAACCATGCGTGGGACCCGAAAAACCAGCGCCCGGAGATGTGGAAGCTGTTTAACACAATGATTCATCCGGGGGAGAGCATCCGGGTATTTCCGATTTCCAACTGGACGGAGAAGGATATCTGGCAGTATATCCGGCGGGAAAACATCGAAATCGTGCCGCTTTATTTTGCAAAAGAACGCCCGGTTGTTTTCCGTGACGGCAATCTGATTATGCTTGATGATGACCGCATGAAGCTGCGCGAAGGCGAACAGGTGCAGCATAAAAAAATACGGTTCCGCACGCTCGGCTGCTATCCGCTGACTGGCGGCTGTGAGTCCGATGCCGATACACTGGACGCGATTATTGAAGAAACGTTAAGCGCGGTAGAATCCGAGCGCACGTCGCGTGTCATTGACAATGAGGCAGCAGGCAGCATGGAACGAAGAAAGCGGGAGGGGTATTTTTAAATGAAAGGGTTATTGAAATTTATCACTTGCGGAAGCGTGGATGACGGGAAATCCACGCTGATTGGGCATATTTTATACGATGCCAAGCTGCTTTATGCTGACCAGGAGCGTGCACTGGAATTAGACAGCAGGGTCGGGAGCAGGGAAGGCGCGATTGACTATTCGCTGCTGCTGGACGGGCTGATGGCAGAGCGTGAACAGGGAATTACAATTGATGTGGCGTACCGGTATTTTACGACCGATAACCGCAGCTTTATCGTGGCCGATACGCCGGGACACGAGCAGTATACGCGCAATATGGCCGTTGGCGCATCCTTTGCGGAGCTTGCCGTGATTCTGGTGGACGCAAAGGCAGGCGTGCTGGTTCAGACACGGCGCCATGCCAGAATCTGCGCGCTGATGGGCATCCGGTATTTCGTTTTTGCTGTCAATAAAATGGATCTGGCCGGCTACAGCGAGCAGCGTTTCCGTGAAATTTCGGCCCAGATTCAGGAGCTGTCCGAAGAACTGTCTCTGGACAGTGTACGGATAATCCCGGTGTCAGCGACCGAGGGGGATAATATCACGGTTAAAAGCGAAAATATGCCCTGGTATGAAAACGAGCCGCTGCTGGAGTATCTGGAAAACATTGATACGAGTGAAAGGACCGCAGAAACCGGGGCGTATCTGCCGGTACAGCGGGTATGCCGCCCGAATCACGAATTCCGGGGATTCCAGGGCCAGATTGAAGCGGGCGAATTTTGTACCGGAGACGAAATCGAAGCGCTGCCGGGCTGCCAGCGGGCACATATCAAATCGATTTTTGTCGGGGACAAAGAAGCCGGGCGTGCTGTAAAGGGCCAGCCGGTTACGATTCAGCTGGACCGCGAGATTGACATTTCCAGGGGCAGTGTCCTGGTAAAAAATGCTTCTATCCGGCTGGCGAAAAAAATTACGGCGTCTGTTTTGTGGATGGATGACGAAAGCCTGAAAATGGAGCAGGATTACCTGATAAAAATCGGCACGAAGCAGATTCCTGCAATTATCAGCAGCATTCATTATAAAGTGGATGTCAATACCGGAAAGCACATTTCGGCAGCTTCCCTGCAGAAAAACGAGATTGCGGTTTGTGATATTGTGCTTTCGGAAAATATCGCGGTGGATGAATTTAAAAAACATAAGACCATGGGCGAGCTGATTCTGATTGACCGTGTCAGCCATATGACATCTGCCTGCGGGGTTGTGGAAAGCACCAGGGGCCGCGGCGAGCGCGACGCGATGACGACCTTTGAGTACGGCAGCCTGAAAGCGGGAGCAGGAATTTTCAAGGAATATTACCTGAACCTGTTCTTAGATACGATTACAAAGGAAAGCCCGCATAACAGCCGCTTTACGGTTGGCGATGAGGTGCCGGTCAAAGGGGAAAGCTATCACTATCCGCCATATTTTGACATGATTATCCTGCATGAGCATATGGCTGTATGCGTGCGCGACAGCAGGATTGCCAGGATAGTGTCTGTGAATGATTATCAGTACGAAGGCTATCCGCTTGTAAACGGGCGCGGATGTGCCGTGCGTGCACACAGCCAGAAAGAAGTGGAACAGTTTATCCGTGAATTTGATGCCATTGCGCAGAAAGGCACGGCAGATTTTTACAACCGCTGGCTGCAGTTTGAAACATACCGCAGCATTGTGTTTAAGGATAATTACTGGAATACGCCGCAGGAACCGTGACAGAACGGGGCTGGCGCATAAAACAAAACATATACGGGATATCGTATAAATGCATGATATCCTGTACATGTTTTGTTGTGCGCCAGCCCCTTTTTGTTATTGCTGTCATGCCCATTATGACTGTATTACAATAGAAAAACTGTTTTCAGAATAATAACAAAATACTATAAATTGTTATGCATGACAGCCGCAGCTTATATCTGCGGCATACAGGTTTTTTACCAGTATGTTTACAGGATTCCTGTGGCATATGCTGTAGGAAATTCAGGATTTTGTTACCCGGTGCGTAAATTTTTGTGGTTTTGGACTGCCATACGTGTATGCAGTTTTCAGCTGTTGCTGTTCATCATCGTTGCCTCCTTATGGCTGGCTGATACATAAAGACTGGAATCACAAAAATTTGCAGTACAAAAGGTTTATGGAATGATATGCAATATGCCGGAACCGGCTTTTCCACGCGGGCAGGAAAGGATTTCAGCTGCAATGGGAAGCAGGAGGCTTTGTATATATGTGCAAAAAAAAGCAAGAGGAGGAAATCATGAAAAAGAAATTCATAACAAAAGCTCTTGCGGCTGCTTTATCTGCTTCCATGGCATTTTCGATGTCATCGGCAGGTCCTATGACAGCTGCATCAGCAGCAGCCAAAGTAGTCAGGCTGAACACAACCTACAAAACATTAAGAGTGGGACAAAAAGACTACAAGCTGAGACTGGTCAGCAATACGCTGAACTGGAAGATTAAAAAGGCATCTACAACAAATAAAAAAATTGCCATGGTGTATGGCAAAAAGGCTTCCTATGTATTGTTAAAGGGCAAAAGCACGGGCAGGGCTACGATTAAGCTCAGCCTGAAAACATCGGCACGCAAGACGAAAAACACAAAGACATTAAAATGCCGGGTCAATGTCATTGCGGCAAATCAGGGACAGAATCCGGGAACAGACCCGGGAACGCAAAAGCCGGTATCGGCCTCGGCAACAGTCGGCACACAGGCTGAACTGGATGCCGCACTGGCAAATGCGGCGCTTACAGATATTACAATCCGCACGGACAGCGCTGTAAACCTGACCATTCCGGCAGGAAGCCACAGCAGTGTGAACCTGACCGTGGATGCGCCAAATGCAAGTGTTACAAACAGCGGCGTATTCAAGTCCATTATCCTTGCATCAATAAAAGCCGATACATGGACAGAAAAAGCACAGGGAAATACATTCCGCGTTACAGCTTCCAAGGCAAGGATTGTGGCTGATACAGCATCTAAAATTGCAGGGGTTATCGTAACAAAAGCAGATGCAGATGTTGTCATCGTATCAAACGGCACGTTAGGGGGCATTACCATCAGCGCAAAGGCGAAAGTAACGCTTTCCGGAACAGCCGCAGAAAATGCAGCGTTAATTCCTGTTATGATTGAAGCGGCCGCAGCAGGCGCAGAATTTCGTGCATCCCTGCCGGTAGCAGTCGAGACTGCCGCAGATGCAGTGATTGAGCTGCAGGAAAAGGCAGAAAAGAGTACCATCAGCATTGTAAATGAAAGCGCGGTTGTAACCGTAAAAAATAACACAAAGGGCTACACGGTTCCGGGATTACTGTAAATAAAAAACAGGCCAAAAACCAGGCAGAACTGGATAAATGGCTGAAAGATTCATCTGTTACACAGATTACGATTGTTTCTTCAGAAGCAGACGCAGACAAAAAGATTACAATTAACTCAGGCAGCTACCGCAACATTGACCTGATTGTGGATGCTCCGGAAAAAACCATTGTAAACGAAGCCGTATTTAAGTCGGTGGAAATCAAAGATATTGCAACCGAGACATGGACAGAAAAGGCACGCGGAAATACACTGAAGATTTCTGCACCAAATCCGCATATTATTGTAGACAAAAACGCTTCTGTAAGCGGCATTTCCTTTACAAAGCCGGATGGAGCAAAAGGCGGCGTCATGAAGCGGATGAAGCTGGACGTACAGGGAACGGTAAACGGTGCGGTTTCCTTTGGAACACTTGTAAAGAATGCAGATGTTAAGGTGGCAAAGGGTGCCAGCCTGGCAAAGGGTGTTTCCTTTGCATCCAGTGCAGGAAAATCCAATGTCAAGCTGAATGTTGCAGGAACGGTAGGGGATGTGTCCTGTAATGCGGCAGACGCAAAGCTGACCGTAACAATGGAAGATAATGCAGCATCTGTTGGAAACGTTTCGGTGAATACAGGAATGGATGTTGCGATAAAAGCAGCGGAGGCAGTGACAAATCTTGCAAAGCAGATTGCAGTTGTATTAAAGAATGCAGCAGCAAAGCTGTCTTCACAAGTAAAAGTATCGGTTACGGTTCAGGCTGATAACGCGTCGGTTGTATTATCCGCATCGGCAAAGGGAAGCGAGCTGACATACGGCTCTGGCGTTACAACTGCAGGTATCAGCACGGAAACAGCCGTGACAGTTAAGAAAGAAGGCTCTGCTGATACAGTTACCATTCCGGCAGATACAAAGGGCTCTGTAACACTGGAAGGCGGTAAGGTGACAACAAGCCCGGTTGCTCCGACAGGCATTGAGCTGAATTACAATGAGCTGAATATGTTTACCAGTGATAGCGAAGACCTGGCAGTTTCCCTGGTTCCTGCTTATGCAAAAGCTTCCATAAAAAGTGTGGCATGGGAAGTAACAGAAGGCAGAGAGCTGATTGAGGTTAAAGCAGATGCCGAAGATACAAGCAAAGCAGTATTAACAGCGAACACAAAGGGAACGGCGACCGTAAAGGTAACCGCAGTGATAACCGACCAGTCCAAAGCTGCAGAAACAGAAGTAACAAAAGAAACGACATTAAAAGTGATTGTAGAAGATAAGGCAGAGGCAAATAAACCAAATCCAGAACCGGATGCAGGCGAGCCATCCATCACGGTGACTCCGGCTAAACTGGAAATGACTGCAGGGGGAGAACCGGCAGAATTAACCGTTTCCTTAAATCCGGCAGATGCAAAGGCAGAAGTTACAAGCCTTGCATGGACCATAAAAGATGCAGACGGCAATCCGAGCGATATTGTGTCCGTTACGAAAAAACAGGGCAGCGAGACATCTGCTGCATCCGTAACAGCGGCAAAAGCCGGAACCGCAGTGATTACAGCAGCCGCATCGATAAAGGTGGAAGGAAAGGCAGAGCCTGTTACAAAGACAGCGGAAGTGGCTGTAACAGTGGCAGCAGCACAGACACCTGCCGGCGTGCCGGTTGTAACGGTTACCGCACCGACTGTGTCCACAACACCTACCAGCGCGGCTGTAACAACGGTATCACCAGCTGCATTTACGATTTTAAACAGCAGTATTGCTGCAACCGTGGATAATAAGTCTGCAGAGGTTACTGTTATAGCAGCTACTCCGGCAGAGAGCGGCCTTACCCAGAAATCTGCAGACGGCGGGTTCCAATATGAGATTCAGAGTCAGGCAGCTGGCAAATATAAGGTGACTTTTACGCTGAAAATAAATGGGGAGAATTATGATGTAGATATTACCGTAGATGTAACAGGAAGCGGCAGCAGCTATAGTGCAACAGCTGCCGCAGGAACCCCGAAGGAACCAGCACAAATATTTGATTAAAAAGCTGTACAATGGAATCATCACAAGTGATAAATGTAAAAGCTGCACAATACAAGCAGTACAGGCATAGTTTGAAACTGCATCTATAGAAGCAGTATATCTGGCAGCTTAAAAAGGGCAGCCCTTTTACGAATGCCGGGTAAAGCAGGAAACAGTCTTCCGGCATTATCGGATGGTTATTTTGGAAACAGTGTCTTTGACGCCTTCTATCAATAAGCGGACATGCACGCTGCCATTTTGAAATGCGTGCAGCGGATATTCCAATGGTCTGGAAAGATTTGTAACATCAAAGGATTCCACCGTGCTGCCCTGCACCAGATACAGTGTCAAACTGGAATCGTCCGGGACAGTGCCGCAGGAAACATCCGCGTATAAAGTTTCAGTGCCCGCATCATGGATAGTTATATCCTTTTGGGCGATAAACCCGTCACTGGCACTCCTGAAATTTAATGTCCATACACCGTCGTTCATGGACTGGTAATTCATGCTGATACCGCCCAGGTTCCATATCTGGCTGTCAGAAGCAGCATCCGTATTGATGCCTTTTCCAGACAGGGCACCTGCGATAAAGCTGGCCAGACAGGCAAGCATAAGCACCATGCTGATAGTACCTGCAATAATATAATGTATATGATGTGTCTGTTTGAATTCCATATCTTTCCTTCCTTCCATTTGTTCGAGTTTAGAACCACATGCTTCACAAAAATTTGCCTTTCTGGAAACCGCATGTCCGCAGGCGGCACAGCGCTGCTTCACTTCGCGGCGGCGTAATAAATAAACAAGCAGGCCGATAAATGGAGTGGCAATAAACGTGATGACTGCCCAGAGAACACCGTCATCTATTCGTTTTTTGCAATCCTGGTAGACCCACGCAGCAAAAAAAACGGACATAAGCACCGCAGATATCAGGATGCCGGCAGCCAGTAATGGAAATGCCATGGACAGCCCGCTGAAACCATCGCTTTTGAAATAATAAAATACAAAGCGTGCGGCGATGAAACATATCACAGCAGAAATCCCGATAAAACCAGGCAGCCAGCTTTTCTTTTTACTCATATAAAACACCTCTTTTCTGAATATGAATGGTAAAGGCTTCCTTTAAATCTGCTCTTTTGACACCCAGCAGCGTAATCAAAATACCCGCGATGCCCATATACAGGCAAAAGCCCGCGGCCAGCCAGGCAATGCATGGATTGGAAACAGTCACAAGGGCAAATACGGCCAGTAACGAAAATGAAATCAAATTGAAAATCATAGGAACATACCAGAGAGAGACACAACGGGTCGTTTCCGCCATGGCCGCTTCTTTTTGGTAAAGTTCTGCTTTTAAGCGGGCATTTAATGCATAGGATGGCTTATCCTCTGATTCCATTGCCGCACGAATCAGCCCGTCCAGGCTGTCTTCATGGTTCTTGTTTTCCATATCCTGATTCCTCCAATCTTTTTTTTATGAGACTTCTTCCCTTAAACAATCTGCTTTTTATGGTACCTGGCGGTTTTTTTATCTCTCTGGCTATTTCATCCACAGGCTGTTCAAATAAATAGTAGAGTGTCAGGGGTGTCCGGATTTTTTCGGGCAGGCCTGCGATGATTTTTTTGGTTTCGCGAATCAGCTCCTGCCGGAATATGTTTTCTTCGATATTTTCCCCGGAACGCAGCAGGACTTCATCTGCATCATCGAAGCTGACACAGGGGACAAGAGCAGAACGGCGGGCATTTTTTCGCTGGTCACTTTTCCAAAGGTTATATGCAAAAGAAAAAAATAACGCTTTGGGATTCTGTTCCCAGTCAAGCTCCATGCTGCTTTCCAGGGCTTTCAGGAATGTCTGCTGGTATAAATCGTCCGCATTTGCTTTATCCGCGCATAGCTTCATGCAAAACCGGTATATTTCAGTGCCAAATTCATTGATGCATTTTTCCAGTTCCCGTGCCTTCAAATCCTCACCTCCTGTATCTTTTCACTTTATATCCGCCATATCTTTTCTTTCGGTTCATTTTTTCTGGAAATTATTTTTCAAACCATTTTTTATGCAGCAGGGAAGGTACCGGAACTGTTTCGGCATATTGCATAAAAATTTTTAATTTTGGCATAGTAACTAGGAATAAGTGCGGGAAGATGGTATAATAGGTACACAGATACATATGTTCGGGTCGGATGCTATACAAAGCCGCAGCATATCTGTAAAAAGGGCGGCCTGTGTTCTGGAAGATAAGGAACTGTAAATAAATAACTGCTGAATAGTGCGCCGGATTTTTCTCCGGAAGTGCTGCTTAAAAATCAGGCGCATAGCGGGCTATGTAACTGATTTTTAAGCAGCACTTCCGGAGAAAAAGACAAACAATATCAGCAGTTATTTATTTACAGTTCCTAAGGGAATCAATGGAAATGACACGCAGATTCCAGCGTAAGGGATAGAAGGGGGAAATGATTATGGATGCATGGAAATTAGATGAATATGATGAACACGCCTATGCAGATGAAAAAGCAGATACAGGGGAAAAAGCATATACCATGGAGGATATTTATGCGCTGCCAGAAGGCAGCCGTGCAGAATTAATGGATGGCAGGCTGTATATGATGGCGTCGCCGGGCCTGATTCACCAGAGGCTGTCTGGATTTTTATATAAGAAGATTGCCAGCTATATCGATATGAATAAAGGTGACTGTGAACCATTTGCGGCTCCGTTTGCCGTATTTTTAAATGCGGACAATTCCATATATC
>CAJTSV010000088.1 GCA_910579075.1 uncultured Eubacterium sp.
TCTCATTGCTGCAGCAGACGTTCCGTCAGCCTTACGCAGTCCGCTGCGTCCTCAGAATACCCGTCTGCCCCGATTTCATCCGCAAAGCTCTGTGTAATGGCCGCTCCGCCAATCATGATTTTTCCGGCATATCCTCTTTCTTTTGCCAGCTGCACGACCTCTTTCATCCGCATCATGGTTGTTGTCATCAGCGCGGACAGCCCGATAATGGCTGCATGTTCTTCTATTGCAGCTGATACAATGGTCTCAGCGGGAACGTCTTTTCCAAGGTCAGCCACGCGGTAGCCGTAATTGCGCAGCATCAGCACGACCAGATTTTTTCCGATGTCGTGAATGTCCCCCTCGACCGTTGCCATTACAATCGTCGCTGCTTCTGTCTCTCCCGGCTGCCGCTCTATTTTCGGCTCCAGATATTCAATCGCTGTTTTCATGGCATTGGCACTGGCTATCAGCTGCGGCAGGAAATATTTCTGCTGGTTAAACAGCTCTCCCACCTCATTTATCGCCGGTATCAGATACTGGTCAATAACCTGCTCCGGCTTTACGCCGCGCTGCAGTTCTTCCTGCGCATAGCTGACAATGCTCTTTTTTTCTCCCTGCAAAACGGCCTGGTATACCGGATTGGACGTTACCGGCTCTCCGCAAAAACTTTGGGTTCCGGCCGCAGCCATACTGTTTTGTGTCCCTTCTGCCGCGCCGCTTTGGGTTGCGGCCGCCATATTCCGGGAAGCCTGTGCCCGCTGCTGCTTTTCCTGTTTCTGCCTGTATGCCTGAATCCGGCTGATATAGCGCATGTCACTGCCTTCTTTATGCAGCAGCATGTCCGCAGCCGCAGCCGCATTCATCAAAAGGTCCTGTGACGGGTTTGCAATGGCCATCGTCAGTCCGTGTGCAATGGCCATCGTTAAAAAGGCGGTATTTACAAACGAACGTTCCGGCAGTCCAAACGAAATATTGGACAGCCCGCAAATCGTCGCCAGTCCCAGCTGGCTGCGGCAGTATTTTATCGTGTCAAAGCATTCCAGCGCCGCAGCCGGATTTGCCCCGACCGTTGCGACCAGCCCGTCCACAATCACGTCTTCCTTCTGAAAACCCTGGCGGAGCGCTTCATCCAAAACTGCATGGACAATGCGCCGTTTTTCTTCCGGCGTCTTTGGAAGGCCTTCGTCCGACAGCGGCAGCAGGATAAACATCGCCCCGTACTTTCTGGCAATTGGCAGAAGACGGGTTATTTTTTCCTTTTCCATGGAAATGGAATTAATCAGCGCACGGCCCGGATAAATCCGCAGTGCGGCTTCTATTACTTCCACATAGCTGGAATCGATGCACAGCGGGCAGTCACAGGCCGTTGTCACCTCGTATATGGCATCCAGCATCATCTGCTTTTCATCAATGCCGTTCATGCCCATATTGATATCCAGAATGGAAGCGCCGTTTTCTTCCTGCTCCCTGGCCATTGCGCACACCAGCTCCAGGCTGCCTTCTTTCAGCTGCGCCTGCAGCTGCTTTTTGCCAGTCGGATTAATCCGCTCCCCGACCACCAGAAAGCTGCCGTCCAGCGGGATTTCAACCGCGCGCCGCTCCGAAGCAAGCATGCGCCGCGGCTGCTTTTGGACTGGAAGCGGCTTTATGCCGCAGACCTCTTTTGCAAGCGCTTCGATATGCAGCGGCGTCGTGCCGCAGCAGCCGCCCAGAATCGCAGCCCCGGCTTCTGCCAGCTTTCTTCCTGCGCGTGCAAACTCCTGCGGGCTTGTCCGGTATACCGTCTGGCCGTTTTCCAGCTCCGGAAGCCCTGCATTCGGCTTTGCCAGAATCGGAATATTGGCATAAGCATGCATTTTTTCGACCGTTTCTATCATTTCCAGCGGCCCGGTGGAGCAGTTCAGTCCGACCGCGTCCACGCCAAGGCTCTGCAATACCGTAACAGCCGTAACCGGGTCTGTTCCAAACAGCGTCCTGCCATCGGCTTCAAAGGTCAGGCTCGCCATAACAGGCAGCGTGCAGGTTTCCTGAACCGCAAGCACTGCGGCTCTTGTCTCCTGAAGGCTCATCATCGTTTCTATTACAAACAAATCAACGCCGGCCTCTGACAGCGCCTGCACCTGTTCCTTATAAATATCTGCCAGTTCTTCAAACTGCATTTCCCCGAGCGGGTACAGCTGCTGCCCGGTCATTGTCAGGTCACCGGCTACCAGTGCCCTGCCGCCTGCTGCTTTCCTGGAAATCTGCACAAGCGCTGCATTGATTTCAAAAAGCCGGTCTTCCAGCCCGTATTCTGCCAGCTTGATGCGGTTTCCGGTAAACGTCGGCGCATAAAGGATGTTCGTGCCGGCTTTTACATAGCTGCGCTGCAGCTGTATCATAATATCTTCATGTTCTAATATCCACTGCTCCGGGCAGACGCCGGCCGGCATTCCGGCTTTCTGCAGGTTCGTGCCTGTTGCGCCGTCTAATAGGATAATGCCGTTTTCTGTCATGCTGCGGAATTCTTGTTTTGTCATCGTTTTCCTGTCTCCTGTGTTTTTTTGCGTTCTGGCTCTTATTATAATATTGCAGCAGCAAATTGGCTACCCCTTTTTTTCAGGCTTTCCATTCAGATACTTCCCGCAGCAGCTTTACATTTTCTTCCACTGCATCTGCGGCCAGGCGGATTTCTTCTGCGGTCGTAGCTTCGCCAAGCGTCATACGCAGCGTCCCGGACGCAAGCTCCGGCTTCCTGCCAATAGCCGTCAGCACGTGGGACGGCTCTGCGGATCCCGTGGAGCATGCCGACGCGGCAGACGCACAGATATCCTTTGCATCCAGCAGCAGGAGCAGTGTTTCCCCTTCGATGCCTTCAAAGCTGAAATTCACGTTATTCGGCAGCCTTGCATAACGGTCGCCATTTAAATGCGCGCCCGGAATCCGGCTGGTGATTTCGTGTATCAGCATGTCACGCAGCCTTGTTTCGCGGTAAATGCGCTCTGACATGGCATGCATGGCTATCCTGGCCGCAGTCCCGATTCCGGCAATGCCCGGCACGTTTTCCGTTCCGGCGCGTTTTCCCTGTTCCTGTCCGCCGCCGTGGATAAACGATGCTGTCCTGACCCCGTCGCGGATATATAAAAACCCGGTTCCTTTCGGGCCGTAAAATTTATGCCCGCTTGCACTCAGCAAATCGATGTGATAAAAGCCGACATCTATCGGCACCTGTGCATATGCCTGTACGGCATCTGTATGGAAAAGAATCCCATGGCGCCTGGCAATCCGCCCAATCTGGGCAATCGGTTCCATGGTGCCGATTTCATTGTTGGCAAACATCACAGAAATAAGAATGGTGTCCGGGCGGATAGCCTGTTCTAACTGCCTTAGCCGCACAAACCCCTGTTCATCTACCGGCAGGTAAGTGACCTCAAAGCCCTGCTGTTCCAGATACCTGCAGGTATTTAGCACGGCATGGTGCTCTATCTGTGTCGTAATCACATGCCTGCCATATTCCCGGTATGCTTCTGCCGTGCCTTTCAGCGCCCAGTTGTCGGACTCGCTGCCCCCTGCCGTAAAATATATTTCATCCGGACGGGCACGCAGTGACTTTGCGATAATGGCCCGCGCCTGGGCAATCACATTCCTGCTCTTTTCCCCAAACTCATAAATCGCAGATGCATTGGCAAAATCCCCTGCAAAATACGGCTGCATGCTTTCCAGTACCTGCGCCGCCACCGGCGTGGTCGCTGCATGGTCTAAATATATCATAAACTTGCCCTCCTGTTAATTCGAGTATGTACCGGCATGCTGCACACTGCTTCCCGTATGTTTCGCAGGCCCTGCTTTGATTTCTGATTTCCGGGCGCATATTTTCCTATCCTGTTCATATATTTTAGAAATGCAGGAAACCGCAGGAGAACCTTTTATGCCAGATTTCTCAGCTTTCAAAAAATACGCCAGCCATCCGGTACTGCTTGGCACGGCACTGCTTACTGCAACCGGGCTGGCCAGCCGTATCATTGGCTTCTTTTATAGAATATTCCTGTCACATACTATTGGTGCACAGGGAATGGGGATTTACCAGCTGATTTTTCCGGTTTTTGCACTCGGCATCGCGTTTTGTGCAGCCGGAATCCAGACTGCGGTTTCCAAATATACCGCAGAAGCAGAAGGTGCCGGAAGCTGCCCGCAGGTTTTTCTGTATGCCGGTCTGATAATTGCCGTCAGCCTTTCCTTCCTGTGCGCCTCTGTCATTTATTCCGGTTCTGACTGGATTGCCGTAACGATACTCGATGAGCCGCGCTGCGGGATGCTGCTGCGCATTATGGCACTGTCACTGCCATTAGCGGCTGTCCATTCCTGTATCAACGGCTATTACTACGGCCTGCAGAAAACGGCTGTACCGTCCATTTCCCAGCTGTTAGAGCAGGTCTGCCGTGTTTTGTGCGTATACCTGATTTACCGTATCTGCCAGAGCCAGGAACGCACGGTTACTGCTGCCATGGCTGTCTGGGGCATTGTGTTCGGGGAGCTTGCCGGAGCGCTTTTTTCCATGACCGTCGTACATTTTACCAAATGCACAAATCATCTTCCTGCCGCCATGCGCAGGGTATTTACCTTTGCCGTTCCGCTTACTGCCAACCGCGTCCTGATAAATTTTATCACCAGCGTGGAAGCCATCCTGATTCCGGTCTGCCTGAAAAAATACGGCTACGCCAGCGAAGACGCCCTGAGCATTTTCGGAATCCTGACCGGCATGGCCATGCCGATGATTCTGTTTCCGTCCGTACTGACCAATTCCGTATCGGTCATGCTGCTGCCGTCCATTTCCCAGGCAAAGGCGCAGAAAAACCAGGCACTCATCCGCCGCACGATAAAACGCACGATAGAATCCTGCCTGGTTCTTGGATTTGCAAGTACCCTGTTTTTCCTTCTGACCTATTCCTTTATCGGACAGTATCTGTTTGCCAACACGCTCGCTGGGATTTATGTCCGCACACTGAGCTTTATCTGCCCGTTTATGTTCCTTACAACAACGCTGAACAGCATCCTGCACGGGCTTGGCCATCCGACCGCCACACTGATGCTGAATTTAAGCGGCTGCCTGCTGCGGATTGCCGTTATCTGGATATGCGTGCCGCTGCATGGCATCCGTGCTTACCTGTACGGCATGCTGGCCAGCCAGATACTGACTGCTGTCTGCGCCGTATTTCTTTTAAACCGCGAAAAAGAAATCTGAACCGGCAGGATAGGACGCGGGTGCTGCTTCGCCAATCAGCACCTGTTTTCCGTCAAATGCTGGTATACAGATATCCTGCGGTTACTTTTCTATCAAATCTTCCATCGTGCAGTCCAGAGTTTTGGCAAGGCGGTACATCGTATCTGCACTCGCCTTATTAATATTTTTACTTCTCTGTTCATACATCTGAACCGAACGAAGGCTGATGCCGGAGCGCCCTGCAAGCTCTGCCTGCGTGAAGCCATATGCGGTGCGCATACGTTTTAAGTTCGTTTCAGGAAAATGCTCCCTGATTCGTGCTTCCATAATCTCAGCAAATTTTGTTATGTCTGCTTCATGCAGGGTAACATACATTTGCTGCAGGTCTTCAAAAGAAACAGCTTCAAAAATGTCACTGTATTTTCTGTCTGAATACCATTGATAATAAGCAGCTGCCCACCCAATCCAGTATTCCCTGGAACGCCCGAAATGTTCCTCTGGCTCTATCTGCAGTTCCTCTCCTTTCGCTTCTGCAACAATTTCCCGGACAATTTCAATGCCGCTCTTTCCTGAGATACAGGCAGGTTCCCCATTTTCCATCCGCTTGCTTACAGAACCTGCAATAAACAGCTTCACAAAATCATTTCCCGGAATGCCGCAGGTATGAATGGCATAGTCAAAGGCATCACCGAGTACCGACTGTGCCTTGTCCCGATATATTTCCTGGTATGCGCGGGTCATCATTTTTGATTTCTCCTCTCATAATATCCTGAATATACAGACCATCACTTTCTTCCTCCAGTATTTCCAGATAAAGCCGGCTGGCTTCATCATCCCTGGCTTTTCGGCAGACATAATACCTGTCTTTCCTGGCTGCGCCAAAACCCTCGTATTTCAGCATGGAAAATGCAAATTCTGACTTAAGAACGATTTGTTCTCCCAGCTTTCCAAGCTGCATAGCACGAGCCAGCTGCTGTACGGTAATACCGTTGTTGAGAAATGACTCCGCATAATCAAAATAGGAATCATCCGCACGATAGCCGGTAATCACATCAAACGCATTGACATTGACACCGAAATTATCAATCAGGTAACGCTTTGCGCGCCTGGCTACCGGAGTTTTGATAGAAAACAGCCGGTGCTCCACCAAAACTGCAATCCAATTGAGGATTGTATAATCAGGGCTGTTTAAATGCAGAATATTTAAGTATTCGGTATTTAACGTATAACAGTTGGAAAAACCATCACGTAATGATGATACGGCCCATTCTTTTGCAAGTTCCTCACTGGCGGTACAGTAAAATCCACGGCCAAAGTCATTATTCTTTTTTCCTTCACCGAAAACCGGACGTTCCACGATTTTCTCTGAGCCATGATATATCGTAATCTGTTTATCCATATTCCCGTTCTCCGTTCGCTTTACCGCAAGTATATCACCAAAGTGATATTCAGTCAATCAAGTCCCTGCAAAATCCGTCTTGTTACTGTTCACTCCGGACCAGTAACTCTGTCTCGACAATAGTATGAAATCGTACTATAATCCTCTGGTACGATTTCATACTATAATTCAAACATACAGAGGGGGCAGCATATGAACACTTATATTTCCAAAGATATAAACCGCTTTAACTATCTGCTCAGTGAAACAGATGCCGTATACCATGACATGTCCAAAAGGCTCGGCCTGTCGGACAGCATTTCGCAGATTCTGTACACCATCTGCGACCTTGGGGACGGCTGCCTGTTACAGGAAATCTGCCGCCGGTGCGGCCTGAGCAAGCAGACCGTCAATTCTGCCATCCGCAGGCTGGAATCGGACGGCTGCCTGTATCTGGAAGCAGCCGGGGCCAGAAATAAAAAGGCCTGCCTGACAGACCGTGGAAAAGCACTGGCAGAGCGCACGGCTGTAAAAATTATCAAAGCGGAGAATGAGATTTTTGCTTCCTGGCCTGCAGAAGATGTGGCCAGATATCTGGAGATGACCGAGCGTTACCTGCTGGAAATCCGCGAAAAGGCGCAGTCCATTACAGCAGAATAACAGGCTCAGAAAGGGGAATACAAAATGACGATACAAAAACATACACGCAAAAAATCTGCCGTCCGGCTGTCCGGCCATTTTGACTATCGAACACTGCTGCGTTTTACATTTCCATCGATTGTCATGCTTGTGTTCACTTCTATTTATGGGGTTGTGGACGGATTTTTCGTTTCGAACTATGTCGGAAAGACGCCTTTTACAGCTGTGAATTTTATTATGCCGCTTTTACTGATTATGGGTTCTGCCGGATTTATGTTTGGAACCGGCGGCAGTGCGCTCATTTCCAAAACCATCGGGGAAGGAAAGCAGAAAGAAGCAGACAGCCTGTTTTCCCTGATTGTTTATACATCTGCTGTCATTGGCATTGTCCTGGCTTTTGCGGGCCTTGCGTTCATCCGCCCGCTGGCTGCCGCGCTTGGGGCACAGGGACAGCTTTTAGAATACAGCGTGATTTACGGGCGCATCCTGCTGGCCGCAATTCCTGCCTATATCCTGCAGTATGAATTCCAGTGCCTGTTTGCCGCTGCCAGTTCTTCGGAACTGATGAGCAATATTTCCATGTCTATTGTCAGCATGCTCTACAATGCCCAGCTGTTAAAATACGCCGGGGAAGACGGCGTTGCTGCCTATGGCGTGCTGATGTATGTCAGCCTGATATTTCAGGGGATATTTATCGGATATTCGGTCGGCTCAGCCCCGGTGACCGGTTACCATTACGGGGCGCAGAATCATGACGAATTAAAAGGACTGTTAAAAAAAAGCCTTGTGCTTATCAGCTTCTTTGCCGTATTGATGTTTGCGTTTTCCTATGCACTGGCAAGGCCGCTCTCTGTCATATTTACGGGATATGATGAAACGCTTTTGAACCTGACAGCACGCGGCTTCTCGATATTTGCATTTTCGTTTCTGTTTTCGGGATTTGCCATTTTTGCTTCTGCATTTTTTACGGCACTGAATAACGGACTTGTTTCTGCTTCGATATCGTTTTTGAGAACATTTGTATTCCAGTCAGCTGCCGTACTGATTTTTCCGCTGTTCTGGGACGTGGACGGCATCTGGCTGTCCATCGTGGCTGCGGAAATGCTGGCTGTGCTTGTGGCTGCGCTCTTTTTAAAAGCAAACCGGTTAAAATACCATTACTGATAACGGCATATTCCGGAATGCCGGCAGAACAGCCTGTCAGAAGCGGCAGCAGCAGGTACAGCACATATTCAGCATCACCATGGACATGCAGAAACGGTTAAAGCTTTCATACGGCCTGCCATAATTCGTTCCCATTGTGCTGTACCAGTCGCTGCCTAAATTCAGCTGCTGCATCAGCTGCCTGTATTCGATATTGCTCGGCTCCATCCGGACTGCCTGTTCGGCCAGCTCCCTGGCAGTCACGTTGCTGCCAAGTCCCGCATGCGCAACTGCGCTGTAATAATACCAGCGCGCCCCGCGCTCACTGATATTGTTCAGCACATTCAGCGCTTCCTGATAGCAGCGGTTGGCCAGATAGCTGGCGGCTGCCTGCATCTGCGGGGCTTCCTGTGACTGCCTGCGGAAACCGCCGTACCTTGCAGAGCTGTAACCGCCAAAGCCGCTGTACCCCTGCTGTTTTTCCTGCATAATCTGGTTGTATGCCTGCTGGATTTCCTTAAAACGCTCCTCAGCCTGTTCCCGGTTTGGATTATTGATATTGGCATCCGGGTGGTATTTCCGGCTCAGGGCGCGGTATGCTTTTTTGATTTCTTCATCTGTTGCACCGGGCCTGACGCCCAGCACATCATAAGGATTTCCCATGACCAGTCGTTCTTCTTTCTATTTTCCGCTGATATTCATCTGCCCGTCCGGCATCTGCTTTGCGGATAAATGGATTTCCTGTTTCTTCTTTTTTGTTCTGATTTTGTCTTTTGACAGCTTTTTCTTGCGCAGGTACTCATATTTTGTCCAGACGCCGGAATAAAGCACATTGCGGCAGATTTCCGCATGGAGCAGAATCGGAAGCCGTTCAAACGATTTGGCGCATTCTGCCATCATGCTTGTAAGCATCAGCCTTGAAAATGTTTCAAAATCCTGCTCTGTCTCCTGCTGCATCAGGTTTAAGACATTATAGCAGTTGTTTCTGGCATCCTTGGTAATATCTTCATATGCGTCCATCAGGTAAATAAACTTGCCCATGTAAAATCCCATGCAGCGCAGCTCCTCTGCCCAGATGTCCTGCTCTTTCCATGCAAAAATTTCCCCCAGCATTTCTCCGGTCAGACCGGCTACCGCATCGACGTTTCGTTCTTTATACCTTTCTGCCTGTTCCAGCCTTTTGATATACCTGCGGATGGCCTGCTCCTGTCTCGGGTACAGCGCGCGCACTCGTTCATAGTCTTTCTGGAATACCTGGGAAAGCACTTTTTTTGCATACGAATGGCTGTCGTTCCAGTCATCCTCAAAATTTTTTGTCGACAGCAGGACATTCATTGCCGCCGCGTATTTCGTCGCTTCGTTGCAGCGGGCTGTCTGCTTTTTGGAAGGATGCACGGCACAGACAAATTCGGTCTTCTTATCTTCCAGTTCATAAAGGCCCGTCAGCAGCAGCGCCAGAAATGTCATGTCATAATTCAGCAGCACCTGGCCTTTTCTGCCAAACTGTTCTTTCAGCTCCTGGCACAGCCCGCAGTAATAGGACTGGTAAATGCCCCGCTCTGTCAGGTTTAGTTTTTCACGGTTTACGTTAATATATCCAAACATACGCTCCTAACTCTTTTTCACGAATTCTGTACGGCATTTCGGACATGTTATCGCAATTTTCCCCCGTCCCCTCGGCACCCTGACTTTCTGCCTGCAGCCGGGACATTTATAAAACCGGTACTCCTTGCGCTGCGCCCAGTGCTTTTTCGCATTGTTCACTTTGACGGCATTCTGGTAACGCCAGGTTAAATATTTCTGATTCTGAGCAGACATCTTTGCGATATTTTTCGAAAAAGAACGGTACATCCCGTAAAAAAGAAGCAGCATCCCTGCGAAGTAAAACACGCCCTGCCTGGTAATAAGATGCAATACCAGAAAAGCAATTGCCAGTCCCAGAAATACCCTGGAAAGCTGGTCAGCACCATACCTGCCATACATCCATCTTGTCAGTTTCTGCCGAAAACTGTTCATATCCCCACTCTCCTATCTGCGCAAAGCATTTGCGCAAAAACCTGCAGCGTTTTAAAGTCTTGACATATATGGTATATTCGAAACTTTTTTCTGTCAATGGAATTGGATGTGTTTTCAGAAAAAATTGAGAATCTTTATATTTTCTTAATACAAACTGGCTGATGCAGCCATCCTGGAACACTTGCTCCCAATAGCTATCTTCACGTAATATCCCCGCTTTTCGGCAGAATGCTTCAGAATATGTACCTGCAAATCCAGATTTCTGTTTAAAACAGCTATTTTTTTCTTTCTGAAATTGCTGACCATCTCAATATCTTTCCGGATTCCGGCAGATGCAATCCCGTATTTTATCCCGGCAATTCCAAAATCACCGCTGCTGCCTAAAAGCGTTCCTTTCAGCTTATCTTCCAGTCTTTTCAGTTTTGCAGAGTCAAATTCCCTGGTGATAATCCCTGCACATACCTGTTCCTCATATCCGTAATATTTTACATATGGCGCAGTCAGGCCCTCTTTATGAATCATGCTGTCCTGTATCTGCAGGATAAATTCCTTGATACGCTTAACCGCATCCCTGCGAAGCTCATCCACTGGTTTTGTCTCATCAAAACCCGTCATTGTACGCTTTCCATCAAAAATACAGGTCTGGACTTGTTTATGCATATCGTCAATGACAATGCATAAAATATCTGCCGCCTTGCTTTTGTGATAATCTTTGTTCCGGTATTCAAATGAGACAACGGCTTTCCCCTCATTTGGAATCTGAAAATCCAGGTCAGCAATTTCCGGCTCACTGTCCTGGTGTTCTTCCTGCCATGTAATAACCGGAGCTTTCGCACATACCTGATATAATTTATTCTTTTTTAAACATTCCTGTCCTTTTACTGGCTGTACATTTAATTCCATTTTCTTACTCCAGGATTAACCGTGTTTCCTGAAACAGCTTTTCAACCGAATCCTGAAACAGGGTAAACGTATATCCGGTCACTTCGTCATATTCAGATTCTTTCATAACGCTTTTTCCGCTGTCATCCTGCAGAAACTGGTATACATGAATCCTGTCCTGAAACAAATCTGCTTCTTCCAGTCCTGCCTTATTTAAAATCTCCGCTCTTTTTCCCTTCACCAGCTGTGAAAAAGACAGCAGGCATAAATTGTTAATTTTCGCTGCCATTGTATCACTGTGGGTACTGACTATCATTGTAAATCCGGCATTGCTCATCCGGCTTAACAGCCGTGCCAGTTCCATCTGCTTTTGGGGATGCAGGCTCGTTTCAATTTCATCCCAGATAAAATACGTCGGCTGGCTGGTACTCTGCAAAACATAAAGCAGCGGCATCAGCTCATTGACCATTGAAGAACTTAAATAAAGCGGAAGCTCCTGCCCGGCTCCCTGCGCCTGATAAACTGCCTGATTCGCCTGATTAACCAGAATCTTTCCTTCAATCAGGTATTTTTCGATAAACTGTATCAGGCTTTTGTTTTCAGCAGATTTTTTTTTCCGCGCAAATGTCTGCATAAAGCGCAGAAAATCATAGACAGGCTGCGTGATTCCCAGTTTTCTGGATTCTTTCTTATCCGGTTCAAAATCCTCTGCCCTCCAGATTTTTACCGCTTCGTCCGCCTTGCTTGCAAAAAATTCTTTGTATAACATTAAAAGCCCTGTTCTGGATGCGGGAAGAAATAACATGTCTTCAAATTCATCTATCAGTAAATCTGCTGCTGAAACAGCAATTTCAGTACAGACAGATACCTTGGAAGCAAAAAAACGGCTGTACAGGCATTCTTTCTTTCCATTCAGAATGCGGAAACGAAAGAGCACAAAACCAAGTTCATTCTTTTGAAAAATCCCCCGCTCTTTCAGGCGTTCTGATACAGACTTTATTTCCCCGTTCAGGTTTGCTAAAATCTGATTCAATGTTTCCTCAGCATCCCCCTGCTTATAAATCAGCCACTCAGACTGCTCTCCTTCTTCCATAAGCAGGCGGACATATATCTGTCCGATTTCTATTTCTTCATGAAACGTTTCCAGTACAATTTTTTCTTTATTTTTTTCCAGAATTTTATTCAAAAAAAGCTCAATTTCACCAATCGAATGATAATCTAACAGTACTCTGCCAGTCTGCACCTGCTTTTCCAGCTGGCACAGATGGCTGGCACAAAAACCAGAATCTGCCAGATATCCTGGCAGATTTCTCCGTATTCCATAAATCAGCTGCATCAAATATGTTTTCCCGCTGTTATTATTGCCCACAAGCACGGAAAAGCCGCTCAGATTTATTTCCGCAGATTTTATTTTCCCAAAATTCCGGATGCCAAGCAATACTTCCATGCAGCCACCGCCTTAAATCAATCTGTCTTTCTGTTCTGGTATACAATCAAAATGCTTCTGCACTGCAATACCGCAAAAACATTTTCTTTTCAAATACAAGGAAAACGCAGGCAGGACTGTAAGCCGGGTTCTGTCGTGAATGGCCATCTATCTGGGACGGCTGTCGCCAGCCGCCTCAAGCGACCTACCTGAAGCTGGCGGGCCGCGTATACGCTTCTGCTCGGTCTTGCTTCGGATGGGGTTTACATGTGCCCTTCCTGTTACCAGAAAGGCGGTAGTCTCTTACACTGCCCTTCCACCCTTACCAGCTGAAAAAAGCTGGCGGTATATTTCTGCTGCACTTTCCTGGGAGTTGCCTCCACCGGACGTTATCCGGCATCCTGCCCTGTGAAGCCCGGACTTTCCTCGCCTGCGGTCTTTCGACACCTGCAGCCGCGGCCATTCATCCTGCCTGCGTTTACAGAAATATTCAATCATAAAATCTGGAAAATGTAAAGCTTTTTTTCGCGCATCCTGAAATTCCTAAACATGAAAACAGCTTCCGCCGATAAATTCCCTTAAAATCGAATTTTTCCCGATTTCCTCACCCGGCACCTGCAGAAAATAGTCCAGGAATTTTAACAGACGTTTTGCCTGCATATGCTGCGGGCTGTCTGTGGAAATGGCAAACAGCAGCGGCTCTGCATACATTTTTAAGACCGCAAGCTCATAAATCAGCGCAGAATTGAACATCACGTCCGCGTGCTCCTGGAATGGAAAAATATTTTTCTCCTCGCCCCTGCGCACGGACTGCCACATTTCGATGGTATGCTCGGCCGACGTCCCCCTTGCAAAGGCGTCCCGCACAATCCGCCGTATCAGGCGTCCGTCTGTCGTCGGTATTGCATTGTGCCCGTCAATGTTAATCTGCGTCAGCGCACTGATGTAAATTTTAAATTTTGTTTCTTTTGGCAGCGTGGCCAGCAGCCTGTCGTTTAACCCGTGGATTCCTTCAATCACAAGCACATCCTCCGGCCCGAGCTGCAGATAGTCGCCCTTAAACTCCCGTTTTCCGGTCTTGAAGTTAAAATGCGGCATCTCCACGCGCTCCCCTTTTAGCAGCTGCGCCATGGAGCGGTCAAACAGTTCCAGGTCAATGGCTTCCAGGCACTCGAAATCATACTGCCCGTTTTCATCCAGCGGCGTTTTCTCCCGGTCCACATAAAAATTATCCATGCCAATCGGATGCGGCGTAAGCCCATGCGCCCGCAGCTGAATCGACAGGCGGTGTGAAAATGTGGTCTTGCCGGAAGACGAAGGGCCTGCAATTAATATGAATTTTTTATCGCGCTTTTGCGCTATCTGCTCTGCTATTTTTCCGATGCGCTGCTCCATTTCGGCCTCCTGCAGCAGAATCACATCCTGTATGCGTCCCTGGACAATCTGTTCATTCAGCTCCCCGATGGTGCTGATATTCATCTGCCTGGCCCATGCTGCTGCTTCCATCAGCGTATCGTACAGTTTTTTGGAAGGGTGAAACGGCGCTGTTTTTTTTGTGTCCTCATTTGGAAAAAGCAGCACAAACCCTGCCTCATACGGCAGAAGATCAAAATATTTCAGATATCCGGTCGAAGGCACCATATATCCGTAAAAATAATCCTGATACCCGTCTATGTTATACAGATTGACATGCGAGCTTCTGCGGAACCGGAGCAGCTTTGCCTTATCGTCCATTCCATACCCGGCAAATTTGGCGATGGCTGCATCCGTATGCAGCGTATTTTTCTGAATCTGGATATCTGCCTCACACAGGCGCCTCATTTCCGCCCCGATTTCTTCTAACAGCTCCTCCGATACACAGGCTTCCTCTTCCAGCTCGCAGTACTGCCCCTGTCCGAGCATATGCATGACACGCAGCCTTACGCCTGTGCCGTACAGGTTAAAAATCGCTTTTTCCAAAAGCATGACCATGCTCCTGCGGTATGTCTTCCTTCCCTTCGTGTCGGCGGTCGTCAGAAATGACAGCGTTCCGCCTGCTTCAATCGGATGCTTTAATTCCCGCAGCTTGTTGTTGTGCACAGCCAGCACAATATCATCCCGGTACTGTTCCTGGTATTCCTCTGCAATATCCAGATACCGGGTACCGCTGGCGTATTCCTTTTCTTCTTTCCCGATTACAATTTTATATACCTGCTCTCCCATATGCTGTTACCCCGTTATCCTGTTTCTGTCTTTAAATGATATTTCTGATACCGGCTGCTTTTCCCGGCATTACACAATCTGAAACGGCTCTGCGTTCTCCTGCATCACGATTTCCAGCTCCGGTGCCTGTTTTTTCAGGTACTGCGCCATATATGGGATAAAAATATGCTCTATCCCGTAATGCCCCGCATCGATAACTGCCATCCCGCTGGCAGCCGCATCGATTCCCGTATGGTGGTCAATGTCCCCGGTAATATACACATCCGCCCCGGCACGCAGCGCGTCTTTGACATTGCTTTTCCCGGCCCCCGGGCAGACTGCCACGCGCTGTACCATTTTCTGCGCACTGCCAAATACCTTCACATGCGAAAGCCCGAAGGTCTTTTTCACCGTCTCGCAGCATTGCGCGAGTGTTACCGCTGTTTCCAGGTTTCCGGTTCTGCCGATTCCCTGTGCGGTGCCCTGCTCCATACAGGTAATTTCCAGCGGCACGGCTTCCTGCAGGTGCAGCATATCCGCTGCCAGTACGCCCATTCCCATCACGTCAAAATTTGTATGCATTGCATAACAGCTGATATCCGCCCGAATCAGAGCCATCAGTCTGCGCCCGGTAAAATCATCATCTGTCACGCGTCTTATGCCCCCGAAAATAAGCGGATGATGCGTCAGCAGAAAATCCGCCCCTTTTGCAATGGCATCTTCAACTGCCCCGTCTGTGGCATCAAGTGCAATGTATACCTTGTGAACCTCTTTCTCCCGCCGCCCGGCCAGCAGCCCTGCATTGTCCCAGTCACATGCATAGGCTTCTGCTGCCTGCCGGCATAAAATCTCAATGATTTGCGTCCCTTTCATGCCCTCTCCCCCTTTCCGGGCGTTTTTTTCGTTTCTGACAAAAATTCCAATAAAATG
>CAJTSV010000089.1 GCA_910579075.1 uncultured Eubacterium sp.
ACGGACTTTGCAGTGAATGCCCCTGGGGCAGACCCTGCAAAGTCCTGTGTGAACAATAACTGCGGCTGTGCAGCATGCAAAAATTGTCAGGATTTAGCATTGACTTTTTCCCGGAAATGTTGTACTCTCATACTGGAGCGTATAGAGAACGTCAGATACAGACACGCTCCAGGCGTTAGATTTGAGAATTCGAAAATTGCATACGGTTTTTCTCTTATTCAGAGTGATGGAGATACATAGGATCTGTGAAGTCACGGCAACCCCCGGAATCAGTGGAAGGTGCCAGCCTGAGCGAGTAATCGAACAATAAGAGGATTTGATTATTTAACCCATATTTCAGGTCCGCTTTTTGAGCGAGCCTGTTTTTTTATGATATCAGAAACTTCATTTTTCAAGGGACAATGAATGGAATCAGATGAAAGGAAAAAGTATGGAAAAATTATTATTTACTTCAGAATCAGTAACAGAGGGACATCCTGACAAAATGTGCGATGCGATTTCCGATGCCATTTTAGATGCATGCATGGAGCAGGACCCGATGAGCCGTGTTGCATGCGAGACGGCCAGCTGTACCGGGTTTGTGCTGGTAACTGGCGAGATTACGACAAAAGCACAGCTGGATATTCCGTCGATTGTAAGAAAGACGGTAGACGAAATTGGCTATAATGATGCGAAGACCGGGTTTGACTGCCATACATGTGCGGTATTCTCGGCGATAGACCAGCAGTCCGCGGATATTGCGATGGGAGTAGATAAAGCGCTGGAAGCAAAAGAAAATAAAATGACGAATGAAGAACTGGAAGCAATCGGTGCAGGCGACCAGGGCATGATGTTCGGCTATGCAACCAATGAAACCGAAAGCTATATGCCATATCCGATTTCACTTGCGCATAAGCTGTCCCTGCAGCTGGCAAATGTGCGCAAGGACGGCACGCTGCCTTATCTGCGTCCGGATGGCAAGACCCAGGTATCGGTAGAATACGATGAAGCCGGAAAGCCGAAGCGCCTGGAAGCAGTGGTATTGTCGACACAGCATGATGCGGATGTGACACAGGAGCAGATTCATGCAGATATTATGAAGCATGTATTTGACCCGGTTCTTCCAAAAGACATGATAGATACGGACACGAAATTCTTTATCAATCCGACTGGAAGGTTTGTAATCGGCGGGCCGCAGGGAGATGCGGGACTGACCGGGCGCAAGATTATTGTAGATACATATGGCGGATATGCACGCCACGGCGGCGGTGCTTTTTCCGGCAAGGACTGTACAAAGGTAGACCGTTCGGCAGCTTATGCAGCGCGCTATGTTGCAAAAAATATTGTTGCAGCAGGGCTTGCAGATAAATGTGAAATCCAGCTGTCTTACGCAATCGGCGTGGCACAGCCGACGTCTGTCATGGTTGATACATTTGGCACTGGAAAGCTGGCGGATGAACGCCTCGTTGAGATTGTACGCGAAAACTTTGACCTGCGTCCGGCTGGCATTATTAAAATGCTGGATTTAAGAAGGCCGATTTACAAACAGACAGCGGCTTACGGGCATTTTGGCCGCAATGACCTGAACCTGCCTTGGGAAGCGCTGGATAAAGCAGATGAGCTGAAAAAATATCTGGCATAGGCATAAATAAAAAATATACATTTCATGGCAAAAACAGAACCGGGAACCTTTTTTGGATTCCGGGTTCTGTTTTGCCATTTATTGCTTTTCAAGCATTCTGCATTTTGCATTTTAAAGAGAGGAGGCTGTTTATGAGAAAAAAATTATTATGCGCCGCTTTATCAATGGTTATGGCAATGGGCTTTCGAGTCAATGTATATGCGGCAGAACCTGTTGATATTCATTTAAACTCCGCACCAGCTGGTTATGAAAGCAGTGAAAATGCGGGCGGCACCTATGTATCAGATGATGATGAATTTCTTGTAAATCTTGATGGAACCTGGCATGATATCAGATTAAATAGTGTTCCAGAAGATTACTACATGAAACATTTTACAGAAAGCGGTAATACAGACCAGGCTGTTTCTGATTTTCCAGATAAATTTGATTCTGGCATTCCTGAGAGAGCAGCCCTTTTCATGCCACTGGCGGCGGTGGGTGTACTTATAATCCTTCATACTGGAATGATTCATCTCATGTATATCGGGCAAATTGCTATGGATATGTATTGAATCGGATAGCCAATGATACAAGCAATACTGATTGTACATATGGAAAATAAAAGCATTGAATTTTTCGGAACAATGAAAGAGATTGAGAAAGAAGCGGGCAAAGATTTTATCAGATGCCACCGCGCCTATCTGGTTAATAAACAGAATATAAAAGAAATTAACGATAGGGATAGATATATTGTAAGGAAAACACAGGCACACTGTCCAATTTCCAGCAGGATGTCAAGTCAGGTAAAAAACGCATGGAGATAAGACAGACCGTGTACAGGGAAGGAACAGCCCTTCCCTGTCTGGTTCTACAGCAGCTTCTGCGTAATCGCCTTTGCGGTTGCAGACCTTGCGGCTGCATATAATTCCGGATTGCGTTTGCAGAAGCCGTAAAACAGGCATTCGATTAAAAAGAGCTGTCCGGCTTTTGCAGCGATGGAACCGGACTGCAGCGGGCTTTCGTTATAGCCGCACAGCAGGATGACATCTGCAAATTCGGCTGCCCTGGATTTTGGAAAATGGGTAACCAGTATAATCGGGACATTCCGGTCTTTGGCGATATTCATAATATCTTCCATGTCTTTGGTTGAGCCGGAATAGGAAAAAAACAGAATCACGTCTTTGGGAGAGGCCAGTGCAATATTCATGGACTGCATATGTGAATCTGCAATATGGATAAAGCGGGACGATGCAGTCGAAAAACGTGCCCAGGCTTCCATAGCCATAACCATGCTGCCCCCCTGTCCGAAACAGAAGGTACGGTCTGCGGCAGAGAGCAGGTCAACTGCTTTTTCAACATCTTTTTCGTTCAGAAGCTCCAGTGTTTCATTTAAAGACAGAATGTTGGATGCATGCAGCTTGCGGAACACGCTGCTCATCGTGTCCTCGGATGTAATCGTCTCCGGGGAGTCGTCAGGATCGCCCAAATCTGTCACATAGTCTGCCTTTGCCAGCGCCAGCTTTAAGTCGTTGTAGCCGGACAGGCTCAGGCTGCGGCAGAAGCGCGTAATCGAGGCTTCGGAAACACCGCTGTTTTCTGCCAGCGTGGAAATAGACAGATACTGGACAGCAGAGGTATTCGTAAAGATGTAGTCTGCCAGTTTTTTTCCAGAGCGTGTGAGGGAATGATATTGTTCCGTGATGTATTCTAAAATATTGCCGTTCAAAATATCTCCTCCTTCTGTTTAAAGTCAGGCAGGCATGGTTATGGGCTGCTTGCAGTAAATAAGCATGTGCTGCTGTTTTTTACTGCCGTGAATGATAGCTGTTCAGGACAGCGGCTCCTAACATGCCCGCCCGGTTGCCGAGTTCTGCTTTTTTTATTTCGACATGGCCAAAGCTTGGCATTATATTCTGGAACAGTTTTTCTTTTACCTGCTGCAGGACATAAGGCTGTTCCATGACTCCCCCGCCAAGAATGGCGCAGGAAGGGTTGGCGATATGAATAATCGTAATCAGGCCGTATACAATTTCCATAATCCACGCGTCAATGACTTTTTGAACTTCAGGCTCAGCCAGATGTTCAAAAATAATCCGTCCATTGGAAAATGCAGGGTCAAGCTTTCTGGCTGACGCGGCCAGGGCGGTTGTGGAAGCATAGCGTTCATAGCAGCCGGAAAAAATATCCCGGGACGCGTCGCGGTCTTCGGGATGGACGATAATAGCGCCAAATTCCCCTGCGGAATAGCTGCTGCCGGAGTATAGCTTTCCATTGGCAAATAACGCGCCGCCGACGCCGGTTCCGTAAGTCAGGCAGACAAAGTCGCTGCGGTTTTTCCCGGCTCCGAAGGACGCTTCTCCAATCGCTGCTGCGTTTACATCATTTTCCACATCCACAGGTACCTGAAATTCCTGTTCCAGAATATCCTTTAATCTCGTCCCGGTGTAGCCCGGGATATTTTCATTTGCATAAATAATGGTGCCTTCTGCCGGGTTTACCTGTCCGGCTGTGCTGATGCCGATTCTGTCAAAAGCACAGATGCCGCGGTAACTGGCAATAATATCTTTTGCACGGTTTACGACATGCGCACCGCCGGCTGCCGCTTCGGTAGCAGTTTCGCGGATTTCAGACAGCGTTCCGTTTTCATATAATCCTGATTTGATGGCTGTACCCCCAATATCAAGTACTATTGCAGCCATAGAATACCTCCTTATGTAACAGTTCAGACAGGTCTTTGCATCCTGCTGCAAAGACCGTCAGAACATGATTCAGGTGTGCAAAAATCCCATCGTAAAGCGATTTTTAATGGATTTTTGCAAGGGTCTGCCGCATTAAGAAAAATGATGCCAGATATAGTTCATATAAATCGTTTTTATACTATATCTTGTATCTGTTCTGCTTCGTGCGGCAGTCCCATAAATTTTAAATGACTCCCCGGTGGATAACCTTATCCAGGTCCAGGTTTTCCTTTAACAGGACAATGTTTGCATATCTGCCTGGCGTGAGGCTGCCGTAGTCTTTTGTAAGACCGATGGCTTTCACGGGATTTACAGCCGCACATTTCACAGCGCTTGCCAGCGGAATGCCCATTGCTTTTACAGCAGTGCGCATGCAGTCCATCAGGTTTGTGACCGAGCCTGCAATCGTGCCGTCGCTGAGTGTGGCCAGGCTTCCTTTTACGGTTACTTCCTGTCCGCCCAGGTCGTATGTGCCGTCTTCCATTCCAGCAGCCCGCATGCTGTCGCTAATCAGGATAATCCGGTCATCGCCGAACAGCTTGAAGGTGGCACGCACGACAGCAGGGTGGATATGCACGCCGTCACAGATAAGCTCTGCCATGCAGCCGTCCGTGTCGGCAGCAGCCCCAATCGGGCCCGGGGCACGGTGGGTGAATGGCGGCATCGCGTTGTACGTGTGGGTCAGCTGGGAAGCACCGTTTAAAAAAGCTTCCATGCAGGTATCGTAGTCCGCAGTCGTATGGGCAAGGGAAATATTGATGCTCCCGCTGTTTTTCCGGATAAATTCCATGGCGCCTTCTGTCTCGGGTGCGATAACTGCCGTGCGGATTTTACCGCCGCAGATTTCCTGCAGGCGCTGCAGCATCGGTGTGTCAGCCGGATGAATGTAGCGTTCATTCTGGGCACCTTTTTTTGCAATGCTGATAAACGGGCCTTCCATATACAGCCCGCAGAAATCAGCACCATCAGGACAGGAAAAATCCCTGGCTGCTTCGCAGATTTTTGCGAGTGTTTCCTCAGACATTGTCATCGTAGCCGGAGTGATGGAAGTCACGCCCTGGCTTAATTCGTACCGTGCAATGGTGTGGAATGCTTCCGCCGTGCCGTCACAGCAGTCGCTGCCCATGCAGCCGTGGAAATGGATATCTGTCAGTCCCGGAATCACGTAGTCTCCCGCAGCATCCACAATGTTTTCCGGCCCGTCTGCGGCATCATATGCTTCTTTTGTGACAATCCGTTCATTACATGCATAAACCTCTGCGGCCATAAAAGTGCCCTGTTCTCCAAACACCTGGCCGTTTATGATTTTGAGTTTTGCGCTCATGCCAGACCACCTTTCTGTTTTACTCTGCTATGCTGCTGCAATAGCAGGAACTGGTTTTGGGAAAGCTTTGTTTTGCAGGCGGTTTTCAGTCCGGGCATTTGGACAGTGCCGCTTCGTCTGCGACCAGGACAACATCCGGGTGGAACTGTAAAATCGACGCAGGCACCCTGGGAGTTACCGGGCCGTAGAATGCAGCCTTTACTGCGTCGGCCTTGTCTTCACCGCTGGCAGCAAGCAGGATCTTGCGGGCAGAAAGAATCGTCTGGATGCCCATGGTATAAGCCTGGCGCGGCACGTCCTTTTCGGATGCGAAAAACCGGGTGTTGGCCTGGATGGTGCGCTCGGATAATGTCACGCAGTGCGTTTCTTTTTCGAAACAGTCACCCGGCTCATTAAATCCGATATGCCCGTTGTGCCCGATGCCTAACAGCTGCAGGTCTGCGCCGCCTGTGGCATGGATGATTTCGTTGTACTTTCTGCAGGCAGTTTCGCTGTCTGCTTCCGTGCCGTCCGGCAGGAATGTCCTGTTTTTGTCAATGTTGACCTTGCTGAACAGATGTTCGTTCATAAAATAATAATAACTCTGGTCATTGTCACGGGAAAGACCTTTGTATTCGTCCAGGTTGATGGTCGTGACAGCTGAAAAATCCAGTTCGCCCTGACTGTACCATTCTGCGAGCTGTTTGTAAGCACCGACCGGGGTAGAGCCTGTTGCAAGGCCGAGCACGCAGTCCGGCTTCATAAGAATCTGTGCGCTGATAATCTGCGCTGCCCGGCGGCTCATTTCGCTGTAGTCTTTCGCTTTGATAATTTGCATTTGAAAACCCTCCATTTGGTTTATAATATAGTTTCTGGCTGACTGTATACAGATTATACCATACAAATAAAATTCTTTCAATTAAAATGTTACAAATTTTCACGAAAAAAATAATATGAAAAATTTTTTCAAAAATATATTGACAAACTGCGAATACGATTATAGAATATAGGCATAAAATACATCATATGCATGAGGACACATCAAAGTCCATGCAGAAAAAGGAGGAGGAATAAAATATGAAGTATCGCAAGATTCTGGCAATGGCAATAAGCTGCGTAATGGCATTTTCGATGACAGCCTGCGGCGGCACAGACAGCGGAAGCGCGGACAAGAAAGAGGACACTGCGGCGAACGATGAAAAGACAGATGACCCGGGACAGGACAGCAGCGGAGAGGAAACAGGGGGAGAGACAGACCAGCCTTCGGACAGTGCTTCTACAAGCATCACTCTCTGGACTTATCCGATTGGCAGCTGGGGAGATTCTGCAACGGTTGACGGACTGATTAAGAATTTTAACGACGCACATCCTGAGATTCAGGTAACCGTGGAATATCTGGATTATACGAACGGCGACGACCAGATTAATACCGCGATTGAAGGCGGAAAAGCACCAGACCTTGTCATGGAAGGGCCGGAACGCCTCGTTGCGAACTGGGGCGCAAAGGGACTGATGGTGGACCTTTCGGACCTTTGGACAGATGAAGCGAAGGAAGCTATTTATGATTCGGTAGAGAGCGCATGCCAGAATAACGAAGGCGTATTCTATGAATACCCGCTGTGCATGACGGCGCATACAATGGCAATTAACCGCGATGTATTTGAAGAAGCAGGCGCACTGCAGTATCTGGATGAAGAAAAAGGAACATGGACGACGGAAAATTTCCAGAAGGCAGTACAGGCAGTCGTAGATTCCGGCAAAGCACAGGCAGGCGCTGTATTCTGCGGCGGCCAGGGCGGTGACCAGGGCACGCGTGCACTTATTAACAACCTTTACGGCGGTACCTTTACCAATCCGGAGCATACCGAATATACAGCAAACAGCGAAGAAAATATCAAGGCATTAGAGCTGCTCAAGGGCATGGAAGGCTTAAGCTTTGACGCATCCATTCAGGGCGGCGACGAAGTAAACCTGTTCAGCAACGGCACGCTGGCAATGGCATTTTGCTGGAATGTTTCCCAGGAAAAGAACAATGCGGAGACAATCGCATTTGACGTCCTTCCAATGGCATTCCCGACAGAAAGCGGCGACCCGAAGCTTTGCGGCGGTATCTGGGGATTTGGTATTTTTGATAACGGCGATGAAGCAAGGATTCAGGCAGCAAAGACTTTTATCGACTTTATGGCAAATGATGAAGCACAGGTTGTGGAAAGCGTAAAGGCTTCCAGCTACTGGCCGGTAAAAGACCTGGGCAACATCTATGAAGGCGACGAGCTGATGACGGAATATTCCAAATTTATCCCGTTTATGGGCGACTACTATCAGGTCGTAAGCGGATGGGCAGAAGCACGTACCGCATGGTGGAATATGCTGCAGCAGATTGGCACCGGTACCGATGTGAAAACAGCAGCAGATGAGTTTGTAAGTACAGCAAACGCAGCAGCAGGAAATTAGGAAGCAGTGCAGGAAGTTTCATTACAGCCAGGCATTTAAACTTGCGCCCCTTCCCGGAATCAAAAGCGGGAAGGGGCATTTTATGCGCAAAATGGCAGTAAAACGTATCAAATTTAGGAATTTAGGATAGAAAAAAGAGGGGGGAGGGAATCTTATGAGTACAAAGAATCCCATGAGCAAGGCGCTTATTCGCCGTGAAACAATTGCAGGCTATGCTTTTATGGCTCCGAGTCTGATTTTCTTTCTGGGGTTTGTCATCTATCCCATGGTGCAGTGTGTCATAACGAGTTTTTTTGATTCGACCATGAACCGGGAAGATATTTTCATCGGATTTGCAAATTACAGCGAACTGTTTCAGGATTCCGTTTTTACAGGGGCGCTGTGGAATACCGTAATTATTGTAATCGTGTCGGTTCCGGTTACATGTATTTTTTCTCTTTGGGTAAGCTCTGTTATTTATGACCTGAAAGGGCCGCTTTGTTCCGCATTCCGGTGTATCTTTTATCTTCCGGTTGTTACCGGTTCCGTTGCCGTTACGGTTGTATGGAAGTGGATGTTTAACAACTACTACGGCATTTTCAATTACATTGGCACAAATACAGGACTGCTGGAAAAAAATATCAACTGGCTGGGCGATGAAAGGTATGCGCTCGGATGTATTATCCTGATTCTGCTGACAACGTCCGTAGGCCAGCCAATCGTTTTATATGTGTCCGCGCTGAACAATGTAGACCAGTCGCTGGTAGAAGCAGCCGAAGTAGACGGCGCGACAAGGTTCCAGTGCTTCTGGAAAATCAAATGGCCGCAGATTATGCCGACAACCCTGTACATACTTGTTATTACAACGATTAACAGCTTCCAGTGCTTCGCGCTGATTCAGCTTCTGACAAGCGGCGGCCCGAATCACAGTACCGATACGATTATGTACTATATTTATTACAATGCATTTAAGCTGTACCGTTACGGCTATGGAAATGCTATGGGCGTGATTCTTGCTATCATTATTGCAGTGCTTTCCGCTGTGCAGTTTAAGATGGCCAAGACAGAGTAAGGAAGGGGGACGCAGAATATGAATCAATCAAATATGAACCGCACGGGCATTTATAAAGTGGTATCGGTAATTATCATTGGCATTTTTGCATTTTTATTTGCCTTTCCTCTTTACTGGATTATTACAGGCTCCTTTAAGACGCCTGCCGCCATCAATGCCCCGGCACCGCAGTGGTGGCCGTCCGAGTTTGTCATGGATAATTACCAGAAGCTGTTCAGCAGGCAGGTGGCACCGCTGTGGGAGTTCCATATTCCGTTTACAGAAGCCGTGTTCGCAGGGCCGGAAGTGCCGGCAGCACTGCGCTGGCTGTTAAATACGGTATTTATGGGCGTGATGTCCATGATTCTGACATGTGTTACCGCAGCGATGGCCGGCTATGCACTGGCAAAGAAGCGCTTTTTAGGCCGCACAATTGTATTTTCCCTGATTGTCTGCGCCATGGCGCTGCCAAAGCAGGTTATTTTAATCCCGCTGCTGCGTGAAATGTCATCCCTGGAGCTGTATAATACCATATGGGCCGTTATTTTCCCTATCGTAGGGTGGCCGTTTGGCGTATTTTTAATGAAGCAGTTTGCAGAGGGCATTCCGGGCGAAATGATGGAAGCTGCCAAGATAGACGGTGCCGGAGAGTGGAAGACCTTTTATACGATTGCGCTGCCGTTAATCAAGCCGGGTATCGGCGCGCTGGCTATTTTTACCTTTATCAATTCCTGGAATGATTACTTTATGCAGCTGATTATGTTAAGCAGCACGAATAACCTGACCATTTCCCTTGGTATTGCCAAGCTGCAGGCAGAAAATGCGACGGATTTCGGCCTGATTATGGCAGGTGCCTCGCTGGCAGCGATACCGATTATCATTATCTTCCTGATTTTCCAGAAGTACTTTACAAAAGGAATTACCATGGGAGCAGTCAAGGGATAATCGTGCGGGCAGCAGTGTGGCCCTGCATGCCAGCAGGGCCTGGCTGCATCAGAAAAGGGGGAATGCAGGTATATGATTTATGCAGAAATAAAAAACCTTGGAAATTACCGCGGGCTTGGAAAATACCTGGATGCTGCTTTTGATTTTTTAAGCAGCCATCCGCTGGAGCAGTTCGGGCCGGGACATTATGATATCGATGGGGAATATCTGTATCTGAATGTGTTCGATTATGAAACGGTTTTGGAAGAACAGGCGTTTTTTGAAGCGCATGAGAAATATGCAGATATCCATATGACGGTAACCGGGGAAGAAATGGTCGGGGTGTCCGATATTTCAAGGGTTGCCGTAAAGTCAAAAAAAGCAGACCTGCTGGAAGTCGAGGGGGCAGTGGAGCATTATATGAAGCTCTCTCCGGGAAAGGCGCTTGTCACCCTGCCGGAAGATGCACACAAGGTCAAGGTAGCAGCAGGGGAGCCGGCACCCGTCAGGAAAGCGGTGATAAAAGTATACGCCGGACAGGATTCGGATTCTGCCTGACAGGCAGGAAAATAAATACAGTGCTGCCGGAATGAGCATAAATCCTGGCAGTACCGTGCGGATGGCCCATATACGGGCATAAAAGAGTCAGACAGCTGGACGGAAGCATCTGGAGAAGGAGGGAAAGCATGAGGAATATAGAAAAATATCAGGGGATTATCCCGGCATTTTATGCATGTTATGATGAAAAAGGGGAAGTGGACGGAGAACGGGTACAGGCACTGACCGGATATATGGTGAAAAAAGGCGTGAAGGGTGTATACGTGGGCGGTTCTTCCGGGGAATGCATTTACCAGACCGTGGCAGACCGGAAGCTGACACTGGAACGCGTGATGGAAGCTGCAGAAGGAAAGCTGACGGTAATCGCGCATGTTGCCTGCAATAATACAAAAGAGAGCCAGGAGCTTGCGGCTCATGCACAGAGCCTTGGGGTGGATGCGATTGCGGCTATCCCGCCAATTTATTTTCATTTGCCGGAATATGCGATTGCGCAGTACTGGAATGATATTTCCGATGCAGCGCCTGATACGGATTTTGTTATTTATAATATCCCGCAGCTGGCCGGGGTCGCGCTGACGATGCCGCTGTTTCGCGAGATGAAGAAAAACCCGCGTGTCGCAGCTGTCAAAAACAGCTCCATGCCGGTGCAGGATATCCAGATGTTCAAGGCAGAAGGCGGGGAAGGGTTTGTGGTATTTAACGGCCCGGATGAACAGCTTGTTTCCGGCCTTGCCATGGGGGCTGACGGCGGAATCGGCGGCACATACGGGGTCATGCCGGAATTGTACTTAAAAATCGAAGAACTGGTAAAGGCCGGAAACCTGGAACAGGCCCGCAGGGTGCAGTATGCCTGCAACGAGGTGATTTACGGCATGTGTGCCTGCCATGGAAATCTGTACGGCGTAATTAAAGAAATCCTGAAAATCCGGGAAGGGCTGGATATCGGCGGTGTCAGGAAGCCGCTTGCGTCCCTGGTACCGGAAGATATGGAGCAGGTAAAAAAATGCGCAGCCATGATTGACCGTGCGGTCAGGGAATTTTGCGCATAAATCTATGCAGGAAGGAGACCGCCTTGAAAAAAGAAGAATTTTTTGAACAGATAAAAGGAAAAGTGATTGTGTCCTGCCAGGCAGTGCCGGGGGAGCCTTTGTATGTAGAAGAAAAGTCTGTTATGTATCTGATGGCGCGGGCCGCAAAGCAGGCCGGAACACCGGCAATCCGCACAAGCAGCATCCGCGATGTCATTGCCATTAAAGAAGAAACCGGGCTTCCGGTTATCGGTCTTGTCAAAGTCCAGTACGAAGGCTTTGAAAGCTATATTACGCCTACGATGAAAGAGGTCGACGACCTTGTGGCGGCAGGCTCGGATGTCATTGCGCTTGACTGCACTGAGCAGAAGCGCGGGGACGGAAAAAGTGTCAGTGAATTTATAAAAGAAGTCCGCAGCAAATATCCGCAGGCAGTGCTGATGGCCGATATATCGACTTATGAGGAAGGCATCAATGCATGGAAGCTGGGCGTGGATATCGTAGGAACTACGATGAGCGGTTATACGAGCTATACACCGAAGATGGACGGGCCGGATTATGAGCTGGTGCGCAGGCTGAAGGAAACCGTGGATATTCCGGTTATCGGCGAGGGCCGGGTGCACAGCCCGCAGCAGGCAGTGGAAATGCTTGATGCAGGAGCATTTGCAGTTGTTGTAGGCGGAGCCATTACAAGGCCGCTTGAAATCGCACAGCGGTTTATCAGGGCAGTGGAAGGAAGGTGAAGGGGATGAAAAAGCATGTTGTCTGTTTTGGGGATTCGAATACCCATGGGTACTGCGCCGCGACGAACGGGCGCTTTGACGAAGAACAAAGGTGGACCTGCCTGCTTTCCCAAAAGCTTGGGGACGGCTATCTGGTCATCGAGGAAGGGTTGAGCGGGCGGACAACATGCTTTGACGACCCGATTCATGAAGGGCTGCGCGGACTGGATTCCATTTATGTATGCCTGATGAGCCATGAGCCGGTGGACCTTCTGATAATCATGCTCGGGACAAATGATACGAAGGAACGGTTTGGTTCTTCGGCGGCGTGCATCGCGCTCGGGTTAAAGCGGCTGGCGGATAAGGCTGCTGCTGCAAAGGACGCCTGGCGGGACGGGGAGCCGAATATCCTGATTGTCGTGCCGCAGAATATTGCGCCGGAATATGCCGGAACGGATATTGCGCATACGATGGGAAGGGGCTGTGCAGAAAAATCGCAGCAGCTTGCGGAAGAATACCGCAAAATCGCAGACCTTCTGGGATGCCATTACCTGGATGCAAACCGGGTGGTGTCCGCAGGGCCGAATGAAATTGATTATATGCATCTGACTCTGGAAGGGCACGCACAGCTGGCGGAGGCGCTGGAAGTGGAAGTGCGGGATATTCTGGGCTGATTGGGCGTGTCCGGGAAACAGGCGCCATTTTTAGAAAAAATTAAGAATCTTTTCCGTGAATTTTTATAAGAAATTACAAAGCACATGATATAATAACTGTACGGGAAACATGCTGACTGCTGCGGTGTGTAAAGCACCGGGGCAGTTATTTTTTTGCTTAAAAATAAAACCTGTGCCGTCTGGCATGCCTGGAATACACGCGCTGGAAGGATGCAGGCACATAAATATGGGATGGGAGTCTTGCTGCATGAAACTGAGTACAAAACTGGTAATTTCTTTTTTTGTCATTGTATTTATGCCGATTCTGCTGGCTGCGCTGGCGTTTCTGTGCATACGGCTTATCCAGATGAAGGCAGTGGCAAATCAGAGCACAATCGATATCGGAATGCTGGCATATCAGATAGATACCTCGCAGCTTGGCGTGCTGGTGGAAGATATGGCAGTATGCATTGTGCTGATTCTGGTGGTAACCGGATTATCGATTACGGCATGGATTTACCGGGGAATCGTTACGCCGATTTACAAGCTGGAAGAAGCTGCCCAGAATATTAAGGAAGGCAACCTGGATTTTACGGTTGAGGCCGAAACAAATGATGAAATGGGAAAGCTGTGCCGCAACTTTGAGGATATGCGCCAGCGGCTGAAAGAATCCGCAGAGGAAAAGCTCGAAGCAGAAAAGCAGAACCGCATATTAATCAGCAATATTTCACATGATTTAAAGACGCCGATTACGGCTATCAAAGGATATGTAGAGGGCATTATGGACGGCGTTGCCGATACGCCGGAAAAAGTGGATAAATATATGCGCACCATATACAGCAAGGCAATCGATATGGACCGGCTGATTAACGAGCTGACGCTGTATGCCAAAATCGATACCAACCGCATTCCGTATGATTTTAAGCGCATGAAAGCGTCGGATTATTTCGACGACTGCATTGAGGAAATCGGCCTGGGGCTGGAAGCGGAGCATATCGGGCTGTCTTATTTTAATTATGCAGAGGACAGCGTGGAAATTATTGCAGACCCGGAACAGCTTAAACGGGTTATCGACAATATTATCGGCAATTCGATTAAGTACATGGATAAAGAGCATGGCCTCATTAATATCCGCGTTAAGGACGTCGGGGATTTTATACAGATTGAAATCGAGGATAACGGAAAGGGAATTGCACAAAAAGACCTGCCGTTTATTTTTGACCGGTTTTACCGGACGGATGCTTCGCGCAATTCCGCAACCGGGGGAAGCGGCATCGGGCTTTCGATTGTCCGCAAAATTGTGGAAGACCATGGCGGGAAAATCTGGGCGGCCAGCAAAGAGTCGACAGGCACGGTGATGTATTTTGTAGTACGCAAATATCAGGAGGTTCCAAATGAGTAAGATATTGATTATTGAAGACGAGATGGCAATTGCAGAACTGGAAAAGGATTACCTGGAACTGAGCGGTTTTGAAGTGGTCATGGAGACAAACGGCGAGCAGGGGCTGAAAAAGGCGCTGGAAGAAGATTACAATATGGTCATCCTTGACCTGATGCTGCCCGGCATGGACGGTTTTGAGGTCTGCAGGCAGATCAGGGGGCAGAAAAACCTGCCGATTTTAATGGTGTCGGCCAAAAAGGATGATATTGACAAAATACGCGGCCTGGGGCTTGGCGCGGATGATTATGTCACAAAGCCGTTTTCGCCAAGCGAGCTGGTTGCAAGGGTCAAGGCACACCTGGCACGCTATGAGCGGCTTATCGGCAGCGGCGTCCCGCAGAATGACATTGTGGAAATCCGCGGAATCCGTATTGATAAGACGGCCAGGCGGGTCTGGATTAACGAAGAAGAAAAGCAGTTTACGACCAAGGAATTTGACCTGCTTGTGTTCCTTGCGCAGAACCCGAACCGGGTGTTTACCAAAGACGAGCTGTTTAAGGAAATCTGGGATATGGAGTCTGTCGGGGATATTGCTACCGTAACGGTGCATATTAAAAAAATCCGGGAAAAAATAGAGCTGAACACGGCAAAGCCGCAGTATATTGAAACCATATGGGGCGTGGGGTACCGGTTTAAGATGTAGCATGCAGATATTTATAACAGGAGCTGGGCAATGTGCGAAAAAATAAAAATTTTATATGAAGATGCAGATATCCTTGTCTGTGTAAAACCTGCTGGTACTGCCAGTGAGACACGTAAAAGCGGCGAGCAGGATATGGTAAGCCTGCTGCGCAATTACCGGCATGGCAGAGGGGAAGAACCTTATGCCGGGCTTGTGCACCGTCTTGACCAGCCCGTGGAAGGGATTCTCGTATTCGGGAAGCATGCACGCAGCACGTCTGCGTTAAGCCGCCAGCTGGCCCGCGGGGGATTTTCCAAGATTTATCTGGCTGTGACAGAAAAAGCGATGCCGCAGCAGGAAGGAAGGCTTGTGGATTTCCTGAAAAAAGACAGCAGGAGCAATACATCGTTTGTGGCTGCACAGGGAGAAGCACAGGCAAAAAAAGCAGAGCTGCTGTACCAGGTGCTGGAAACACAGGCCAGGCAGGAACGGGTACAAAACCTGGTCAGGATTGAGCTTCTGACCGGGCGGCATCACCAGATACGCGTGCAGATGGCACATCTGGGAACGCCGTTAGCCGGGGATTTAAAATATGGAAGGCAGGAAACGGCCAGCCGGGGCACACAGGCAGCCGGGCCCGCACTGTGTGCATGCGGACTGGAATTTTTACATCCGGCCAGCCGG
>CAJTSV010000090.1:0-254 GCA_910579075.1 uncultured Eubacterium sp.
TCTGATGCCCGTTTTCCAGTTCTACCTGAAACATTGCATTTGGCAGCTTTTCCACTACCTTGCCTTCCACTTCAATTACATCTGCTTTTGACATTTTCATTCCTCCATTTAATAAGCAATCTTTCTTTTTGTTTTATATTTGTTTTATACCGCAAGGTACATCCTGCTTAAATTTTCTGCTTCTTCCTCGGTAACCGACAGAAGTTCCGGCCCGCCCGGCGTAATCAGGATTGTATTTTCATAATGCGCGGACA
>CAJTSV010000090.1:290-15512 GCA_910579075.1 uncultured Eubacterium sp.
GCCATTATCAGACCAGTTTCCCCGCCAGGTGCCGATATTAATCATCGGCTCTACCGCGAGCGTCATCCCGGGCCGCAGCCGCATCCCGCGGAAGCGCTGCCGGTAATTCGGTATTTCAGGCGGCTCGTGCATGTTCCGCCCGATGCCGTGCCCGGCCAGGTCGCGGACGACCCCATACCCGAAACGGTGCGCATAATCCCCGATTGCTGCCGAAATATCAAACAGCCGCCCGCCAGCCTTCGCATGCTGCATCCCGGCAAAAAAACTGAGCCTGGTACGCTCAATCAGGTCTGCCGCCTGCTTCGATATTTTTCCGACACCGACGGTTCTCGCAGCATCTGACTGATACCCTTTATAAATCACGCCTGTATCAAGGCTTACTATATCGCCTTCTTTTAAAATCCGCTCTTTCGACGGAATTCCGTGTACCACCTCGTCATTTACGGAAACACAGACAGAAGCAGGAAATCCCTCATAATTCAAAAAGGAAGGAATGCATCCATAGCTCCGTATTAATTCCTCGCCAATACGGTCAATGTCCAAAGCAGACATTCCTGGCACGATTTCCCGGGCAAGCTCTGCATGTACCCTGCCCAGGATTCTTCCTGCCGTCCGCATCAGTTCTATTTCTTTGACAGATTTGACTGATACCGGCATTTTACGCTCCCAATATGGCTATAATCGCATCAAAGACTGCTTCCATTGGCTGCGTGCCGTCTACGGATTTCAAAATATCCTGCTTCTTGTAATAATCAATGAGCGGCTGTGTCTGGTCATGGTACACGGTCAGGCGTTTCTGAACCGTTTCCGGCTTGTCGTCATCCCTTAATACGGTCTGTGCACCGCAGGCATCGCAGACACCCTCTGCCTTTGTCGGGTTAAATTCTACATGATAAGTAGCGCCGCAGCTTAAGCATGCCCTGCGTCCGCCCATGCGGTTTACGATATTTTCGTCCGGCACGTCAACGTCAATGGCATAATCCATTTTCTGGCCGATTTTGCTTAACGCTGCATCCAGTGCTTCTGCCTGCGGAATAGTACGCGGGAATCCATCCAGCACAAACCCGTTTTTGCAGTCATCCTGCTGGATGCGGTCCATCACAAGGTCACAGGTCAGTTCATCCGGTACTAACAGGCCCTGGTCCATATATTCTTTTGCTTTCTTTCCAAGCTCTGTCCCGTTCTTGATATTTGCACGGAAAATATCGCCTGTGGAAATATGCGGTATCGTATATTTCTGTGCAATTCTTTTCGCCTGTGTTCCTTTGCCCGCTCCCGGAGCGCCTAACATGATAATTTTCATACGGTAAAAAACCTCCTGTTTTATTTTTATTGCAGTATATTCATCTATACACATGAACCCTGCACTGCTTTTAATAACCATACCATAAAACAGCACAATTTTCCACTATAAAATCTGCAAAAAAGATACAGCCGAAGCTGTATCTCCCTGATACTTCTATTCACTTAAAAATCCCTTATAATACCGGACAACCATTTTTGATTCAATCTGCTTAATGGTTTCAATCACAACACCGACAATAATAATAACCGATGTGCCCCCGAATGAAACGTTTGCATTAAACACCCCGTTGAAGAAAATCGGAACTACCGCACAGATAGACAGGCCAACTGCGCCGATAAATACAATATAATTCAGAATCTTCGTCAGGTATTCGCTTGTCGGCTTCCCTGGACGGATGCCCGGGATAAAACCGCCCTGCTTTTTCATATTGTCTGCAATCTCCAATGGGTTAAACGTAATTGACGTATAGAAATACGCAAATACAATAACCAGAACAAGATACACAGCAAGTCCGATAGATAAAACTGGATTCGCCGGGTCACACCAGTTCCTCTGCTGCAGCCCGCTTAAGATTTTCCCGCCAATGCTTGTGCCGCCGTCTACGCCGAGCAGCGTGCAGATAACCACTGGGAATTCCATAATAGACTGTGCAAAGATGATTGGAATTACACCGCCTGTATTGACTTTTAACGGAATAAACGAGCTCTGCCCGCCAACCGTCTTCCTGCCCTGGATTTTTTTGGAATACTGTACCGGAATTTTGCGTTCTGCATCCTGCAGCAGAATAACGAAAACAACCGTCAGCAGTATTACGGCAAGAATAATAATGGCCGCAAGCACGCCTCTTGCAATTTTCTGGTTTTTGACAAACTGTTCGTACAGTGTGGACATGTCAGCCGGTATTCTGGAAACAATGTTGATAACCAGCACAATGGAAATACCATTTCCCACGCCCTTTTCAGTAATCTGCTCGCCAATCCACATCAGTACCGCAGAACCCGCTGTCAGAATACATACAACCTGAATCACAGAAAAAGCGCTGTAATCCGTCAGATATCCCATTCTTCCAAACCCGATTGCCATTGCAATGGATTCAATCAGTGCAAGTGCTACCGTCACATAACGGGTAATGCCGGCAATTTTCTTTCTGCCGTCTTCCCCGTCACGCTGCATCTCCTCAAGCTTTGGAATCGCAATCGTAAGCAGCTGCATGATAATGGAAGAAGTAATATATGGTGTAATACTCAATGCAAACACAGACATTTCATTGAATGACCCACCAGTAATCGCATCAAAAAAGTTAAATGCGCCATTGGTCTGGGAACTGAACCACTGTGAAAACAGCGCCGAATCAATTCCCGGACATGGCAGCTGTGACCCTATGCGAATCACAATCAGCATGAAAAATGTAAATACCAGCCTCTCCCTGATTTCTTTAACTTTAAATGCACCGCGGAGTGTCTGTAACATTAGATCACCTCTGCTTTTCCACCAAGAGCTTCAATCTTTTCCTTTGCACTAGCGCTGAATGCACTGGCCTGAACCGTAAGCTTCTTGGTTAATTCCCCATTTCCAAGAATTTTAACGCCATCTCTTGGATTTTTCACAATTCCTGTCTCCATTAATGTATCGATGGAAACGGTAGAATCATTGTCAAATCTTTCGAGTCTTGATACATTGACTCCAACGATATCTTTATGATTAATATTCTTAAAGCCTCTCTTTGGCAATCTTCTGTATAATGGCATCTGGCCGCCTTCAAAGCCTGGCCTTGGAGCCCCTGAACGGGCCTTCTGGCCTTTGTGTCCCTTGCCAGCTGTTTTCCCATTGCCGGAAGCGTGTCCGCGTCCTTTTCTGTATCTGTCTTTTCTTGAGCCTTCTGCAGCCTTTAACGTTGATAAGTCCATTCTGACACCTCCTTATCTGAATTATTATGCTTCTTCTACTTTTACATACGGCGCAATTTTGCGGAGTGCTCCTCTTGTTGCATCATTGTCCGGAAAAGTTTTCGTCTGATTCAGCTTGCGGAATCCCATGGATTCGATAATCTTGCGATTCCTCGGCACAGAACCAATCTTAGACCTGATGAGTGTTACCTTTAACATTTTATCTGCCATTTTTTGCCTCCTAACCTAGAATTTCTTCTACAGATTTGCCACGAAGCCTCGCAACTTCTTCTGGAGATTTTAACTGGCTCAGGGCAGTGATTGTAGCAAGCACAACATTCTGCTTATTGTTCGAACCCAGTGATTTGGTACGGATGTTCTTAATGCCTGCTAACTCGCATACGCTTCGTGCAGGGCCGCCTGCGATGATACCGGTACCTTCCGGAGACTTCTTCAGCAGTACAGAAGCGCCGGTATGCTTGCCCTGGATATCATGTGTGATACTCTTGTTATCATCTAATTTTACAGTTATGAGTTTTTTCATGGCATCTTCTTTACCCTTGCGGATAGCCTCAGGAATTTCAGCTGCTTTACCCATTCCTGCGCCTACATGCCCGTTGCTGTCGCCAACAACCACTAAAGCTGAAAAGCGCATATTGCGCCCGCCCTTTACAACTTTCGTGACACGTTTGATTGCTACAACGTTTTCTGTTAACTCTAACTGACTAGCATCAATTATTTCACGTTTCATGTAAATTATTCCTCCTGCTTAGAATGTTAAACCAGCTTCCCTGGCTGCATCTGCCAGAGCCTGAACCTTACCGTGGTAAATATACCCGCCTCTGTCAAAAACAACCGTCGTAATGCCTTTTTCCAGCGCTCTTTTTGCAACTACCGTGCCGACCTGCTTCGCTGCGTCGATATTATTCGTTTTCTCCAGCCCTTCTTTGACATCCTTCTCCAAAGTGCACGCAGAAACGAGGGTAATGCCAGCTGTATCGTCGATAACCTGAGCGTACATATGATTATTGCTTCTAAAAACTGCCAAACGTGGTCTTGCCGGTGTACCGGAAATACGATTGCGCAGTCTTCTGTGTTTATTTGCACGAACCTTAGCTCTTGATTCCTTTCTAACCATGTCTCGTCACCCTTTCATTATTTCTTGCCAGTCTTACCGACTTTACGCCTGATAACTTCATCAGCATATTTAATACCTTTGCCCTTGTATGGTTCCGGTCTTCTCTTATCCCTGATTTCAGCCGCATACTGGCCTACTTTTTCTTTGTCAATGCCTTTAATCGTAATCTTATTGCCTTCTACAGCAGACTCGATTCCGTCCGGGTCTTCCATAATAACCGGATGGGAGTAGCCCAGGTTCAGTGTCAGCTTATTGCCTGACTTTGCAGCCCTGTAGCCGACGCCGTTTACTTCCAGCACCTTTGTATAGCCTTCGGTTACACCGATTACCATATTGTTCACCAGTGTCCTTGTCAGGCCATGAAGGGATTTCATTTTCTTTAAGTCATTCGGCCTTGTAACCAGCACATGGCCGTCTTCCTGCTTAATTTCCATTTCGGAAGGAAGCACCCTGTTCAGCTCGCCCTTTGGGCCTTTGACTGTTATATTGTTATTTTCTGCAATCTCGACTGTAACTCCAGCCGGAATCGCGATTGGCATCTTTCCTATACGTGACATGCCCGTACCTCCTATTTATCAGAAAAATAGTGTTCAAAAATATTTGTGTTCACCTGATTGATTTACCATACAAACGCTAATACTTCGCCGCCAACCTGAAGCTTTCTTGCTTCTTTGTCTGTAATGACTCCTTTGTTGGTAGAAAGAATTGCAATGCCAAGCCCGCCAAGCACGGAAGGAATTTCTTCCTTGCCGGCATAGACACGAAGCCCCGGTTTGGAAATTCTCTTAATGCCGGAAATGACTTTCTCATTCTTATCTGCACCGTATTTTAACGCGACGCGGATAGCCTTGAAATTGCCATCATCAACAATATCATATTTCGAAATGTAGCCTTCATTAACAAGAATGTCTGCAATGGCAACCTTCATCTTGGATGACGGAATATCGACTGTATCATGTTTAGCAGTATTTGCGTTACGGATTCTTGTAAGCATATCTGCGATTGGATCACTCATTGTCATGATTGAATTTTCCTCCTTAAAAATTATCTGGGTGTCAATGCTTACCAGGAAGCCTTCTTTACTCCCGGAATCTGTCCCTTATATGCTAATTCACGAAAGCACACACGGCAGACACCATATTTCCTTAACACAGAATGTGGGCGGCCACAAATCCTGCAGCGTGTATATTCCCTTGTAGAAAATTTCTGTTTACGCTGCTGTTTTACTTTCATTGAAGTCTTTGCCATAATTTCCCTCCTGATTACTTTTGAAATGGCATATTGAACTGGGCTAATAATTCGCGTGCTTCTTCATCCGACTTTGCAGTTGTTACGATAATAACATCCATGCCGCGGATTTTATCAATTTTATCAAATTCTACTTCCGGAAAAATCAGCTGCTCCTTGATGCCGAGCGCATAATTTCCCCTGCCGTCAAACGAGTTCGGGTTTACGCCCCTGAAGTCACGCACACGCGGCAGTGCAAGGTTTACCAGGCGGTCTAAGAATTCGTACATTTTCTCGCCTCTTAATGTAACCTTACAGCCAATCGGCATGCCCTCCCTGATTTTAAAGTTCGCAACTGACTTTTTGGATATTGTCTTAATCGGCTTCTGTCCGCTGATTAATTCCATGTCGCTCATCGCAGCTTCTAATATTTTCGCATTTTCTTTTGCTTCGCCAATACCCATATTTATGACAATTTTATCCAGCTTCGGAACCTGCATGCGGTTTTTATATCCGAATTTTTTCATCATGGCATCCACGATTTCATTCATATACTGGTCTTTTAATCTGCTCACTTTTGGACCTCCTTCCTTCTATACCGTGTTTAGTCAATGATATCACCAGTGGATTTTGCAAAACGGACTTTCTTGTCTCCGTCAAACTTAAATCCGATTCTTGTCGGCTGTCCTTTATGCAGATACATGACATTGGAAATATGAATTGGCCCTTCCTGGTGTATAATACCGCCCTGCTGGTTCTGCATCGACGGTTTTGTATGCTTGGTAATCATATTAACACCTTCTACAAGAAGTGTATTCTTCTTCCGGTTAATAGCAATGACTTTGCCTTCTTTATCTTTATCCCTGCCGGCAATTACCTTTACTGTATCGCCTTTTTTAATTTTTAACATTGCCATCCTTGCTACCTCCTATAATACTTCCGGAGCCAGAGAAACAATCTTCATAAAATGCTTCTCACGAAGCTCCCTTGCAACTGGCCCGAAAATACGGGTTCCTCTTGGAGTCTGGTCTTCTTTTATAATAACGGCAGCATTTTCATCAAAGCGGATGTATGAGCCGTCTTTGCGCCTTGTCTCACGCTTTGTGCGCACAACAACTGCTTTTACAACATCGCCTTTTTTAACAACGCCGCCTGGTGTTGCATCTTTTACGGTTGCAGTAATGATATCACCAATGTGTGCATATCTTCTCGTTGAACCGCCCATAACACGGATGCAGAGCAACTCTTTTGCTCCGGTATTGTCAGCAACCTTAAGCCTGCTTTCCTGCTGAATCATGCTGGAATCCTCCTTGTACTATTATTTTGCTCTTTCAACGATTTCTACAAGTCTCCACCGTTTCTGTTTTGACAGCGGCCTTGTTTCCATAACCCTGACAGTATCGCCAATCCTGCAGTCGTTATTTTCATCATGCGCTTTTAATTTATAAGTCTTTTTTACGATTTTGTTGTATAATTTATGCCTTACGTTGTCTTTGACAGCTACAACGATTGTTTTCTGCATTTTGTCGCTTACAACAACACCGACACGTGTTTTTCTTAAATTCCGTTCCACGATTTCGTCTCCTTTCCAGAACTAGGCATTTGCTTTTTCCGTAATGATGGTCTGAATCCTTGCAATATTCTTTCTGACTTCTTTGATTCTGCCTGTATTCTCCAGCTGGTTTGTTGCATTCTGAAATCTCAGGTTAAAGAGCTCTTTTTTAGCCTCTGTTAACTGGGCGTCTAAATCCGCCGGTGTCATTGTCCGTAATTCTTCTAAATATTTACTTGCTTTCATTTGATTCACCGCCTTCTAAGTCTGCACGCGAAACGACTTTACATTTACATGGCAATTTATGTGTGGCAAGACGCAGTGCCTCTCTTGCAACTTCTTCCGCAACTCCGTCGATTTCAAACAATACGCGTCCCGGCTTTACAACTGCTACCCAGTATTCCAGGGAGCCTTTTCCGGAACCCATTCGGGTTTCAGCCGGTTTTGCCGTTACCGGTTTATCCGGGAATATCTTAATCCAGATTTTACCGCCACGCTTTACATAACGTGTCATTGCAATACGGGCTGCTTCAATCTGGTTGGATTTAATCCATGCCGGTTCTAAGGCTACGATACCGAAAGAACCGTTTGTGATTTTATTGCCCCTGGAAGCACGGCCCCTGATGGAACCGCGGAACTGTTTTCTATGCTTTACTCTTTTTGGCATTAACATAATTACTGAGCGCCCCCTTCCTTATTTCCTTTTGCAGGAAGTATCTCGCCTTTGTAAATCCATACCTTAACGCCTACTTTTCCATAGGTCGTATCAGCCTCAGCGAAACCATAATCAATATCTGCCCTCAATGTCTGGAGCGGAATATTTCCTTCTGAATAAAACTCCGTACGGGCCATATCTGCACCGCCCAGGCGTCCTGATACAGAAGTCTTGATTCCAAGCGCGCCAGCCTTTAAGCTTCTGGACATGCAGGATTTCATCGCACGGCGGAAAGAAATACGGTTTTCCAGCTGCAGCGCAATGTTTTCTGCAACGAGCTGGGCATCCTTATCCGGCTTCTTTACTTCTTTGATATCTACAATAAGCTTCTTGTCTGTGTATTTTTGAAGCTCGCCTTTTACTTTTTCAATTTCAGCGCCGCCCTTGCCGATAACCACGCCCGGCTTTGCTGTATAGATAATTACTTTGACACGCTCGGAAGCTCTTTCAATCTCAATCCTTGAGATTCCGGCATTGTACAGTTTCTTTTTCAGGAATTCTCTGATTTTATAATCTTCTATTAAACAGTCTGCAAAATCTCCTTCTGCATACCACTTAGAGTCCCAGTCCGCAATGACACCAACTCTTAAGCCATGAGGATTAACTTTCTGTCCCATGCTTTCCCTCCTTATCTTTCATTCAGCACAACAGTGATGTGGCTCATTCTCTTTTCGATTCGATAAGCACGCCCCTGTGCCCTCGGCCTGATTCGTTTCATTGTAGGTCCCTTGTTTGCGTAGCATTCTTCAATATACAGGTTATCCGGATTCATGCCGTTGTTATTTTCCGCATTCGCAATTGCAGACCTTACTAATTTGCCTATCAGCCTGGATGCATATCTTGGACTGTAATCTAAAATAGCAAGCGCTGTTTTTACATCTTTTCCACGGACTGCATCTAATACAAAGCAGGCCTTCTGCACAGACACTCTTGCATAAGATAATTTTGCAGAAGGTCTGGTATCTTTTATTGCATTTCTCTCTCTCTTAATTTGAGATCTATGTCCTTTAGCCATGAAATAGAGCCTCCTTTCCTAAACCAGCGAATTATTTCACTCTTGACCTTTTTTCTTCTTTTACATGACCACGGTAAGTTCTTGTTGCAACGAACTCACCCAGTTTATGCCCGACCATATCTTCTGTAACATATACCGGTACATGCTTTCTTCCATCATGAACTGCAAATGTACGTCCCACGAATGACGGGAAAATTGTGGAACGGCGGGACCATGTCTTAATTACGGCATTGTCACCGGCAGCATTGAGAGCATCTACCTTTTTTAACAGGCTTTCATCAGCGAAAGGACCTTTTTTTAATGATCTTTTACCCATTGCTATTCCTCCTATTTACTCTTAAGCGCTCTGCCGTCGCGTCTTCTTACGATAAGCTTGTTCGAAGCTTTCTTTTTCTTACGTGTCTTAAGACCAAGTGCAGGCTTGCCCCATGGCGTACATGGGCCAGGACGTCCGATTGGAGCCTTGCCTTCACCACCACCGTGTGGATGGTCATTCGGGTTCATGGCCGAACCACGCACGGTCGGGCGGATGCCCATATGGCGCTTGCGCCCTGCTTTACCGATATTAATCAGGTTATGGTCTCCATTTCCGACTACGCCGATGGTTGCGCGGCAGTTCAGAGGAACCATTCTCATTTCACCAGAAGGCAGCCTTAATGTCGCATATTTGCCTTCTTTTGCCATTAACTGTGCGCTCAGGCCAGCGGAACGCACTAACTGGCCGCCTTTGCCCGGGTACAGCTCGATATTGTGTACCTGAGTACCAACCGGAATATTTTCCAGCGGCAGGCAGTTGCCGACTCTTACTTCAGCTTCTGGCCCGTTCATGACACGCATGCCGTCCGTCAGCCCGGCCGGTGCAATAATATAGGATTTCTGGCCGTCTTCATACTGTATTAATGCAATATTTGCAGACCTGTTCGGGTCGTACTCGATACCGATAACCACTGCCGGTACTCCGTCAATCTTTCTTTTAAAATCAACAAGCCTGTATTTGCGTTTATTTCCACCGCCACGGTGCCTGACGGTAATTTTACCCTGATTGTTGCGTCCTGAATGTTTTTTTAATGGAACCAGTAATTTTTTTTCAGGAGTTTTCTTTGTAATCTCCGAATGATCAGAGCCGGTCATATGCCTTCTGGAAGGTGTATATGGCTTATAACTCTTAATTCCCATGATGTTCTCCTTTCAAATGCTTTCTTATCGTGCAAGCTGCACATATTTTAAACCATCCTGTATTTTACAGTCCGCTGAAAATTTCGATATCAGCGCTTTCCGGCGTCAGCTTTACAATTGCTTTCTTTCTTTTTGCCGTGCGGCCTTTTACAGCGCCGCGTCTTTTTTCCTTGCCCGGAATATTCATGGTATTTACTTTCTGTACCTTTGTTCCTTCGAACATTTTTTCCACGGCATCTTTAATCATTGCCTTATTTGCTTCCGGATGCACATAAAATGTGTACTCCTTATTTGCCATAAGGTTCATGCTCTTTTCTGTAACCACCGGTTTGAGGATTACATCATAATACTGAATGTTTGCCATTATGCATACACCTCCTCGATTGCTGCTACCGCATCCTTTGTTATAATCATTGTGTTATATTTCAGGATATCGTATACATTGATTGTATTGATAAACGATACTTTTACATGCGGAATATTTCTGGAAGACAAAATGACATTTCCATCATCCCCATGAAGGACAATCAGTGCTTTTTCGGCATTGAGCGCCTTTAAAACACCTGTCATTTTCTTTGTCTTGATTTCATCCAGCTTAAGCTCGTCTACGACGATAAATTTATTTTCATTCACTCTGGAAGTCAGCGCCGATTTCAGGGCAATTCTTTTTTCCTTTTTGTTCATTTTCACGGAATAGTCCCTTGGTGCCGGTGCAAATACAACGCCGCCGCCTTTCCACTGCGGTGCCCTTGTAGAACCCTGCCTTGCGTGGCCAGTTCCTTTCTGCCTCCAAGGCTTTCTGCCGCCGCCGCTTACTTCGGAGCGGGTCTTGGCTTTCTGTGTTCCCTGACGTTTGTTGGCAAGCTGGCGTAATACTGCCATGTGTACCAGGTGTTCGTTCACTTCCACACCGAAGATGGCATCATTTAATTCCATGGTGCCTACTTCCCTGCCTTCCATATTATAAACAGATACGTTAGCCATCTGTATAAGTCCTCCTTTCCTGATTATGCACTATTTATAAGACTTTACTGCTTCTTTGATTGTAATCAGCGACTTCTTCGGCCCTGGTACGGAGCCTTTTACCAAAAGCAGGTTGTTTTCAGCGTCAACCTTTACAATCTGAAGATTCTGAACCGTTACCTGTACATTTCCCATATGCCCCGGCATCTTCTTGCCTTTAAATACGCGGCTTGGTGTAGAACAGGAACCATTGGAACCCTGATGACGGTGGAATTTGGAACCATGCGTCATAGGCCCTCTGTGCTGGCCATGTCTTTTAATAGCGCCCTGGAAACCTTTACCTTTCGAAATCGCAGTTGCGTCAACCAGATCGCCTTCCGCAAAAATATCTGCCTTGATTTCGTCAGCCAGTTTGTAATCATCCGCATTGTCAAATTTGAATTCCCTGACAAATCTCTTGCCGGAAACGCCAGCCTTGTCAAAATGGCCTTTTTCAGCCTTTGTCACGCCGTGGCGGTTGCGGATTTCTTTCTTTCCATTGGCATCCCTGTTGATGATTTTGTCCTTCTTGTCCACAAAACCAACCTGTACTGCGCTGTACCCGTCATTTTCAACGGTTTTAATCTGTGTTACATAACAAGGCCCAGCCTGCAATACTGTTACCGGAGTCAGTTCTCCGTTTTCATTGAAGATTTGAGTCATTCCGACTTTGGTAGCTAAAATCGCCTTCTTCATTCTTTTACCTCCTGTTATCCTACAGCGGAACGCTAATTGTGCTGCGTTCATCCTAGAACAGTTAGTAACATAAGTGGAACACCGTTTTTGCGCCTGGCAGCCGGACTTTACGGGGCTGCTGCTTTTCCAGTGCTGCTTCTATGATAAAAACCCTTCAGGATTATTGCCTTATTTGAATGTTACCGTTTTGTTATTTCATTTTGATATCAATGTTTACACCAGCCGGTAACTCTAACCTGGTTAACGCATCGACCGTTTTCTGGGTCGGAGCGATGATATCAATCAGCCTTTTATGAGTTCTCTGCTCAAACTGTTCCCTGGAGTCTTTGTATTTGTGTACGGCCCTTAAAATGGTAATGACTTCCCTTTTTGTCGGAAGCGGTACCGGCCCGCTCACCTGTGCTCCGTTTTTCTTAACAGTTTCAATGATTTTCCTTGCTGATGCGTCAATCAGCTCATGGTCATATGCTTTGAGAATAATCCTCATTGTCTGACTTGCCATAAAAAAAGTCGCCTCCTTATTCGCACTTAATATTCAGGCGATAGATGGGGTGCCGTTGCGGCATCCTGCCTTCTATCGTAATCAGTACGACAAGCGGTGACTGTACACGAACCCGTGTGTGTCTTGTATGTTATCTCAAGGACTCCACACCATATTTCTGCATCCCGGATGCAGATATTCTGCTAGTACAGTGACTTGTCGCCAGTTTCCTAACTTGACATTCGCTCCACGGAAAACCTGCCATGCCCGGCAGCAACCTCACGCTTCACAGCTATCATGTCACAGCGATTAGTATTATAGCGGATAAATGGCGGGATTGCAAGATGTTTTGTGAAAAATGTGTATTTTTTTTCGTACAATGTTTGAGAAGGAGGGGCTGCGAGGGGGGCATGTGGCTGCCCGCTTTTGTATGGGAATGCTTTTGGGCTGTGGGAACCCGCACGCTGGACTGGAATGCCTGCATGTTCTCTGTGTTCCGGTTTCAGAATGCAAGAAGCCCTAAGTATTCTGCCTGTATGTTCTGGCTGCCGGACGGAGCGGCGCTTAAATCCGCCTTCGGCTAATAAAGCGCCTCCAGGCTGCCGCTCTGGCAAAAGAAACAATCGCTGTATCCCCTGTATTTACTGAGGCGCAGCGATTTTTGCCGTTGTCACGAAGTAAAGTAATTTATTCCCTTCCTTTACTTTTTTCTGGATAGTTCTCATTTTACTTTTGGTTATGTATTGATAATCGGTTCGAAAGCCACAGACTCCATGAAAATTATGTGTGATGGCTTCCCGTATCTTCGAGCGGGCTTGTGCTTCCCTGCGGGCCATCTGTGCAGACGCATTGCTCTGTTCATCCAGCGTCCGGGCAATACTCAATTATAAATTCTTTTCTATAAAATGCTTTTCATACAGATTCCAGTATTTTAAATATACCCGGTCATCCTGTCCGTCCAGGTTCCTCTGATACATCCGGAATGTAACCGGAATGTTTTTTGGCTGCCATTGTTCTTCGTAGGAGCAGCAGTATTTCATGCCAAGCTGCTGCATGACCCCGCCGCTCCTTGGATTGTTTCTATCGTGCGTGGCTGTAATATATGCAAACCCGTCGTTTTTCAGATGCCGGATAACAGCGTTTCCTGCTTCGGTAATGATTCCCCTGTGCCAGTACTCTTTGCACAGTGCATATCCAAAGTCGTGGCTGTCGTCCGTGTCTGCTTTGACATAGCCAATCACAGTATTCTGTTCTTTGAGACAGACCGCAAAGGAATACTTCCCATGCGCGAAATGATTTTCATAAAATGCCCTGGCTTCTTCCACGCTTTTGACAGGAAACCATGGAAGATATGTATTGACTTCTTCATCTTTTAATAGAAGGTATAAAGCTTCGATGTCTGTTTCTTCAAACCTTCTTATTATAAGTCTGTCTGTTTCTTCCAATTTTCCTGTTATAAGCCTGTCTGCTTCCCGTTTTGAATTTCCCATATATGTCCTCCTTCTTTCAGCGGTATCAGCGCATAACCTGCATTATGATTCCTGTCCAAGCCATTCTTTTCCCGTTTCCACAGCATAACCGGCTGCCTGAGCAGTCTTTTCTGTATCAAGCCCCATTTCATACAGTTTCCCGGCTGTTTTCCTGCTTTCTTTCATTCTCCAATCTGCTCACCAGTTTTCCGTTCTTTCATCCGAATTTCCTGTATTGCCTGGCACACATGAACCACCCCGCTTAAGTTTTAAGGAATGGCAATCCCTGCCGGTTCCCTCTCATGCAAGCTCTCCGGGCTGATGACCTGTTCCCCATCATGGATATCGTAATTAAAAACATCGGCGAACACAGCTGCAGCCTTTCGTACATAGGAAGAATGGACTTTCCTGGAAATATCCCTGCTGTACTTCAGAATATTCTTGAAGGGGCAATGTCGTTGTTGTCCCGCATGGTGTCTATCCCGTCATTCATGGCGATGCAGCGCACGCCATTCCTGGGAAAGAAGTCCTCGATAAGCTGCCCGGCCTGCAAGTAATTCCGCCCTAACCTCGATAAATCTCCTTGTGTCAACTAAACACCAAATTTTTTACGGATGCCAGAGGCGGCCAACAGGTCTTTCCCAGACCGCCCCCGGCATCCGCTTTATCGTGAAGTAGAAACCTTTATCAGTTGTCATGTCCCTGCATATCAAACACATCCCGGAACTTCCAGGCGATCTCAATCTCGGTGGGAGAGGACACCAGAACTTCCTTGATGAATGTCTGCGCCAGTTCCGCCGTCAGTTCCGTTGCCCCGGCAAAGGAAGTGAACACATCATCCTCCTGCGCCTTGTCCTGAAAGGCCAGATGCTCCAGTTCAGATAAAAGCTGTTCCTGCGCCTCCTGTTCGGCTTTGGCGGCGGCGAGTTTACTGTCAATGTCCGCCCGCTGTCTCAGGTAGGCGTCCTTTGCCAGCGTCCCGCCGCTGTAATCCTCGTAGGCCCTGAACTTCTCCTGCCTGTACCGTTCCTGCTGCTGTTCCAGCTTTTGAAGCTCCGCGACACAGGCGGCGATGCGCTCCTTGCGGGTCAGCATCAGGGAGGACTTCTGCTTTTTCTGCTCCTGGCAGATAGCCAACATCTGCATGACCGCCCGGAAGATGATGCCCTCGATCTCCTTCTCGGAGAACAGCTTTCCCTTCGGGCAATCGCTGTTCTCATCCGCCTTGCTCTTGGTGCAGCGGTAGTAATTCATCATTGACCGGGGAAACGGTAATGACCGGGCGTATGCTTGACTTGATAAGGGCTTGCCGGATAAACTCGGCTTGGCTCATTTTGCAGAGGGTGACACGCTCGGAAAACTCGGCGTATTCTTCCTCGGTCAAGCGTGTCTTGATTACCCGGTGGCGGTGGGGCGTGTTGTATCTTTTCATGGCTTTCAACTCCTTTCTTTTTATGCTTTGCCCTCTCACCAATAGGAGAAAAACAGGGGGCAAAGCGGAAGTGTTTTTTGAAAAATCCGAAAATATTTTTTCGGGGATTTTTCAAGCGGCGTAAGCC
>CAJTSV010000091.1 GCA_910579075.1 uncultured Eubacterium sp.
AGCTGCGTGCCAATCCGTGCCTTCTGCGTTTTCTGGAAGCAGATACTTATGAAGAAAAATTTCATGTATTAAATGCTATCCAGGACGAAATCACAGACCGCCTGATTGATGATATGGCGGTTGTGCTGGATGTCGTTATTCCTGAAGGCCCGCTTCATGACCGTTTTCACCAGCTCAAAGACGTGATACTGACCAGGCAGAAATACGAGACTATCCGGTTCCGGTAGCGCTTTGATGTTTCAGCTTCGGGCTGGATGGGATGCGAGCGCGCCCCTGCTCATTTCGCTGTTGTGGTAGCGGCTGTCATATGTGACATCTTCGCCAAACCAGTCCGGCGGGATAAAGGAATCCGCTTCTTCGACCGAGGAAAATTCAACCTCTGCCAGCGTAACGCCTTCATGGCTGCCGTGGAAAATATCCAGTTCGATTACATGGCTTTTATCCAGCGGAATCCGGTATCTTTGCTTGGTAATAAAAAGGCCGTCTGCTTTTTTGCGCAGGTGAAGGTAGGCTTCCCGGGTAAGGGGCATTTCATATTCCTGGTGCGCCAGAAGGCCGGAGGATTTGCAGGTCAGAAAATAGGAATCATCCATTTTCCGGATGCGGATGGTGGGATTTGTGCACAAATAGGCCTGTTCAATTTCGTGGCAGGGATATTGTTCCAGATTGTCCGGAAGGTGCTTTGGGATAAATTTGCGCTCAATTTCCATATGTGCGGGGGATGCCTGTTTCATAATGGTTCTCCTTTCACAGATAACAGTTTTTTATCTGAAGATAATCCAAACCGGAACGAAAGTCAATAGACAGGGCATGAAAAATAAAATAAGAAAATAAAATAAAACAGTAAATCAGGAGGCAGGATATGAGTAAGATAGCAGTATTTTTTGCAGACGGATGTGAGGAAATTGAGGGACTGACCGTAGTGGACATGCTCCGCAGGGCAGATATCGAAGTGGCCAGTGTTTCCATTACGGGCAGCAGGGAGGTTCACGGTTCCCATAACATTGATTTTTTTGCAGACATGACCTTTGAAGAAGCGGATATGGATGCATTTGACGGAGCAGTGCTGCCAGGCGGTGCAGTCGGAACCGCAAACCTGGGCGCTCATGAAGGTGTTGCCGAAACGGTGCGCAGATTTGCAGATAACGGAAAGCTGGTGGCAGCTATCTGTGCTGCTCCGAGCGTGCTTGGGCAGAACGGAATATTAAAGGGCAGGCGCGCCACATGCCACCCGGGCTGGGAAGAAAAGCTGTGCGGGGCAGTGGCCTGTGAAGAAACAGCCGTGACCGATGAAAATATTATTACAAGCCGCGGCATGGGGACATCCATTGATTTTTCGCTGGCAATTATTGCAAAGCTTGCGGATGAACAGACAGTGGCGAAGGTACGCAAGGGGATTGTTTATTAGCAGTCAGAAGTGAAAAGGGGCTGCCGCACGAAGCAAAATATATACAAGATATAGCAGAAAGGAACGTTCCAAACCAACTATATCTTGTATTATTTTTCTTGATGCGGCAGCTTCTTTTATTCGGCCGGTATCAGCCGGCGTCTCTCATTCTATTTGATTTTGATTTTTTTCACGCTGCTGTTTTTTCCATAATAGGTAACGCCGTTTACAGACCGGAAGCTGCGCAGCTTGATATAATAGGTTTTTCCGGTTTTCAGCTTTCCGGAACCGGACTGGAACGTTTTATTGCCGGAAGCAGCCAGTGTCTGATAAGTCCCGTTTTTGGAAGAAGCATAACGTACCTGATATCCGTCTGCATTGGCAGGAATGCGGGCTTTTACGGTCAGCTTTTTTTTGGCGCTGCTGGACACGGAAATGACAGATGCCGGTTTCGGGGCATTGTCCTGCTTTACCGCTGCAATCAGAAGGTCTGCAATGGCTTTGTGCCCCTTTACGGAAGGATGCGGGTCTGGCTGGAAGGAAGCCAGGTTTTGCGGATTTGCATCAAAAGAAATATTTGTCAGGTTTTCCTGCTGAAACGGCGTATATACATCAGCCAGTGCATAGTCCGGGTCGTCTGCGGAAAAAGCCTGATTGATTTCGCTGATATAGACCTCTGCCATTTCGCCGATTTTTGGAATGGAAGTAAACGGGTTATAAATATTTGTTACATAAATCCGGGCATCCGGCGCTTTTTCGCGCAGAATGGACAGAATCGTTTCCAGCTGCTGCGGGAAGGCTGCGGCCTTTTCGTGAAGTATTGTATTGTCTTCCAGGCTGGCGAGCAGCTGCTCGGACTGCTGGTAATATTTCAGCAGGTCAGACATGCTTAACTGCGGCATGGTAATGCCGTTTTCCAGCTGCTCCTGGACAGCAGCCGGGTCGATGGTGCCCGGTTCCAGGCCGAAATATTCCATGACAATCTGGATAAACGGCAGCAGCAGGTCATTGGAACCGATGGAGAGCGTAATAATATCCGCATGCTGCAAATCTTCGTCTGCTTTGCCGGAATTTAAAATATCGATGCAGGCATTGCTGTCATCGCCGGAAACGGCATAATTATGGGACTGTGTCTGCAGGAAACCGGCGAGCAGTCCCTGGTAGCTGTCCTTCGGGGCATCAGACTGGCCGTCCGCATAGCCTTCCAGCCCGTAGCCGGCTGCAATGCTGTCGCCAAAAGCAGCATATACGGCCTGTTCTTTTTGTGCTGCGGCGCGGGCTTGCAGCAGGCTGGTGCCTGAAAAAGCGGAAGATAGGCAGGCAGCTGCCAGAAAAGCACAGATTCTTTTTTTCTTTTTCGTCATATGTTTTACCTCCTGAGATTAAAACAAGTCTGGATTTTAGAGCGTGTTTGAAAAATCCTTTTCGTGAGATGCGCTCCACAGTTTGCGGAAATGATTTTTCAAACACGCTCTAGCTGCAACAGGAAGATTATACCACAGGCAGCACGGTACTTTCAACAAACTCCCAGCAATTCCCAATCATAAAAAAACGGAATCCTTCCATACTAACATCAGATAGCAGCAAGAACATTTCCGGTAACAGTCCGGCGCGGCTGGCATGTTACCGTGCATGCTATTAAAATAGACGAATTGATATGGAGGAAAATATGTCAGGTTCAAAAAATTCAAACTCAAATTCAAATTCAGGCATGGCGGTGCCGGAAGCAAAAGAAGCAATGAGACAGTTTAAAGAAGAAGTAGCATCCGAACTGGGTGTCAATCTGAAAAACGGCTACAACGGCGACCTCACATCCCGTGAAGCTGGCTCCATTGGCGGCGAGATGGTCAAGAAGATGATTATGAGACAGGAAGAACAGATGAAACAGTAATCAGGTCAGCTGGATAAGGATGCTGCCATATTAAGAGAATAATATACAAAATATTGTGGAAGTCTATATGATGGAAACAATATTTTGTATATTTTCTTTTTTTTCGCAACCAATGGGCCTGCAGGGTTTGATTAGGCACAGCTGTCTATTCGGTTGTTTCTCTGCGAATCAAAACAGGCGCTATCTTTTTGTGGAGTAATTCTGTTTGCGGCCTGGGGCGCCGTTTTTTTCTTTCATTCATGAGAGTTACCAGCAGCTGCATGGTTTCATATGCTATTTTGTCAATCTGCTGGCCAATTGTACTGATGGGGAGAATTGCCTGTGCTGCAATGGGGGAATCATCGAAGCCAATGATACGGTATTTCTCTGGCAGGCAGCCATATTCCCGGAAAATAATATTCAGCATGCTGTTGGCATGGGTATCGGTCGGCATGAATAATCCTGTTTTCTGGCCCGGATACTTTCTTTTTAACATCTGGTATATTTCTGACATGGACATATGGATTTCCTGCGGGGAGTGGCCTAAATCCCTTAAAATTACCTCATGCTTTATGCTGTTTTCTTTACAGACATCACGAAAACCATGAATGCGTCCGTAAGAGGGGATGTCCTCTGGGAAAACAGAGTTGACATGCACTAAAACATCGCAATTATTTTTAAACAGCAGGCTGGCTGCCTGGACAGCTCCCATATAGTTATCTGTGTTTACGCTGTTTATATACTGGTCTTCACGTTCAATGGCAACGATGGGGAGATTGTAAGAAGCAAGCTCGCTGGAGGCAATCGCATGGCTTAGAATAATCATGCCTTCAATCTTGTATGCAAGCAGTTCCTGAATATATTCCCGTTCCGTTTCCGCGCTGCCCCTGCTTATAAAAACCAAAAATTTATAGCCGAAAGTTTTGTAGGTACTTAAAAGCTGGTTTAGCATTTCGGAATAATAATGAAGGTAAAGGTTTGGAATGATAATGCCGATAAATTCACTTTTTCCATTTGCCAGTACCCTGGCCAGCTTATTTTTCTGGTAACCCAGGTCAGTCAGCGCCTGCGAGATAATTTCCTGGTTTTCCACGGTAAGGGAATCCGGATTGTTAAAATACCTTGATATGGTTGTTTTCGAAAAATTAGTGTATTTTGCTATATCATTAAAGGTTACTTTTTTTTTATTCATATGGGCCTCCAATAGCGGGCATGACAGCAGCTTTTTTTTATTATCTATGATTCCAGTATAGCAGTGTGAAGCAGAAAAATCAATTCTAATAATAATCAGTGAAGTGTGGCTTCTTCATGATTGTTACTGTTTTTTTTGCAAATCCCTTGACATTTCTGTGAAAAGGTGGTACTGTAAATGCATAAAGTAACCGGTTACTTAACTGGTTACTTAACCAGTTACTTAACCGGTTATTCAACTGGTTATCTGCAGATTGAAAAATACAGGGAAAGGATGAAAAAGATGGAGCAGGCGGAAAGCAGCCAGTTAAATCTGGCCCGGAAAATCGAAAAAAAAGGTATTTTGGAAACTCCTGCTGCAGCCAGGCCGGCATATCACCTGTCATCTCCGGTGGGTTGGATGAATGACCCAAATGGATTTTCTGTTTATAAAGGAGAATATCATTTGTTTTTCCAGTATCATCCATTCAGCAAGACGTGGGGGCCGATGCACTGGGGGCATAGCAGGAGCAGGGATTTTATCAGATGGGAATATCTTCCGGCAGCAATGGCGCCAGATGAAAGCTATGACGAGGGAGGATGCTACTCGGGAAGCGCAATAGAAGATGAAGGTGAGCATGTCCTGTTTTATACGGGTGTCATGAACCGGTATCTGGAAGATGGCACGCATGAGTACTGCCAGGTGCAGTGTATGGCAAAGGGCGATGGATTGAATTATGCCAAGTATAAGGGAAATCCCGTCATTGCCGGTGACAGCCTTCCGGAAGGAAGCAGCACGGAAAACTTCCGGGATCCGAAATTATGGAAAGAAGGGGAATATTATTATCTGGCAGCAGGCAGCTGTAATGCGGACGGGGATGGGCAGGTTTTGCTGTACCGTTCTGAAAACCTGGAGCAGTGGGAGTTTCTGGCTGTTTTGGATCAAAGCGGGGGAAGATATGGAAGGATGTGGGAATGTCCGGATTTTTTCCCTTTAGGAGACCGCCAGATTTTAATGGTTTCTCCGCAGGATATGCGGGCAGAAGGCTATGAGTTCCATAATGGAAATAATGCGGTATTTATTTATGGATATTATGATAAACTCACATACAGATTTGAAAGGGAGAAAGTGGTGTCCGCAGATTATGGACTGGATTTCTATGCACCCCAGACACTGCAGACACCAGATGGCAGGAGGATTATGATTGCATGGATGCAGTCATGGGACGCAAGGCTGGCAAATGATTTTTGCAGCTGGTCAGGAATGATGACGCTGCCGAGAGAGCTTATTTTGAAGGAAGGGAAAATTTATCAAAGTCCTGTCAGGGAATTGGAGTCTTACCGTAAAAATAAAATTGAATATATCGGGAAGAAGATATCGGAAACGGCTGTACTGGAAGGAATCAAAGGCAGGATTATAGACTTACAGGTTGATATTACGGAATTCGGCTTTCATCATTTTGCCATCCATTTTGCATGTAATGCGGAATACGAAATGCTTCTCCAGTATAATCATTTGAGAAAATGCCTGACTATTGACAGGACTCACTCTGGTCTTGTGCGCGATGTGGTATGCCGCAGGAAAATGACAGCGGAGCCATGTATTTTGGAAACGCAAAAGGAAGTATTAAGCCTGCGCCTGCTGCTGGACCGGTATTCTGCTGAGGTGTTTTTAAACGGGGGAGAAAAGGTGATGTCTGCAATCTTTCATACCCCTATGGAGGCAGACGGGATAGTTTTTGATACAGATGGAACAGCCTGCATAAATGTTGTGAAATATGACATCTGTATTTAAATGAAGGAGCCGGAAAGCGGCTGTGAAGAAAGGAGAACGCTATGGAAATACAGTATCTGGGTACTGCTGCAGCAGAGGGGCTGCCGGCCCTGTTTTGTGAATGTGAAACTTGCAGAAAGGCAAGAGATGCCGGCGGGAAAGAGATACGCACCAGAACACAGGCAGTTGTGGATGGAGAGATTTTGATTGATTTTCCGCCAGACACATACACGCATGCCCTCAGTTATGCCCTGAGGCTTGGACAGATTCAGCATCTGCTGGTTACGCATTCCCATATGGATCATTTTTTTCCTGTTGAATTGATTCACCGGCATGAGCATTTCGGGCATAATGCGAAGGGGATGCTGCATGTATACGGAAATGCGGCGGTAGAGAAAGCCTTTTATGACGCTGTGCTGATTGACCGGTTTCGGGTTCATCCCCTGGACGACGCAGTCAGGTTTATAAGGATTGAACCGTTTGCCGGCTTCATGGCAGCTGGCTTTCATATTATCCCAGTGCCGGCAGATCATGATAAAAGGGAAGACTGCCTGATTTATATAATTGAGAAAAATGGAAAATGCATCTTATATGGACATGATACGGGCATGAACCTCAGCAGTGAGGCATGGGAGTGCATTTTCAGCCATAAATACGACCTGATATCCCTGGATGCTACCATGGGAAAAATAAAGGCGGACGGTTACCACATGGGGCTGGCAGATGACATTGCATTTGCAAAGATGCTGGAAGAAAAAGGGTGCATCCGTCCAGATACCGTGAAGGTGATTAACCATTTTTCTCATAATGGCGGCATGACACATGGGGAACTGGAAGAATTTGCCAGGGAACACGGGATGGCTGCAGCTTATGACGGCATGAAAGTGTCGGTATGAACCGGAAACGGTTGCTGGAAGCAAAAATTCAGAAATGGTGAAGGAGGAAAATGGTGTGGAAGAAAAATATGTAAAAACGGCGCAGGAAATCCTGGCCTGCATGGGCGGCAAAAATAACATTGCAAGTGCTGCCCACTGTGCAACAAGGCTCAGGCTTGTCCTTAAGGATGAGTCCCTGATTGACAGGGATGCCCTGGAAAATATTGAACTTGTGAAAGGCAATTTTAACAATGGCGGACAGTTTCAGATTATTCTTGGTACCGGAATTGTCAACAATGTCTATGCCGAATTTATCAAAATGGCTGATATTTCGGAAATGACGAAAGAGGAATTGAAAAAACAGGCAGCGAATAAGATGAATCCGCTGCAGAAGCTGTTAAAGACCCTGGCGGACGTGTTCGTGCCAATCCTGCCTGCGCTGGTTGCGTCTGGTCTTTTGATGGGCATTAACAATATCCTGACGGCGCAGGGGATGTTCGTCGAGGGCAAGTCGCTCGTGGAAGCATTTCCCAAAATTAAAGATTTTGCAGAAATGGTGAACCTGTTTTCCAATGCCGGGTTTACTTTCCTGCCAGTTCTGATTGGATTTTCGGCTGCTAAGATTTTTGGCGGGACACCGATTCTCGGGGCGGTTATCGGAGCAATCATGATTCATCCGGATTTAATGAATGGATATGGTTACGGGCAGGCGCTGCTTGACGGGACTGTTCCATACTGGAATATTTTCGGGCTGTCTGTTGCGAAAGTCGGGTATCAGGGTACGGTCCTGCCGGTTATCGCATCCGCCTTCTGCCTGTCATTTGTGGAGAAAAAGCTGCGGAAGATTGTTCCTGCGATGCTTGACAATATTGTCACGCCGCTGCTGTCTGTTCTGATTGCCGGGGCAATGACATTCCTGTTCATCGGCCCGGTCATGAGGGGCGTCGGTGATGCTATGACAAATGCAGTCATGTGGCTGTTCTTTGACCTTGGCTCTGTCGGAGGCTTGATTTATGGAGTTACATATCCGTTACTGGTTATCACGGGCATGCACCACAGCCTGGTAACGGCTGAAACACAGATTCTGGCAAACATCGGTACACTGGGAGGATCGCCTACATTTGCAGTTGTTGCAGCTGCGAACTGTGCACAGGGAGCAGCAGCGTTAGCTGTTATGTTCCGCATGAAAAATGATCCGAAAATGAAAAGCCTGGCGTCTGCTTCCGGTATATCTTCCATGCTTGGGATTACGGAACCGGCAATCTTTGGTGTTAATCTGAAATTGCGATATCCTTTTTACGGAGCATTGATTGGCGGCGGTATCGGGGCTGCTTATGCCACGCTTGTCAAAGTATTATCTGTTTCACAGGGGCCTTGCGGCGTGATTGGCGTTATCTGCATCCGGCCTGACTGCATGCTTCAGTTTATGGTATCTATGGCAATTGCAATCGTGAGTGCATTTGCTGCTACAATGATGCTGGGAGGTGTATTTGGGAATAAAGAGAAAACAGCTGCCAAAAGCAGCGAAGATAAAACTGCCGGCGCGCAGAAGAATGCAAAAGATATACATGCAGAAACAGGAAATAATAATAAAGAAGAAACAGGGGATAATAAGGAAGAAACAGTGATTTTTGTCCCGATTCAGGGAAATGTTATTTTGAGGGAAAATATTCCGGATGAAACCTTTGCTTCCGGCGTTTTAGGGGATGGTGCCGGCATTGAGCCGGAAACAGGAGAAGTCTCAGCGCCTTTTGACGGGGAGATATCTTCCATAGCAGAGACACGCCATGCCATCGGCATTACCGGGCCGGACGGAATGGAGCTGCTGATTCATGTCGGGGTAGATACGGTAAAGATGAACGGTGATGGTTTTACGGTTCTTGTGTCTGAGGGAGATAAGGTCAGAGCCGGACAAAAGCTTATGACATTTGATATTTCCAAAATCAAAGCCGCCGGGTACAGCACAACTTCAGCAGTACTGCTGACAAACAGTGATGAATATCAGTCCTGTCATGTGGTAAAGACAGGAAAGGCAGAACAGATGGAAAAGCTCATCACGGTGAAACGGTAAGCTGGAACGGCTTTTGCAGGACCCGGTAATTAAGGAGGCTGCCGCATTAAGCAAAACATATACAAGATATAGCAGAAACGATTCAAAGGAACTATATCCTGTATCATTTTTCTTAATGCGGCAGCTTTCGTTATTGTTTGCCAGTCTGGATTTGCGAAGGTGGCTGGTCACGGAGTGAACAGTAACTGAGTGGTTACGAACAGATACAGTTTTCTGAAAAAATGCTGGTAATTTAAAATGCACTGTGTTATAATCTATAAATGACTGTAAATAGCTGGAATAACAGCTGAAGGAACCGCCCAGGGCAGGTTTCTTACAAGCTTTAAGGAGGAAATAATAAGAATGAGTGTACAGGTGGAAAATTTAGAAAAAAACATGGCAAAGCTTACCGTTACGGTTTCCGCTGACAAGTTTGAAAAAGCGATGCAGGAATCTTATATGAAACAGAGAAACAGAATTCATATCCCTGGTTTCCGTAAAGGCAAAGTTCCGCGGGCAATGATTGAAAAAGTTTATGGTCCGGAAGTATTTTATGATGACGCTGCTAATTTCGTAATCAATGAGGAATATCCGGCAGCAATGGAAGAAAGCGGACTGGAAATTGTTTCCCGCCCGGATATTGAAGTTACACAGATTGAAAAAGGAAAAGAATTTATATTCGAAGCAGAAGTTGCAGTGAAGCCGGGAGTAAAGCTCGGAGAATATAAAGGGGTAACGGTTACAAAAACAGAAGTGGCCGTAACCGATGAAGAAGTTGATGCCGATATTGAAAATACAAGAAACATGCAGGCACGCACCGTGGAAGTAACCGACCGTCCGGTTCAGGATGGCGATACAGTTGTCATCGATTTTGAGGGCTTCTGTGACGGCAGGGCATTCGAAGGCGGCAAGGGCGAGAACCATTCGCTGGAAATCGGTTCCCATTCCTTTATTGATAATTTTGAAGAACAGCTGATTGGCAAAAATGCCGGGGACGAGACAGAGGTCAATGTAACCTTCCCGGAAAAATACCATGCGGCAGAGCTGGCTGGAAAACCGGCTGTATTTAAAGTAAAGATTCATGCAATTAAGGCAAAGGACGTGCCGGAATTAAACGATGAGTTTGTTTCCCTTGTGTCTGAGTTTGAAACGCTGGATGAATATAAAGAAGATGTCAGGAAAAAACTGTTAAAACGCAAGGAAGATGCTGCAAAGGGTGCAAAGGAAGACGAAGCTATCCAGAAAATCATTGATGCATCGCAGATGGATATCCCGGAACCGATGGTAGACATGCAGTGTGAAAGCATGATTCAGGAGTTTGAAGGACGCATTTCCCAGCAGGGCCTTTCCTTAGAGCAGTATATGCAGTTTTCCGGTTCCAGCATTGAAAAAATGAAAGAACAGGTGCGCCCGGAAGCAGTACAGCGCATCCAGAGCAGCCTTGTGCTTGAGGAGATTGCAAAACAGGAAAATATCGATGTAACCGAAGAAGAATTCAATGCCCAGATTGAGAAGCTTGCTTCTGGCTATGGCATGCCGGGCGAAAAGATGAAAGAATTTTTAAGCGAGGATGACAAAGAGAGCATCCGGCGCAATATTTCGGTAGAAAAAGCCATTGCAATTGTTATGGAGCATGCGCAGGAAGTGGAAAAAGAAGATAAAGAAGATACAGAAGACGGGAAAGAAAAAGAAGATAATAAAGAGTAAAGAATCAGGAAAGACAATGAATGACATGCGGCAACGGCTGCCAGCAGCTTTGGGTACAGCCGTCCGCTGGAACATGGAGGAATCAGTATGAGTTTAGTACCTTATGTCGTGGAGCAGACGAGCCGGGGCGAACGCAGCTATGATATTTATTCCCGTCTGTTAAAGGACAGGATTATTTTCCTTGGGGAAGAAGTCAACGAAGTGACTGCGAGCATTACGGTAGCCCAGCTGTTATTTTTGGAATCGGAAGACCCGGGCAAGGATATTCATCTGTATATTAATTCTCCGGGCGGGGTGGTTACGGCCGGTCTTGCGATTTATGATACGATGCAGTATATCAAATGCGATGTTTCGACTATCTGCATCGGGCTGGCAGCAAGCATGGGAGCCTTTTTATTAGCAGGCGGAGCAAAAGGCAAGCGCATGGCGCTTCCGAATGCTGAGATTATGATTCACCAGCCATCCGGCGGGGCCAGGGGCCAGGCAACGGATATTCAGATTACAGCAGAAAACATTTTAAAGACAAAGAAAAGGCTCAATGAGATACTTGCAGCAAATACAGGGAAGCCAATCGAGACTGTAGCACAGGACACCGAGCGTGACCATTACATGGATGCAAAAGAAGCCCTGGAATATGGCCTGATTGACAGCATAGTGACAAATCGTGAGAAAGAATAGGTTAAAGAGGGGTGAAGGAATGGCAGGCAAAAGCAGCGAAGGCAAGGTAAGGTGTTCTTTTTGCGGAAAGCCGCAGGAACAGGTACGAAAGCTGATTGCCGGACCGAATGGAGCATACATCTGTGATGAGTGCGTGGATATCTGTTCCGAAATCATTGAGGAAGAATTTGCGCGCGAAGAAGCAGAGATGGAAGAAACAGAAGAAGTGATTGAAACGCCGTTTGAAATCAATCTTCAAAAGCCGGAAAAACTGAAAGCCTTTCTGGACGATTATGTCATCGGGCAGGATGAGGCTAAAAAAGTGCTGTCTGTTTCTGTATACAATCATTACAAGCGGATTCTTGCAGATTCCGAGCCGGATGACGTGGAGCTGCAGAAAAGCAATATTCTGATGCTGGGGCCGACCGGTTCCGGGAAAACGCTGCTGGCACAGACGCTGGCAAGAGTGCTGAATGTTCCGTTTGCCATTGCGGATGCAACGACACTGACAGAAGCAGGCTATGTCGGGGAAGATGTCGAGAATATTCTGCTCAAGCTGATACAGGCCGCAGAATATGACATTGAACGCGCGCAGTATGGCATTATTTATATTGACGAAATTGACAAAATTACAAAAAAATCAGAAAATGTATCAATTACAAGGGATGTTTCCGGCGAGGGCGTGCAGCAGGCACTGTTAAAGATACTTGAGGGAACGAATGCATCCGTGCCGCCGCAGGGCGGAAGGAAGCACCCGCAGCAGGAGCTGATACAGATTGATACGACCAATATTCTCTTTCTTTGCGGGGGTGCATTTGACGGTCTGGAAAAAATCATAGAAACGAGAATGGACCAGAAATCCATTGGTTTTAATGCAAAGGTTTCTGAGATTTCCGAAAAGAGCGTTGGAGATGCATTGAAGCAGACAATGCCGCAGGATTTGGTGAAATTCGGGCTGATTCCGGAATTTGTCGGGCGCGTGCCGGTTATGGTTTCGCTCGATTCCCTGGATAAGAACGCACTCAAGCAGATTCTGACAGAGCCGAAAAATTCCCTGATTAAGCAGTATTGCAAGCTGTTTGCTCTTGACGGCATTGAGCTGGATTTTCAGGATGCCGCAATTGAGGCGATTGCAGACAAGTCGCTGGAACGGAAAACCGGGGCGAGGGGGCTGCGCGCCATTATGGAAAGCACACTGATGGAACTGATGTACCGGATTCCGTCGGATGAAACCATCAAAAAGTGCACGATTACAAAGGAAGCAGTAGACAAGACCGGAGAACCGCTGATTGAATATAAGAGCGCTTAAAATGGCTGCGGTACACGGCGCAGGTTCCTGTTTTCCGGAAGGCGTCTGTGTACTGTCATAGGAGGAGTACCCGTAAGGTATCTCCTCTTTTTGTCTTATATGCAATAAAATTATCTAAATCAGTCATTGTTTCAAAAATAAGGGCTACAGACCAGAAATGAGGAAAGCAGTTATGTGTGAAATCATGAAAGTATTGCCCGCAGTCCCACTGCGCGGCATGGTTATCCTTCCGCGGATGATTGTTCATTTTGATATCAGCAAACCGCATTCGGTACATGCAGTGGAAGAAGCCATGCAGAAAGATGAAGAAATCTTTTTAATTACGCTGAAAAACCCGAATGCGGATATGCCGGAACGGGAAGATTTTTATGATGTCGGCGTTATTGCAAAAATCAAGCAGCTGATTAAAATGCCGAATAAAATCGTGCGTGTTCTGGTCGAAGGCATGGAGCGGGCGGAGCTTCAGGACATTGTGGAGCAGGAAAATTATTACCGGATGCAGGTTCTGCGCTTTGACAGCGAAGCAGAAGGGGAAATCATGCCGCAGGCATTAGAAGCCATGCTTTTGAGCATGAAAGAAACCATCCGCAGCTACTGCGAGATGAATCCGCGCACCGGGCGTGAATTTTTAAAGCAGATAGAAGAACTGGACCGGGCAGATGCCCTGATTGATATCGCCGCGAACAGCATGCCGTTTCATTACGAGCATAAGCAGCAGATTCTTTCTGCCATAAACCTGACGCAGCGCTATGAAGTATTTGTTTCCATTTTGCTGAACGAAATCGAAGTGATTGCCATTAAAAATGACTTCCAGCAGAAGCTGAAAAATGCAGTGGATAAAAACCAGAGGGAATATATCCTGCGCGAACAGATGCATTTAATCCGTGAGGAGCTGGGCGAAGCAAATACCGATTCCGACATTGAGAAATTCCGCAGCAAAACGGAAAAGCTGAAAGCAGACAAGGAAATCAAAGACCGCCTGTACGAAGAAATCAGCCGGTTTCAGAATCTTCCGGTCAGCTCGTCGGAAAGCGCGGTTATCCGGGGCTATATCGAAACACTGCTCGAGCTGCCGTGGAACAAAGGCTCGAAGGATAATAAGGACATTAAAAATGCAGAGCGTATTTTAAACGAAGACCATTACGGCATGGAAAAGGTCAAGGAGCGCGTACTGGAATTTCTCGCCGTGCGCAGCCTGACAAGCAAGGGCGACAGTCCGATTATCTGCCTGGTCGGGCCGCCCGGAACCGGCAAGACAAGCATTGCGAGGTCGGTGGCGTCAGCCCTTGACAAAAAATATATCCGTATCTGCCTGGGCGGGGTACGGGACGAAGCGGAAATCCGCGGGCACAGGAAAACCTATGTGGGAGCGATGCCAGGGCGTATTATTACAGGGCTGAAAAGCGCCGGCGTGAAAAATCCGCTTATGCTGTTAGACGAGATAGACAAGCTTGGCAGCGATTTTAAAGGCGACCCGGCTTCAGCACTGCTGGAAGTATTAGACAGCGAGCAGAACAGCCGTTTTACCGACCATTATATCGAGGTGCCGGTTGACCTGTCCGAGGTTATGTTTGTGGCAACAGCCAATGATGCCGCAAATATTCCAAGGCCGCTTTTGGACCGCATGGAAATTATTGAGGTGTCCAGCTATACCGAAAATGAAAAGCTGCATATTGCAAAAGAGCACCTGGTTGAAAAGCAGGCGAAGAAAAACGGGCTGAAAAAAGAACAGCTTTCCATCAGTGACAAGGCGCTGGCCAAAATGATAAGCGGCTATACAAAAGAGGCCGGGGTTCGCAGCCTGGAGCGCAAAATTGGCGCGGTCTGCCGCAAGGCTGCCAGGGTTATTTACGAGAAAGAAAAGGACTGCGTGCGCGTGACCGGAAGCAACCTGGAAAAGTATCTTGGCATAGCACGGTATGCGCCGGATTCGATTCATGAAAAGGACGAGGCCGGCGTGGTGCGCGGGCTTGCCTGGACCAGCGTGGGCGGCGTGACGCTGGAAGTGGAGGTCAGCTGCATGCCGGGGAAGGGAGAAATGAAGCTGACCGGAAAGCTGGGCGATGTGATGAAGGAATCTGCAATGGCGGCCTTAAGCTGCGTGCGTTCGCTGGGAGAAGCTTATGATATCCAGGAAGATTACTTTACAAAGCATGATTTCCATATCCATATCCCGGAAGGGGCTACGCCAAAGGACGGGCCGTCAGCCGGCATTACGATGGCCGTGGCAGTGCTGTCTGCGGTTACGGGAATTCCGGTGCATGCGGATGTGGCAATGACCGGGGAGATTACGCTGCGCGGCAGGGTGCTTGCAATCGGGGGATTGAAGGAAAAGCTGCTGGCGGCGAAGAATGCCGGGATTAAAACCGTTTGTATTCCGAAGAAGAATGAAAAGGATTTGTCTGAGATAGATGAGGAGATTACGAAGGGGATGAAGATTCTGCTGGCGGAGCAGATAACGGAAGTGCTGGAGGCGGCGCTGGTGCGCGGGTGAGG
>CAJTSV010000092.1 GCA_910579075.1 uncultured Eubacterium sp.
TTTTTGTGGTAAAAGCGGGACAGGGATGTCAGCAAAAGCGGTGGAACGCTTTTTCCAGGCGGCTTAACAGCAGGTACAGGGCCATGGCGGTGATGCACAGAATCAGGATGGAGAGGATGACCCAGTCCATTTTAAATACCTGGCTTCCATAAATAATCAGGTACCCAAGCCCGCGCTTTGCAGCAATAAACTCCCCGATAATCACGCCGACAAGGCACAGCCCGATATTGACCTTCATAATGCTGAACAGGTTCGGCACATTGGCTGGCAGGATGACTTTATACAGGGCATCGCGGCTCGTTCCGTTTAACGTATAGATCAGCTTGATTTTCTCCGCGTCCACTTCCTGAAATCCCGTATACAGGCTTAAAACAGAGCCAAATACCGCGACCGACATGCCGGTCAGGATAATGGTTTTGTAATTGGCACCCAGCCATACAATCAGCAGCGGGGCAAGGGCGGATTTTGGCAGGCTGTTTAACATGACCATGTAAGGCTCAAGTATTCTGGAAAAGGTGCGGCTTTTCCACAGCAGCACGGCAAAGACCAGGCTGACGGCGATGACAAGCACAAAGCTGGCCAGTGTTTCAAACAGCGTAATGCCGATATGTCCCGGCAGGTCCTGGTTTTTCATCAGGTCTGCGAAGCAGCGTGCGAGCCTGGACGGGCTGCTGAAAATAAAGGAATTGATGATTTCCTGCCTGGCACACAGCTCCCAGGCAGAAAGAAACAGCACGCATATCAGCACGCGCCACAGACGCACCTGACAGTTTGTGCGGCGCACGGATTTAAGATACAGCTCCTGCGCGGAAAGTGTTTTCTTCATCTGCGTTCATCTCCTTCCAGAGCAGATTGAAATAATCCCTAAATTCATTCGTATTGCGCCGTTCCAGGGCAGATAACTGTCTTGGAAAGGACGTTGTAATGATTTTTTTTATATGGCCCGGGCGCGTGCTGAGCACGAGAATCCGGTCTGCCAGGCTGACAGCCTCGGACAGGTCATGGGTGACCAGAATGGCGCTTTTGCCTTCTTTGCGGATAATGGAGCCGATATCGTCTGCGGTGCTGAGCCTTGTCTGATAATCAAGGGCAGAAAAAGGCTCATCTAAAAGCAGCAGTTCGGGTTTCAGCACCAGGGTGCGGATGAGCGCAGCGCGCTGGCGCATGCCGCCGGATAATTCCGACGGTTTTTTGTGCCGGAAGTCGTGCAGGCCGTATTTGCGCAGCAGCTCGGATGCATATGCTTTTGTCTGCGGTGTCAGTTTTTTCTGTATTTCCAGTCCGAGATAAATATTTTTTTCAATGGTGCGCCAGTCAAATAAGTGGTCTTTCTGCAGCATGTAGCCAATGGAACAGGCGCTGTTTTTTTCAAGCGGCTTTTCATGAAACAGGATGGTTCCCTGCTCCGGCCGGGCCAGATGGCTGATGAGGTTTAACAGCGTGGATTTCCCGCAGCCGCTCGGGCCTGTGATGGCGGCAAATTCGCCGGCGTCCAGGGAAAAGCTGATATCGGATAAAGCGGGAGTTTCCCCGTCTGTGGAATGGTAGGAATACGATACCTGTCGAAATTCCAGAAGATGGCTCATATAGGTTCCTCCAAAAATGAAAAGTATGTAAGCAGACAGGGCTTTTTTGGAACCGGTGCTGCAGAGTTTGAACGTTTCATACTATCATATGGAAAAACGGGAAATACGTTCCATAAACTTGCAAAACGGCCCTGTGCGTGTTAAGATGTAATTCGCAGTGCTGCGTCAGCCAGGCTGGATGGCAGCGGGGAAAGGACGGGCAGAAAGCCATGAATAAGCGCAATTATCAAAAGGAGCTGGAAAAGACCATAGCTTTTCACACAGGCCGCGGGGAAGTGCCGTCTCTTTTGCTGCACAGCTGCTGTGCACCCTGCAGCAGTTATGTGCTGGAGTATCTGTCGGAATATTTTAAAATTACGGTGTTATATTATAACCCCAATATTTACCCGCAGGAGGAATATGCCTGCAGGGTCCTTGAGCAGCAGCAGTTTCTCCGGAAATTCCCATTGAAATATGAGACAGCGTTTATCGAAGGGGACTATGATACCGGGCGCTTTTACCAGATGGCAAAGGGCATGGAAGACCTGCCGGAAGGCGGGGAGCGCTGTTTTGCGTGTTATGAGATGCGGCTTCGGGAAGCAGCCGGGTATGCCAGACGGCTGGGGATGGATTATTTTACGACGACGCTTTCCATCAGCCCGTTAAAGGATGCGCAGAAGCTCAATGACATTGGCGGACGCCTGGCAGGGGAGTATGGCGTGAAATACCTGTATTCGGATTTTAAGAAAAACAACGGGTACCTGCGCTCGATACAGCTGTCGAAGGAATACGGCATGTACCGGCAGGATTACTGCGGGTGCGTATTTTCCATGCGAAGCAGGGAGAAATGAAAACACGCTCTAGAACACAGCAGCTTTGGAATATACCGTTTTTATACAAAACGTTTTTATAGAAAAAGGAGGATTTTCATATGGCACAGTTATGGGGCGGACGCTTTACAAAAGAGACAGACAGGCTGGTTTACCAGTTTAATGCGTCCATTTCATTTGACCGCAGATTTGTAACACAGGATATCGAGGGAAGCATGGCACACGTGCGGATGCTGGGAAAGCAGGGAATCCTGACACAGGAGGAAGCGGCGCAGATTACGGCAGAGCTGAAAAAAATACTGGCGGAAACCCAGGACGGGACGCTGGAAATTTCAGAGGAATATGAGGATATTCACAGCTTTGTGGAAGCTGTCCTGATTCAGAGGATAGGCGATACCGGCAAAAAGCTGCATACCGGAAGGAGCCGCAATGACCAGGTGGCGCTCGATATGCGGATGTATACGCGTGAGCAGGTGCAGCAGACGGATGCGCTGTTAAAGGAGCTGCTGGAGGCGGTTTTAGCGGTTATGAAAGCGCATACGCAGACGATTATGCCGGGATTTACACATTTGCAGAAGGCACAGCCGGTTACGCTGGCGCATCATATGGGGGCTTATTTTGAAATGTTTAAGCGTGACCGCCTTCGGATGCGTGATATTTATGAGCGCATGAATTACTGCCCGTTAGGCAGCGGAGCGCTGGCAGGCACGACTTATCCGTTAGACCGTGCAGATACGGCGCAGGCACTCGGCTTTTACGGGCCGATGCTAAACAGCATGGACGGCGTGTCAGACAGGGATTACCTGATTGAATTTTTATCCGCGCTCTGCACGGTTATGATGCATTTAAGCCGGTTCAGCGAGGAAATCATTATCTGGAATTCCAACGAATACCAGTTTGTGGAAATCGACGATGCCTACAGCACGGGCAGCAGCATTATGCCGCAGAAGAAAAACCCGGACATCGCAGAGCTTGTGCGCGGCAAGACCGGACGCGTGTATGGGGCGCTGCTTTCGCTGCTGACAGCGATGAAGGGGCTTCCTCTGGCGTATAACAAAGACATGCAGGAGGACAAGGAACTGACCTTTGATGCGATTGATACGGCAAAGGGCTGCCTGGCCTTGTTTCGCGGCATGCTTTCAACCATCCGTTTCCGGAAAGAGCGGATGCGGGAAAGCGCAGCGCTTGGATTTACCAATGCGACGGATGCCGCAGATTATCTGGTAAACCACGGCGTGCCGTTTCGGGATGCGCATGGGATTGTCGGGAAAATCGTGCTGTACTGCATTGAGAAAAATATCGCGATTGACGAGATGTCCCTGGATGAATTTAAGAGCATCAGCCCGGTATTTGAAGAAGATATTTACGAGGCCATTTCCATGGAAGCCTGCGTCAATAAACGCCTGACCATCGGCGCGCCGGGAAAAGAAGCCATGGAGCAGGTGATTGCGCTGGAAGAAGCATACCTGGCACAGTCCGCGTTTCCGCAGGCGGGGCAGCGGGAACAGTAACACTGATAATGAAATTTGTACTTGCGTTTTTGTGATTCCTGTATTAATATTATAAAATCAGTCATTTCAGCTTCACCAGATTCATCCGGGACAAAAGAAGCAGATGATGCGTGCAGCAGACGCTGCCAGACAGAGTATAAAGGAGAGCAGTTATGAGTGAAAAATTAAAAGCCGCAATTCTGGGCGGAACGGGCATGGTAGGACAGAGATTTATCGCCCTTTTGGAAAACCACCCATGGTTTGAGGTGACATCCATTGCAGCAAGCCCGCGCAGCGCAGGGCAGACTTATGAAGAAGCGGTGAAAGGCCGCTGGAAAATGGACACGCCGGTTCCGGAATCTGTAAAGAATATCATCGTAAAAAATGCCAGCGATGTGGAGCAGAACGCTTCGGAAGTGGATTTTGTATTTTCTGCTGTCGACATGACAAAAGAGGAAATCAGGCAAATCGAGGAAGCTTACGCGAAGACCGAGACTCCTGTCGTATCAAATAACAGCGCGCACCGCTGGACGCCGGACGTGCCGATGGTCGTGCCGGAAATCAATCCGCAGCATATGGGGCTGATTGAGTATCAGAGAAAACGGCTTGGAACCGCGCGCGGGTTTGTTGCGGTAAAGCCAAACTGCTCGATTCAGGCTTATGCGCCGGCACTGACCGCATGGATGGAATATGAGCCATATGAAGCTGTGGTATCGACCTATCAGGCGATTTCCGGTGCGGGCAGGACCTTTGCAGACTGGCCGGAAATGCAGGGAAATATCATACCGTTTATCAGCGGGGAAGAAGAAAAGTCCGAACGGGAGCCGCTGCGCATCTGGGGAGAGCTGAAAAACGGCGTGATTGAGCCTGCCGCAGAGCCTGTGATTACAAGCCAGTGCATCCGCGTGCCGGTGTTAAACGGCCATACCGCTTCGGTATTTGTAAAATTCCGCAGGAAGGGACTGGAAAAAGAGCAGCTCATAGAAAAGCTGGTTCACTACAGCGGCCTGCCGCAGCAGCTGGGGCTTCCTTCAGCGCCAAAGCAGTTTATCCAGTATCTGGAAGACGATAACCGTCCGCAGATTGCGCTGGATGTGGATTTTGAAAACGGCATGGGAATCAGTGTCGGACGCATCCGCAGGGACAGCGTTTATGACTGGAAGTTTGTCGGATTGTCCCATAATACAGTCCGGGGTGCAGCAGGCGGTGCAGTTCTGTGTGCAGAGCTGTTAAAAGCCCAGGGCTATATTGCAAAAAAATAAAGACGGGCAGCTTTTTGGGCTGCCATCTTGAAAAGAAAGTTAAAATGTGATATGATTTTTTTACTTTTTAAATCTTTGTGAAAGCTCAGTGATGCAAATCAATGCAATAGGAGAAAGCCATGGTAATACGACATACGGAATTAAAAAAAATCGAGCAGCTGTACGACGAGAATGGAAACCAGCTGGTCGTGCTCTATGGGCGGGAAGGATGCGATAAGGAAGCCTTTATCAGGATGTTCTGCAAAGGAAAGAAATTTTTCTATTACCGGGCACGCAGGGCTTCCCAGCAGGAGCAGTGCATGCAGTTTGCGCGTGAAATTGAAAAGCAGTATGACGTGAGCCTTTCCAAAAATAATTACAGTGAGTTTTTTAACCGCATCCGCAGCGGGAGCGCCAGCAAGCTGGTCGTGATTGTGGATGAATTCCAGTTTATCGCAAAGCGCGATGAGGAGTTTTTCAAGGCGGTTTTGAAGTTAAAGGCAAAGAAATTATATCCGGGGCCGGTGCTGATTGTACTGGCCAGTTCTTCGGTTGCGTGGGTGGAGCAGGAGCTGGCCGGAAAGCTTGGCGACGGCATGAAAAAGGTAGACGCGAGCATCAAGCTGGATGATTTGAAATTCATCGATATGGTGCGGTCTTACCCGGAATATACGGTCAGCGACTGTGTCAAGGCATACGGCATTTTAGGCGGTGTTTCTTCCTATATGAATCGGTGGAATTCCAAGAAGGATATCCGCACGAATGTGTGCCGCAATATTCTTTCGCCAAACGGCTATCTGTTTGCAGAAGCGGAGCGTTTTATCGGAAGCGAGCTGCGGGAGCTGGCGATTTATGATACGATACTGGCTGCCATTGCAGCCGGGCATCACAAGCTGAATGACCTGTTTAATGAAACCGGATTTTCCAGGGCAAAAATCAGTGTCTATATGAAAAACCTTGCGGCGTTTGAAGTCATTGAAAAAGTGAATTCGTTCGAGACCGGCGGGTGGGAAAATGCGCAGAAGGGAATTTACCAGATTCGCAGCAATTATGTGAACTTCTGGTTCCGGTTTGTCTATCCGCATCTTTCCGACCTGTATATGATGACACCGGAAGATTTTTATGACGCATATATTGCGGATGAGCTGGACGACTATATGAGCCGGTATTTTGTGCAGGTCTGCATGGAATATTTAGGGCTGCTGAACATGGTAGACAAGCTTCCGATTCAGATACATAAAACAGGCACATGGGTCGGCAAGACCGGGAATATTGATATTATTGCACAGGATTCTGCCAGAAACAACCTGATAGGGCTGTGCAACTGGTCCAAACCGGAGCTGACTTACGCCATGTGCGAAAAGCTGTTTGATACAATGAAAAAGGCAAAGCTGAAATCGGAGCATTATTACCTGTTTTCGGCAAAAAGCTTTGACCAGAAGCTGCTGGACGAAGCGGAAGAAGACAAGCGTCTTGTCCTTGTAGACATGACGCAGCTGTAAGGGGCGGCCGTGAAGGCAGCGGGTGCTTTTCCCGGACAGGGAATATAAGAACGGTTACAAAGGGAATGGGATTGCGGGAGATTTGATTGGTTTCCTGTAATCTCATTCTTGGTTTTGGACGAGGAGAATATATGGCAAAATCATTATACATAGCAGAAAAGCCTTCGGTAGCGCAGGAATTTGCCAGGGCGCTGAAAATGGATATGAAACGCAGGGACGGGTACCAGGAAGGGGAACAGGCAGTTGTGACCTGGTGCGTCGGACATCTGGTGACAATGAGCTACCCGGAAGCTTATGACGCGAAATACAAAAAATGGAGCCTGGCCACGCTGCCGTTCCTGCCACAGGAGTTCCGGTATGAAATCATTCCGTCTGCCGCAAAGCAGTTTAAAATCGTAGCGTCACTGTTAAAGCGCAGGGATATCGATACCATTTATGTCTGCACGGACTCCGGGCGCGAAGGGGAGTATATTTACCGGCTGGTTGAGCAGATGGCCGGTGTGAAAGGCAAGCAGCGCAGGCGGGTGTGGATTGATTCCCAGACAGAGGACGAAATCCTGCGCGGCATCCGGGAAGCAAAGGACTTATCAGAGTATGATAATCTGGCCGCAAGCGCATACCTTCGTGCCAAAGAAGATTACCTGATGGGAATCAATTTTTCCAGGCTTCTGACCTTAAAATACGGAAATGCAGTTGCAGATTACCTGCATGAAAAATATGCGGTTATTTCAGTCGGGCGCGTGATGACCTGCGTGCTCGGCATGGTCGTGCGCAGGGAGCGGGAAATCCGGGATTTTGTCAAAACACCGTTTTACCGGGTTCTGGCCCTGATTCCTGTCGATGCAGGCGGGCACAAAATCGAATGCGAGTGGAAGGCCGTGGAAGGCTCTGCTTATTTTCAGTCGCCGAAGCTGTATAAGGATAATGGATTTCTGGAAAAAGAAGAAGCACAGCGTTTCGTGGAACGCCTTGGGGAGCATCCGCCTGTGAAGGCTTCTGTCCTGTCAGCGGGAAAGAAAAAAGAGATGAAAAACGCGCCGCTTCTTTATAATCTGGCCGAACTTCAGAATACATGCTCGAAATTTTTCAAAATCAGCCCGGACCAGACGCTTGGGATTGCACAGGAGCTGTATGAAAAAAAGCTTGTCACCTATCCGCGTACCGATGCGCGCGTGCTTTCCACAGCGGCAGCAAAGGAAATCCGGAAAAATATATCCGGCCTGTGCAGCATTCCCGGCGTGCGGGAATTTGCGGAAACAATCCTGCAGGGCGGCAGCTATCAGTCCATTGCCAGGACGCGTTATACGAACGATAAGCAGATTACCGACCATTATGCCATTATTCCGACCGGGCAGGGCATGGGCGCGCTCAAGACGCTTTCCGCGCTGTCCATGAAGGTGTATGAGACAATCGTGCGGCGGTTTCTGGCCATATTTTACCCGCCGGCTGTGTACCTGAAATACAGCCTGGTGTTTGAGGTAAGGAACGAAACGCTGGCAGAACAGTTTTTTGCGGGCCTGAAGGTATTAAAAGAGCCCGGGTATCTGCCGGTTATGGAATACTCCTTTTTTAAGAAGAAAGAAGAACAGCCGCTTTCCGAAGGCGCAGGCGGGAATGCAGGGAGCATGGAATCTGAAACAGGCGGCAGGGATGCGGGGCAGGAAGGCACGGGGGCAGACGCCGGGCTGCTGGAAGCGGTTTCAAAGCTGAAAAAGGGAATGGTGCTGGATGTGGAACGCTTCTGGATAAAAGAAGGCGAGACATCCCCGCCCAAACGCTACAATTCCGGCTCGATGATTCTGGCTATGGAAAATGCCGGGCAGCTGATTGAGGATGAGGAGCTGCGCGCGACAATTAAGGGCAGCGGAATCGGCACGAGCGCCACGCGGGCAGAGATTCTGTCAAAGCTGGTAAAAAACAGGTACCTTGCGCTTCATAAAAAAACACAGGTCATTACGCCGGCGCTGCTTGGAGAAATGATTTTTGATGTGGTCAGTGCTTCGCTGAAGCAGCTGCTGAACCCGGAGCTTACAGCAAGCTGGGAAAAGGGGCTGGCTTATGTGGCAGAAGGCTCGATTACCCCGCAGGAATATATGGAGAAGCTGGAACACTTTATCAAAAGCCGCACAAGCGGGGTGCTTGGCTTGAATAACCAGAATGCGATGCGCAGTTATTTTGAGAAGGCGGGGGCATATTATAAATAACAGGGGCAATGCAGCAGGGAAAAACTGGAATATAAACGAAGAAACAGATTCATGACAGAATGGTGAGTAATCTGCGATTGAGATGTTTGTGGTAAAGGAATAGGAAAAAAGGGTTATGGCATACTATAAAGAAAGGAAAAGAAAGCGGATGGAAATTTTGTCAAGAATAGAAGATAAGAGAATTAACAGCTGGAATATTTTTGTAGTCATTACAATTGGTGATTATTTAAATTTTGCAGAAGATATTTTAGAAAATAACGATATGCAGAGAAAGAAAATAAAATCTTCCAAGTCTGTGTATTCACTGCTTAAATCAGATTTGAAAAGAGGATGTGTTATTCCGCCTTTGGTATTAGCATTAACGGATTCTGGTGTTGTTGATGAAAATACACCTGACCAGCAGATTTTGGAATATGTGAATGAAAATCCCCAAAATTTAATGATACTGGACGGGCTGCAAAGAACATACACAATGATAGCAGCAAAGGAAGAACTGGAAAAGGAGAATAATACCGAAGAACTTTATCAGTTCTTATCCTGCCAGCTAAGACTGGAGATTTATATTGGAATCAATAAATTTGGTATTTTATATAGGATGCTTACATTAAATACAGGGCAGACACCCATGTCGACAAGGCATCAGATAGAAATATTATACAAAAATTTAGTTGATACAAATATTGACGGCATGAAACTGGTTACAGAAACAGAGGGAAGAATGAAACCGTCTGTGCGGGAAGTTAAGTTTAAGGATGCGGTAGAAGGATTTAATTCCTATATGTACAGAGATGAACTGCCTATCGACAGGCAGGATTTATTAGATAATGTGAAAATGCTTGAAAACTTATCTCATGAGAATACACAGACAGATTTATTTAGAGAATTTATCAGTTCTTATGTTCAGCTTATGGAACAGCTTGAAAAATTTGCAGATTCAGATAATCTGGATTTTGAAGGGTATGGATTGAATGGGAAGCCGTTTGGCAATAGTATTGTCAAAGTTTTTAATACATCTCAGGCATTAACTGGGTTTGGTGCAGCTGCTGGGCGTTTGAAGGATTATGATAAATTAAAATCTTTTGAACAGCTGGATTGTTTGTGTGGCCAGATAATGCCAGGCAGGAAAGATACAAATGAATGGTTTATCCAATTTTTACGGGGACTGGATAAGGTCAAATCAGATTCCAAGAAAATAGGAAATGGCCAGCGGATGCTGTTTCAGTATTTTTTCAGGGAGTTATTAAATCCAGAAAGTGATTCTTATTTAAACCTGTATCTTGCAGCTGTAAACTGTTTTCAAAAATATAGAAGCCAGGTGTAAGCATGTATTTAAAATTTTATGATGAAGATGCAGTGTATACACAGGTTATATTTGATCAGTTCAAAAAGAGTTTTTCTTTAAGCAGCAGTGAAGGAATCTTCCTGGAATGTGAAAAATATTTGGAACTGGATAATGAGTATAACCCACAAGATTATTGTTTTGAAATATTTTATGCATCTGCTTTAAACAGAGAGAATGATATATTTCAGGTTTATGATAAACAGGAAGATGTAAGACTGGGGTGGATTTTTCCAATTCAGTCGCTGGTATCGGATAGCCATGATTATGCAGATAATATTTATTTTTTAAAATATGCATATGTTGCATCATATCTTCTTCTGAATAATATTGCAGAGGAAAATAAGACGAATAGCAGTGAATTTTTAAAATTAACCGATTTTTATCCAGAGGGTGCAGTTATACTTGTTATGAGTAAAAGTAACTGTAACAGAATCCGTCAATTTTGTATCTGGGATTATATAGCAGATTTATTTGGATATGGATATTTCTGCGTGCCGGGTTTTATGGATTCCGAAAAAAATTTTCATGCAGACAAAAGGATAAACATAAGAAGAATCTCGAAAGACGTTACAAACAAAATATTTATAGAGGAAGTATTCAAAAATCTGTTAGTGCAGACAGCTTTACTGCCTCTGGCAAAATTTCATATGCTCTATCAGGTTATTGAGCTTTTAATTGGGGATATTTTTTCATATGAATTTATCGGGTTTAGCCAGAAAATAGGACAGGATACGAATAATCTGTTTGATATGAAGGATGATTTACAAAAAATAACAGGAGAAAAATACCGGGTAAAAGAATTATTTCATCATACATATTCAAATTTAGACAGTGTTTTGAAAGAAAAATTGATGGATGCCTGTAATGAGATTTTAAAGGCTTCAGACAAAAAGGTAAAAACAGATGCGGGTGACAGTCTCTATTCTGTCCGATGTTTAGTATTTCATAATTATGGAAGTATTCCGTCTGAAGCAAGAAATATTTTGGCGGATATAAATCTTGTGTTTGAAAAAATAGTAATTGAATTATTGGCAACATTTCATATGCCAGAATCAGAAAAAGGAGAATAAAAATGGAACAGTGTAAAATTGAAAACCTGTATGACTTAAGTGAAACAATTGCAGCCGATTTATTCAAAGACGCGGTTTATCCGTGGGAAGTGTTAGGAAAAATCAAAGACTTTATTATTGCGCTCGGCAGCCGCCTGGACAGCAGCCGCTTTGAAGAACGCGGGGAGAATATCTGGGTAGCGAAGTCTGCAAAAATTGCCCCGACGGCCTGCCTGAACGGCCCGCTGATTGTCGACGAGGAAGCGCAGGTACGCCACTGCGCGTTTATCCGCGGCAGTGCGATTATCGGAAAAGGGGCTGTTGTCGGCAATTCTACAGAAGTAAAAAATGCGGTTATCTTTAACAGTGTCCAGGTGCCGCACTATAATTATGTCGGGGATTCTATTTTGGGCTATAAGTCCCATATGGGCGCAGGCTCGATTACATCCAATGTAAAATCCGATAAGACGCTGGTTGTGGTAAAAAACGGGAAAGAAGAAATTGAGACAGGGCTTAAAAAATTCGGGGCCATGCTGGGCGACCATGTGGAAGTCGGGTGCAATTCAGTGCTGAATCCGGGAACGGTAGTCGGGCGGAATACAAATATTTATCCGCTTTCTATGGTACGCGGCGTAGTTCCGGCCGGTTCCATTTATAAAAACCGGAATGAAATTGCAGCAAAAACAGACAGGTAACGGGAAGCGGGGAAAGATACCGGGACAGGCAAAGAGCTTGCAGAAGACAGGATGATACATAACAGCAAACGGAAGAAACACACTGGGACAGGCAGAAGCCCGGAGAACCAGGAGATATAGAAATAACAGGAAAACAGGAAAAGGAGAAATTGGGGATATGCAGCAGATGCCGGGAGAAAATACAGAGGAGTTATGGGACCTTTATACAAAAGACAGGGAGAAAACAGGGGAAACGCACCGCAGGGCAGATAAGCTGCCGCAGGGAAAATACCACCTGGCGGTACATGTCTGCATTTTTAACAGCAAAAATAAGCTGCTAATCCAGCAGCGCAAGCCTTTTAAGAAAGACTGGCCGAATATGTGGGACGTATCGGCCGCCGGCTCTGCGTTAGCAGGAGACAGCAGCACCGCAGCGGCACAGCGGGAAGTACTGGAAGAACTCGGACTGGAAATAGACCTTTCGGATGCGCGTCCGTTTTTTACCATGAATTTTTCCGGAGGCTTTGATGACTTTTATATCGTGGAACAGGACGTGGATATCCGCACGCTGCACTTGCAGGAAGAAGAAGTACAGCAGGTCAGGTGGGCCGGCAGGGATGAAGTCATCAAAATGCAGGCACAGGGCATTATGATTCCGTACTGGTTTTTAGACCGGCTGTTTGATATCCGCGAAAGCTACGATGCGCAGGGGGAGCGGATCCATAAAATCACGACCGGATTTGCAGGCATCGGGCATCTGGAATCGTGGCTGAATTTTGCAGAAATCATCCGAAACGATTTCCCGGGGCTGGAAACAGACGAAGCCATGGACAGCTACTGTGACACGGTCATCAGCCATATGCGCCGCGGAAATGCTGTCTATGCGGCAGACGGGCGCATGATTACGGGCGTGCTGCTGTTTTCGGAGGAAGAACAGAAAATCGGCTGCCTGGCCGTCCACCCGGAATACCGCAGAAGGGGGCTTGCAGCGCAGATGCTCCGACTGATGATGACAAAGCTGGATAAGCGAAGGCCGGTTACGGTCGAAACGTTCCGGGAAGGGGACGAAAGAGGGGCAGCTGCCAGGGCGTTTTACGAGTCTGTGGGATTTGTGCCGGGCAGGGAAGGATTTTTCCAGGGATATCCCGTGCAGGAATTTACGGCATTTTTCGGCGGTCCTAAAGCCGGGCAGCCAGCCTGAATGGAAGTATCGGGAATGTGATGATTCAAATACATAGCGCCAATATTTTTGTGAAAAAGGACTGGACGAATTTGACGAAATATGCGAAAATATATGCAGTATGTTGAGCTGCATAAGCCCGGCATGGTTCATTTCAGCGGAAGCTTTCCGCGGCATCAATCATCTAATTGAAAGGAGTCTTAAAATGATTTACACACACGAAGTTCAAAACATGTGTCCGGTTGCTAAGGGTGCAAAGCACGAACCGGCTCCAATCCCGGAAGAAGGGAAATGGGTACATTCTAAAAAAATTGAAGATATTTCCGGCTTTACACACGGTATCGGCTGGTGTGCACCGCAGCAGGGTGCTTGCAAGCTGTCTTTGAATGTAAAAAACGGCATTATCGAAGAAGCTCTGGTAGAGACAATTGGATGTTCTGGCATGACACATTCTGCAGCTATGGCAGCAGAAATCTTACAGGGAAAGACGATTCTGGAAGCACTGAATACAGACCTTGTATGTGATGCTATCAATACCGCTATGAGAGAATTATTCCTGCAGATTGTATACGGACGCACACAGAGTGCATTTTCCGATGACGGCCTTGCAATAGGCGCCGGTCTGGAAGACCTGGGTAAAGGACTCCGTTCACAGGTTGGCACAATGTATGCAACAAAAGAAAAGGGTGTCCGTTATCTGGAAATGGCAGAAGGCTATGTAACCGGAATCGCTCTGGATGCAGATGACGAGGTAATCGGATATCAGTTCGTTTCTCTTGGCAAAATGACTGACTTTATCAAAAAGGGCGACGACCCTAATACAGCCTGGGAAAAGGCTAAAGGACAGTACGGACGTGTAGCGGATGCCGCTAAGATTATTGATCCGAGGACAGAGTAAGGAAGGGAGAACGAAAATCATGGCATTATTTGAATCATATGAAAGAAGAATTGACCAGATTAACGCTGTATTAAACAAATACGGCATCAGCTCTGTAGAAGAAGCTGAAAAAATTACAAAAGATGCTGGGCTTGATGTATATGAGCAGGTCAAAAAAATCCAGCCAATCTGTTTTGAAAATGCATGCTGGGCTTACATAATCGGTGCTGCAATTGCCATTAAAAAAGGCTGCCGCAAAGCATCGGAAGCAGCAGCAGCTATCGGCGAAGGCCTGCAGGCATTCTGCATTCCGGGCTCGGTTGCTGACCACAGAAAAGTAGGCCTTGGCCACGGCAACCTGGGCAAGATGCTTCTGGAAGAAGAAACAGAGTGCTTCTGCTTTCTGGCAGGACATGAGTCCTTTGCGGCAGCAGAAGGTGCTATCGGCATTGCAGAAAAAGCAAACAAGGTACGCAAGCAGCCGCTTCGCGTTATCTTAAACGGACTTGGAAAAGATGCTGCACAGATTATTTCCCGCATCAACGGATTTACATTTGTTGAAACACAGTACGATTACAAAGAAGCAAAACTGAATGTGATTTACGAAAAACCATATTCCGAAGGACTCCGTGCTTCTGTAAAATGCTACGGTGCAGATGACGTGCAGGAAGGTGTTGCGATTATGCACCATGAAAACGTTGGCGTTTCCATTACAGGAAATTCAACAAACCCGACACGTTTCCAGCATCCGGTAGCAGGTACTTTTAAGAAAGAATGCAACGAACAGGGCAAGAAATATTTCTCCGTAGCATCCGGCGGCGGTACAGGACGCACGCTTCACCCGGATAACATGGCAGCAGGCCCGGCTTCTTACGGCATGACCGATACGATGGGACGCATGCATTCCGATGCACAGTTCGCAGGCTCCTCATCCGTTCCGGCACATGTAGAAATGATGGGACTCATTGGCATGGGCAATAACCCGATGGTTGGCGCTACGGTAGCAGTTGCTGTTTCCGTTGAGGAAGCTGCGAATGCTGGGAAGTTCTAATTATATTTTATAATTGAAAACGCCGGAAGGCTTGAAAATACCGCAATCCTCAAGGTTTGCGGTGACAAGGAAGTAATTTCAGATTAGGCGGTATAGCCCCGATTACAAGGGCTGTACCGTCTTTTCGATTTTCCTATGCGCCTTGC
>CAJTSV010000093.1 GCA_910579075.1 uncultured Eubacterium sp.
CAGCCGCTCGGGCGGACAGCCGCAGCCGGGGAAACACTGCTTGTCTATGTCGGGCATAATACAAAGCGCACAGGCGATGCAGCAGACGTAAGCCTTGTCTTTACGCAGTACCATGCCGAAGCGGCAAATGTATCACGCAGCGTCGGACTGAAAATCGGCAGGAATGAAATTACCGTGCCAAAGCTTGCTTCAACAGCCGCAGAACGCGGTGGCCAGCTGTATGTGGCATATACCGGAAACAATGCTTCGGATAAATATGCCGTGCGCGTCAATGGCGGCAGCAGTATTCCGGTGCTTGATGTGACAGGAAAGACACTGTCCGAACGCAAAGCCGCGGTACGCAGCTATATCACCGAGCTGGAAGCATATGTAACCGGCATCGAATCACAGCATCAGGCTGTGCATGACGGGAAAGAAAATACGAAATATGCTTATGACCAGAAGAATTGTATTTTAAATGCAACCGATATTGTCATGAAACATATGATGTATTCCATTCCGGCTTCGCAGACACTTGCGGCGCTTGGAAATGGCGGGCTGGAGGAAAAGGCAGAAAAGCTGGACAATGCCTTAAAGGCCATGGAACAGATGATGGCGCTGTTTTATCAGCATAAGGGCTTAAGCGACAGCACGGATGCAGCAGCAAAAGGCAGCAATGCCCTTCCGTCCCAGCATCTGAATATCCGGTATATGCGGATGTTTGCAGGGGCATTTATGTATGCGGCCGGAAACCATATCGGCGTGGAGTGGGGCTCCACATCGCTGCCGGGAGCAAAGGACTGGGGCAGCTTTGGATGGGGCATCTGCCATGAAATCGGCCATAACATCAACCAGGGCGCTTATGCCGTGGCAGAAGTGACAAACAACTACTTTGCACAGCTGATGAAAAGCATTAACGAAAACGGGGCAACCCGCTTCCAGTATCAGAATGTATACGAAAAAGTAACGTCTAATACAAAGGGGCCTGCTTCGAATGTTGCAACGCAGCTGGCAATGTACTGGCAGCTGTACCTTGCTTATGGCACCGGTACGGATGACGCGCGCATGTATGACAGCTATCAGCAGCAGTTTGACAGCCTGTTTTTTGCCCGCGTGGACACCTATGCAAGAAATCCGAAGAAAGCGCCAAAGGGCGAGGTTCCGTTAAGCGGGGATTCCGACCAGAAGCTGATGCGTTTAGCGTGTGCGGCAGCTGACAAAAATATCCTGGCATTTTTCGAACGCTGGGGAATGGAGCCGGATAAAGACACCATTGCTTATGCGGAAAAATACGAGAAGGAAACAAAAGCCATTTACTATGTAAACGAAGCAGTCAGAAAATACCGTACAGACAACAAAAATGAAACCGGAACAGTGCTGGATCAGGACGGCGTGCTGACGGCAGAAGCACAGGCAAAGCCGGGTACAAACCAGGTAACCGTAACGATTCGTGCAGCGAAGGACAAAGACCTGATTCACGGCTATGAGATTTCCCGCAGCTTGACGGGGAATGGAAAGCATCAAAAGAGTGTTGTCGGATTTGTGCCGGCTGCGGAATCGGGTGATGTAACGGTATTTACCGATACGATATACGCAGTCAATAACCGGGTGATGGATTATGAAGTAAGGGCTGTGGATAAATACCTGAATTATTCGAATGCTGTGGATGCAGGATCGGTCAAAATCCAGACAGACGGCGTGCTGGACAAATCCGCATGGACGGTGGAAACAGACATGGTTTCCGCGGACGATGTGGAAATCCCGACAGATACAGACAATCCGGACAGCGGTTATGACGGGGCCGGGCCGCAGAACGTACAGCAGGCAAAGGCGAACAGCATAGAACGGATTGCTGACGGAAAAGAGGGCGCAGACGGGACATACCGGGGAACACCAAAAGATGCCAAAAAGCCGGCGGTGATTACGATTGACCTGCATAAAACCGAAGCAGTAACAGCGCTGAAATACAAGGGCAGTGCCGTGGCATCCATAACCGTGGAGCTCAGTGAAGACGGTACAAAGTGGAACGAAGTAAAAACGGGCTATCAGGGACTGGCAAAAGAAACAGCAGCAGATTACCATACCATCTGGTTTGACTCTGTGCAGGAATCTGCGCGGGAAGAATGGATAGGCACATACGATGCCAGGTATGTCAGGCTGAAGCTGTCTGTAACCGGAGAAATTTCCATTCAGGAAATCGAGGTCTGCGGCCCGTCCGGGGACAATCTGGAATTTTACACAGCCGGAACCGGGCAGCAGGCGGCTGTGGGTATTTTAAAAGAAGATTTTGCATATGGAACGAAAGCGGAAGATGTGATACCAAAAGGCTCCCTGATATTTACCGGTACATACAAAGGCAATCCGGCCTACAATCTGGTTCTTTTGTATGACACACAGGGGAATGTGATTGGCGCGAAAGGCAGTGAGGTACATGCCGGACAGGTCATTTTTGCGAAGGTGCCGCAGCAGGGAAATCTGGGTGAGACATCGGACGGCACATGGGTATATTATGTGAAGCCGGGACAGTGGAAGGAAGATGACCTGAAGCAGATAAAAGGCGTGCGCGGCGAGCTGTACCGTGTCGATGATGCAAAAGAGCAGACAGGGGAACGCGTTGTCAGCGATACCATGGTTATCACGCTGCCATCTGAGCTGCCACAGATTACGCTGGAAGGAAATAAAATTCCGGATTAAGAAACCTGAAAATATCTTTCATGCATGAAACGGGGAAAACAGACATGAAAAAATGGATGTATACACTGCTTGCAGGCATGCTGCTCCTGTTCTGCCTGCCGCCCCTGGCGGCAAAGGCAGATGCCGGAGGGAAGCTGTCAGCAGACAGCAGCAGGAAAAATATAACCGTCACGCTGCAAAAGCCATCCGATGAACCGCAGACAATTACAGCCCTGCGGTTCTGGATGTATATCACGTTAGAGGAAGGAAGCATGCAGCAGCCTGTGTTCCGGTTTGCCGAAGAATTTACTGGCAGCACGGAATCCGGCCATGTTTCCAGCGCTGTGATTCGAAAGCAGGGAAACGGATATGCAGCGGATATCGTCGTGGCCGTAAAAAAAGACCGGGACATTTTTCAAAATAACGGGCAGGCGGTGATTGGAACACTGTCCTTAAAGCAGCAGGGAGCATTCCGTGCACAAATCGGCCTGGCAGCAGCAGGCGGCGAAGCCAGCGGCCAGCCGCTTCTGCGCTATACCGGCAGCACCGGGCAGGAGGTGCAGGAAATTGGCATTGCAGGAGCAGATCCGCTTATTTGCGCGGTTTCGAATGACGGGACGCCGATTGACCCGTCTGATGACGGAACCATACCGAATCTGCCAGTGACGCCGTCCCAGCCAGGCACGCCGTCCCAGCCGGGGCAGCCGCTGCCGCCGGGCAATTCCAGTTCCGGTACCGTGGATTCTGACAACAATCCGCCGGAAGAAGAACCAGGCAGCACGGGAGATACACAGGGGACAGGCACCGCAGGAACGTTTGATAAAAAAGCGGCCCTGAAATTGACGCTTTCGGTGAAAAAGAACAGCGCCACGGTGGTCTTCCAGTGGAAAAAAGCCGCCGGGGCAGATGGTTATCAGATTTACCAGTATGACCCTGATACAGGGAAAAACAAACGGATAAAGACGATTTTAAATGCAGATAAAATAAAGTATTCCAAACAGATGGAACCAGGCGCGGTGTATTCCTTCCGTCTTCGGGCATTCCAGGCCGGCAAAAACGGGAAGCGGACATACGGCAGGTTCAGCCCGATTGCGAGTGTGACGGCAGCACCACAGAAGGTGACTGGCGCAGCCGTAAAGCAGCTCAAGACATCGAAGCTGTCTCTTACCTGGAAATTAAAAGGCGGTGCGGACGGTTTCCAGATATACCGCAGCACAAAAAAGAATGGCACCTATACACGCGTAAAAACCGTAAGCAAAGGCACGGCCAGGAAATATTCCGGCCTGACTCAGACACGCGGCAGGAAATATTACTATAAAGTCAGGGCCTATGTGACAGGCGCAGACGGAAAACGTGTTTATGGGGCATTCAGCAGCAAAAAGGCGGCAGTTATCCGCTAGAAAAAGGGGGGGGCTGCTGCATTAAGAAAAATGATACAGGACATCGTTCGCAATTGTTCTTTGATGCGCCATCCTGTAGCTGTTTTGCTTAGTGCGGCAGCCCCTGCAAAGTCCTGTGTGAACAATAACCTTTTTTATATTATTTTCCGCGGAATTTTCCAGTGATTCTTGTCAAGAGGGTATGAAGTATGGTATATTGTAAGAATGTATGTCGGACTTTATGACAGACGGAATTCATGCGCCCGATAAAAGGCCGGAGCATGCGGGGGAGCTGATTTTTGTCCGGGGAAGGGTTACGGCACAGTATTTGTCCTGTGCAGAAAGGAGCGGAATATGGTTCAGCATGGAGGAAACTTATTTTTTCAAAACGCCTGTATTGATTTTTCTGCAAATATCAATTTTCTGGGAATTCCAGACACAGTCATGCAGGCAGCAAGAAGCGGCCTTGTGGCAGCAATACAGTATCCGAAGGAGCAGGATGGCACACTGAGCGGGCATGTGGCACAATGGGAAGGCGTAGAGCCGGAGCAGGTATTTTATGGAAACGGTGTTTCAGAAATCGCCCGCAGCCTTGTGCAGGTCCTGCAGCCAAAAAAAGTCCTGTTTCCCACGCCGGGATTTGAAGAATATCTGCGGCCGCTTTCGATGGCACAGTGTGAGATTTCCTATTTTTATACAAAACCGGAACAGGAGTTCCATATTCCCCTGGATGCATTTTTAGAAAGTATCACGCCGGATGTTGACCTTGTATTTTTCTGTAACCCAAGCAACCCTGCAGCAGTTTTGTATGACCGGGATTTTTTAAAAGCGGTGTTAGAAAAGTGCGTGCAGGTGCAGGCAAGGCTTGTGCTCGATGAATGCGGCCTGGATTTTGTGGAGCATGCGCCGGATATTACGATGTGTGCAGGGGATGCAGACGGGGCTTTATTCATTGTCAAGGATTTTACAAAAATGTTTGCCATGCCGGGCATCCGCCTGGCCTACGGGCTGTGTACGGACACAGAGCTGGTAAACCGCATGCATGGCGCCGTTTTGCCGGGCAGTGTTTCTGCGGTGGCGCGAAGGGCGGGAATTGCGTGCACAAAAGAACGGGATTTTGTCAATAAAACGGTGGAAGAAACAGCGAAAGAGCGCAGATGGCTGATTTCGCAGCTGGAAAGCATTGGAATTACACCGGTAAAGGGAGAAGCGAATTATATCTTTTTCAAAAGCCGTCCAAGGCTCCATGCGTTCAGCATTATGCGCGGAATCATGCTGCGGGACTGCAGTAATTTTGAAGGCATGCCGCAGGGGTATTACCGGGCAGCCGTCCGCAGCCGGGAGGAGAACGGAAAGCTGGCAGACGTGCTGCGGCAGTGGCAGGAACAGGCGTAAAGGCGGGGAACGGATGGATATTCAGATGACAGGAATTGACCACAGCATGGCCGGGGTCAGGCTGCGTGAGCAGTTTTCGTTTACGGCTTCCCAGGCAGAACGTGCGATGCAGGAGATAAAAAAGCAGCCGGGCGTAAAGGGATGCGTTTTACTGTCGACCTGCAACCGCATGGAACTGTATGTCAGTACAAAAGAAAGCAGCATGGACCTGCCAGGGCTGCTTTTTTCTGTGCGCAGCGTTCCCTGCGGCGGAGCGGATATCCGGCAGTATTTTAAATCAAGGCGGGGCGTGGAAGCCGCCAGGCACCTGTTTTATCTGTCTGCGGGCTTAAAATCCCGGATTCTGGGAGAAGACCAGATTCTGGCACAGGTAAAGGAAGCGGTTAAAAAGGCGAGGGAAATTTACTGCGCCGATACGCTGTTAGAGGTGCTGTTCCGCCATGCCGTGACGGCGGGAAAGGAAGTCCGTACAAAAGCACTTTCCGTGCACGCGGATTATTCGGCGGTACACTGTGCGGCGGACGGCTTAAAGAGCCAGGGTTATGTGCTGGCTGGAAAGAGGTGCCTTGTTATCGGAAACGGCACCATGGGCAAAATTGCGGCCGGGACGCTGCGTGACGAGGGGGCCCTGGTGACGGTGACCGTGCGCCAGTACCGCAGCGGCATCGTGGAAATCCCAAAAGGATGCAGCAGAATCGATTATGGAGACCGTTACAGGCTGATACCGGAATGTGATATCATCCTTTCTGCGACAGTCAGCCCGAACCTTACTGTCCGCAAAGAGCCGCTGGCGCAGGCGCGCTCTGGCAGGCAGCGGCCGCAGATATACATAGACCTGGCAGTGCCAAGGGATATGGAAGAAGATATTGCACAGCTGGAAGGCGTCACGCTGTATGATATCGATTCGTTTCAAAATGACGGCTCATCCAGCGAAATGCAGCGCCAGAAGGAACAGGCCGGGCAGCTGCTGGAAACAAGGCTGTCTGAATTTTTGGAATGGCAGGAATGCAGAGAGCTGGTGCCAGGCATTCACAGGACAGGCGAACGGGCGGCAAAGGATATCTGCTGGCGCATGGGCCGCGGGCTTATGCAGTTTCCGGAAGGGGAAAGGGAAGCCATACGCGCCCTGGCAGCGGAGTGCTCGCAGAAGGTGGTCGAAAAGATGCTGTTTGCGCTGCGGGATGAGCTTGGAAGGGAAGAACTGGCCCGGTGCATGCAGGTGTGGGAACAGATGGACTTTTAGCAGGATTATCAATGAAGGAATAAAAAGGATATAGAAGGATATAAAAGGATATAGAAGAATCGAAGGATATAAAAGGATATAGAAGAATCGAAGGATATAAAAGGATATAAAATGAAATAAAAAGAATACAGGCATAGAAAGGAATGGAGCGAAAATGCCGGCAGATTTTCCAATATTTATCGATATCAGACAGAAACAAATCCTGATATTCGGAGCCGGAACAATTGCGGCCAGGCGCATGGGCATCCTGCTGGCGCATGGTGCAAAGGTTAAGGCTGCTGCCCCGCAGATAAACGAAGCAGTCTGGCAGCTGAAGGAAGCATATCCCGGGCAGCTTGGTATCAGCCAGCGTGCATACCGGATGGGAGAGATTCCGGCCGGGACGGCCTTTGTGCTTGCAGCGACAGACAGCCCGGAAGTAAATGCATGCATCTGCCAGGAATGCCGCCAGAAACAAATCCCGGTAAACAATGCTTCGGACAGCAGCCAGTGTGATTTTTATTTTCCGGCGATTGCTGAACACGGCAGTCTGGCTGCCGGCATAGTCAGTACAGATGGAAACCATAAGAAAGTGGCAGCATTCCGAAAAAAGCTCCAGCAGCTGATGCAGGAATGCAGCCTGACAGAGGCAGAATAAGCAGAATGGCATAGCGGGCTGAGAGCAGGAAAAGCATGCCGGCATGAGCAGTACAGCCGGAATCAGGAAAAACGTACTGGCAGGAGCAGCACAGCTGGAATCAGGCATACTGGCAAGTGGAGTCTGAAAGCAGAAAAAAGCATGCTGGCAGGCAGATACAGATATAATCAGATATATAAGAAAGAAGGGCAGGACAGGCGCATGGACAGAATCCGGATTGGCACAAGGGACAGCCAGCTGGCTGTGGCACAGGCGGAGCTTTTAAAAAAACATCTGGAAAGCAGGCATCCGCACATGGAAGTGCTGCTTGTAAAAATGAAAACGAAGGGTGACCGGATTCTGGACAGAAGGCTGGATGAGATCGGCGGAAAAGGGCTGTTTGTCCGGGAGCTGGACCTGGCGCTGCAGGAAGGCCGCACGGATTTGTCGGTGCATTCGTTAAAAGACATGCCGATGGAAGAACCGGCTGGATATCCCATTCTCGGGTTTTCCAGGCGGGAGCTGCCACAGGACGCCCTGGTGCTGCCACAGGGGAGTACATATCTGGATTTGGGCAGGCCTGTCGGCACGTCCAGCCCGAGGCGGAGTGTCCAGCTTGCAGCACTTTATCCGGGCTGCCAGGTAAAGCCGGTCCGTGGCAATATCCTGACCAGGCTGCGCAAATTAGACAGCGGGGAATACGGCGCGCTGGTGTTAGCAGCCGCCGGGCTCGCCAGGCTCGGGCTGGGACACCGGATTCACAGGCTGTTTTCCGTATCGGAGATGATTCCGGCTGCCGGGCAGGGGATATTAGCCATACAGGGCAGGGAAGGCTTTGATAAAAGCCTGCTGGAAGGCTTTCTGGACGAAGACGCCAGGTGGCAAGCACTGGCAGAGCGCAGCTTTATCCGCGGAATCGGGGCCGGCTGCTCGTCAGCGGCTGCGGCCTATGCGGTAATCAGCGGGGATGAGCTGCTCCTGACAGGCATGTCTGCCGGAAACAGCAGCAAAAGCGCAGAAGCAGAAGCTGCCGGCATAAGAACAGCATCGGCATCCGGGAAGAAATGGGACGCAGAACAGATAGGGATGCAGCTGGCAGAACAGAAAAGCTTTAGCCAGAATTAAAAAATCGTGAATTTTTCTCAATATTATTGACATAGTATGCGATTGTGTTATATTCTGTTATCAGGAGGTATTATGCCATGCTGGTTCAGTTTATGATGAAAAACTTCATGTCATTTAAAGAAGAAGCGGTGCTGGATATGTCTGCAATCCGGGCGTATAAAGAACATAGCTGTAATTTAATCAGCTATGAGAATACAGAAGAACAGTTTTTGCGGGTAGCGGCTATATACGGGGCAAATGCCGGGGGAAAGACGAATTTGTGCCGGGGAATCAGCTGTTTTCAGGAGATTATACTGAAATCCCTTAATAATTCTGCCAGGAATGGGGATAGCGTCATCCAGAAATATTATATGCCGTTTCAATTTGAACAGTCTGAGGAACCTGCGGAATTTCAGATAGTTTTTCTTACTGGCGGTTACGAGTTTAAATATGGATTTGAATATCATGAAAAAGGAATTCTGAGTGAATGGCTGTACCGGAAAAATTTAAAGACCAATAGAAATACAGTAGTTTTTGAAAGAAGTCCGGATGAAATAATATTTGGAGCAGCTGTGCGGAAAGAATGCGGGCATTACAGGCATCAGATTCCAGGTGAAACGCTGGCCCTGACTTTTTTCAACAGAATTATTTTAAAAACAAAGCTGTTCCGGCAGGTTTTTGATGCAATTTTAGATATTCATGTGGATAAGGATAAGTATTTTGAAAATTATAATATTATTGAATCGGAACTGCCGCAGATTATAGATAATGAAGCTGAAAAAGCGAAACTGGTGGGATTTTTGAATGCGATTGATGCTGGCATTACAGATATTATTTACGAAAAGGATGCAGACCGGATTTCTTTTTTTACAGAACACAAAGGGAGAAATGGAGACGATTACTGGCTGGGGCTGGGATATGAATCAGATGGAACCTTAAAGAGCATCGTTATTTATATCTGCGCACGGGCGGTTATTCTGCAGGACAGGATTTTGGTTATTGATGAACTGAATGCCAAGCTGCATCCGCTTTTACTGAAATTTATTATTGACCTGTTTTATGAGGAAGGGTCAAAAGCCCAGCTGATTTATACAACGCATGATACCACGCTGCTGGATAAAAAATTTTTCAGGAGAGACCAGGTCTGGTTTGTACAGAAGGATGAATACGGGTGTTCCCAGCTGGCTGCATTATCTGACTATAAAGTAAGGTCGGATTCCTCGTTTGAAAAGGATTATCTGGCAGGCGTGTATGGGGGTATTCCAATGCTGAAAGAGTTTTCGATGAAGGGAGAATGACCTTGGGCTCCGATGATTTATTTAAAAAACGGCGTGAAGCGAGAAAACAGAGAAAATATGAGCAGCGGCAGCCTCGGGCAAATTCTTTTCTGATTGTAACGGAAGGGCAGTGTACAGAACCGAATTATTTCCGCGGCCTGCAGAGGCTGATACAGGAAAAGCTGGGCGGTACGGTTGATGTGGTTGAGCTGCCGCTGATTGATGTACATGGGGAAGGACTGGCCACAACAGCATTGATTCAAAAAACAGAGGATATTGTACGCAGGGCAAATGTGCTTTATCAGAATATCTGGATTGTCTTTGACAAAGATGACTTTACGGATTTTAACCAGGCTGTAAAAGAAAGCACAGAGAAAGGCTATCATGCTGCCTGGAGCAATCAGTCATTTGAATACTGGCTGTATCTGCATTTTGAATACAGTGATTCTGCACTGCACAGGTCGCAATGGTGTATCAAGCTGAATAAAATGTTTGAAAGGCACGGTATTGGTGATGGGAAATATCATAAAAATGAAAAGGATATTTATAAAATAGCGGATTCCTATGGCAGCGTTCATGCAGCGGTCAGAAATGCAAAACGGCGCATGGCAGCATATGATGCCGGTACAATGAAACCATCGGAATTTAATCCCGGTACAATGGTATATGAATTAGTAGAAAAATTAAAAGGATATTTAGAATAAAACAGCCATTTCGGAAATTTAGTTGACGCAAAAAACCAGCTGTGTTACTCTGTTAGTTAGAGCAGCCGGCTGGTTTTTCAACGCTGGCTGTCATTTCAGGAGGAATGTTAGCAATGGAAAACGAAAGCACATCCAGGAATTTTATTGAACGGGAGATTGACAAAGACCTTGCGCAGGGCGTATACGATACGGTACACACCCGTTTCCCGCCGGAGCCGAACGGCTACCTGCATATCGGGCATGCCAAGGCAATTCTTTTGAATTACGGAATTGCAAAACAGTACGGCGGCAGATTCAATATGCGTTTTGATGATACGAATCCTACCAAAGAGAAAACCGAATTTGTAGAATCCATCAAAGAAGATATCCAGTGGCTGGGGGCAGACTGGGAAGACCGGCTGTTTTTTGCTTCGGATTATTTTGAACAGATGTATGAGGCGGCGGTAACGCTGATTAAAAAGGGCCTTGCATATGTATCAGACCTTTCGCCGGAGCAGATGCGGGAATACCGGGGAACGCTCACAGAGCCGGGAAAGGAAGACCCGGACCGCGGCCGCAGCGTGGAAGAAAACCTGGCGCTGTTTGAGGATATGAAAAACGGAAAGTTTGCAGATGGGGAAAAGGTGCTGCGTGCAAAAATCGACATGGCATCCGGGAACATGAACATGCGCGACCCGGTCATTTACCGCGTGGCCCGCATGACGCACCATAATACCGGGGATAAATGGTGTATTTATCCGATGTATGATTTTGCGCATCCGATTGAAGATGCGATTGAGGGAATTACGCATTCACTCTGCACAAGTGAGTTTGAAGACCACAGGCCGCTTTATGACTGGGTTGTGCAGTCTTTGGAATACCCGCATCCGCCAAGGCAGATTGAGTTTGCAAAGCTGTACTTAAATAATGTCGTAACCGGCAAGCGCTATATTAAAAAGCTGGTTGAGGACGGCATTGTAGACGGCTGGGACGACCCGAGGCTGGTATCGATTTCCGGGCTTCGAAGGCGCGGCTATACACCGGAGGCGATTCAGAAATTCGTAGAGCTGTGCGGCATTTCCAAGGCAAACAGCACGGCTGACATGGCAATGCTTGAGTACTGCATCCGTGAGGATTTGAAGCTGAAAAAAGCGCGCATTATGGCAGCGGTAGACCCGGTAAAGGTTGTGATTGATAATTATCCACAGGGCCAGACCGAGCAGCTTACGGTAGAAAACAACCTGGAAAACCCGCAGCTTGGCGTGCGCACCGTGCCGTTTGGACGGGAGCTGTATATTGACCGGGCAGATTTTATGGAAGAAGCGCCGAAAAAGTATTTCCGCCTGTTTCCGGGCAATGAAGTACGGCTGATGCAGGCATATTTTGTAACCTGTACTGGCTATGAAAAGGATGAGGATGGCAGGGTTACGCTGATTCACTGTACTTATGACCCGGCTTCCAGGGGCGGAAACAGCCCGGACGGCCGCAAGGTCAAAGGAACGATTCACTGGGTAGCAGCAGATTTTGCACAGGAAGCCGAGGTGCGGCTGTTTGAAAACCTGATTGATGAAGAAAAGGGCGTTTATAACAAGGAAGACGGAAGCCTGAACCTGAATCCGGATTCCATGACCGTAAAAAAATGCTATGTGGAACAGAGTCTTTCGGATGCACAGCCATATGACAGCTTCCAGTTTGTGCGCAATGGGTTTTTCTGCGTGGATGCAAAGGACTCAGAAAAAGGACATCTGGTATTTAACCGGATTGTATCTTTGAAAAGCTCGTTTAAGCTGCCGGCGCAGTAAATGGAAGACTGCCTGCGCATCTTGCCGGGGGTTTTTAGGATAAGAAAGGAAAAGGGAAATTTATGTCTGTATTATATAATGTAGATGAGGAAAAAAAGTATGTCTATGTCAAAAAAATCACCTGCACGAACTGTGAGGGGCAGTTTGAGGACTTGCGTGTGTTAAACAGCAAGCTGCGCAGGAAGGAATCAGACCCGGATTTAAGGCCCAGGTTTCAGTTTATCGATTCCTTAAAGTACGGCGTGACGGCATGCCCGTACTGCGGGTTTGCAGCTCCTTCCAGAAATTTCGAGCACCTGACGAGCCTGCAGCAGAAGCGGCTGCGGGAAAAGGTGACGTCCCAGTTTATGAGCCAGCAGCCGGCAAGCATGGAAGTCATGGATTATGCAACGGCTATCCGCCATCATGAGATTGCGCTTGTGTGCGCAATGGTTATGGAGCTGCCGCTGAGCGAGCAGGCGTACCTGTGCCTGCAGATATCGTGGCTGATACGCGGATGCCTGGAAGAAGCAGAAGCAGAGCCGGGACTTGTAACGGAGGAAATGGAAAAGCAGTATCGGGAAAAGTCGCAGCGCTATTATAAGCAGGCTTATGACGGGCTGACCAAGGCAGCGACACAGGAAAATTTCCCTATCTGCGGCATGGACCAGAATACGTTTGATTACCTGCTTGCCGTGTTAAGCTTCCGTTTTCATGAGTATGACCTGGCGACAAAATACTGCGGCAGTGTCATACAGGCAAAGGGTATTGCGGCAAAGCTTAAAGACAAGGCACTGATGCTTAAGGACGAGATTCTGGCTGCCAAGAAGGAAGAAGAAGGAGAGGAGCAGTAGCGTGAAGGAGCTGCTGGTCAGGCTGGATGCCAGTGCCGGAAAGGCACTTTACGAACAGATATATGAATACATCAGGGGGGAAATTATGGACGGCAGGCTTTCCAGGGGGGAAAGGCTGCCGTCTGCCCGTCTGCTGGCGCAGAGCCTGCAGGTTTCCAGAAGCACGGCAGATGCCGCGTATGCCCAGCTGGCCAGTGAAGGGTACCTCTCTGCCAGGCGGGGCAGCGGGCACTATGTGTGCGATGTCCGTGCGCTGTATCATTTTACCGGCGGGCAGAAAACAGACGCCAGCAGGAAATACCCGTCCGGCTATCATTTTCTGCCGGGACAGATAGATGAAGAAGGATTTCCATACAATGCCTGGCGCAAATCGTCCAAAGAAGCGCTTGCCGCCCTGGAAGCTTCCCGCGGGCTGCTGCGCCCGGGAGAGCCGCAGGGGGAATATGCGCTGCGGAAGGAAATTGCTTCCTATCTGCATCATGCCAGGGGCGTGCGCTGTGAGCCGGAACAGATGATTATCGGGGCCGGAAACGAATACCTGCTGCAGATGCTCCTGCAGATACTGGGCGGCCCCTGCAGGGTGGTTATGGAAAGCCCGACCTACCTGCAGGCTTATGATACCTTCCGCAATGCGGGCTGTCCGGTGGCAGCAGTGCCAATGGATGCGGATGGAATGCAGGCGGACAGAATCCCGGAAGCATTCGCAGGGACTGACCGGCAGGATTGCGGCGTGACGCTTGCGTATGTCATGCCGTCGCACCAGTTTCCGCTTGGCTGTGTCATGCCGCTGCGCCGCAGGATGGAGCTTTTGGCATGGGCAGGAGCGGGGGACGGGCGGTATCTTATCGAAGACGACCATGACAGTGAGTTCCGCTACAAGGGTCGGCCGGTACCGTCCCTGCAGGGCATGGACCGGGCCGGCACGGTCATTTACCTGGGCACGTTTTCCAACAGCATTATGCCGTCTATCCGCATCAGCTATCTGGTGTTGCCCAGCCAGCTGGTGGAGCTGTATCACAGGAACTGCGGGTTTTATGCTTCTACGGTGTCCAGAATCCAGCAGATGACGGTCTGCCGTTTTATCAGCTGCGGGTATTTTGAACGGCATTTAAACAAAATGCGAGGCATTTATAAAGGAAAGCATGACTGCCTGATGCAGCTGCTAAAAGGCAGGCCATGGGTACACCGCATATACGGGGACCATGCGGGGCTGCACATTGCCGTGGAGATAGACAGCGTGCGTACAGAAGCGGAAATAATTGCACGGGCAAAAGCCTTTGGCCTGGATGTACAGGGAATGTCCGGGTGCTGTCCGGCGGGGTTTGCAAGTCCCGGTGCACGCCCGGTGCTGCTTTTGGGCTTTGGAAACCTTACAAAAGAGCAGATGCAGGAAGGGCTCGCAATCCTGGAGCAGTGCATGGGATAAGGGCAGCAGGATTTTCTGGCGGAGGGAATGTTATGGCAAGGACAGTTGCGATTGGAGAGCAGGATTTTGGGAAACTGATAGAAAAAAACTGCTTTTATGTCGATAAAACGAATTTTATTAAAGAATGGTGGGAAAGTGAAGATACCGTGACCCTGATTGCAAGGCCCAGGCGGTTTGGAAAAACGCTGGCCATGCATATGCTGCGGGATTTTTTTTCCATCCGTGATGCAGGCAGGGGAAGGCTGTTTGAAAACCTGGCAGTCTGGCAGGATGAACGATACCAGCGCCTGCAGGGAACCTATCCGGTTATTTTCTTAAGCTTTGCTGCGGTTAAGGAGCACCGGTATGATACGGCGCGTAAAAAAATATGCCAGATGATTGTAAACCGGTTCTTTCTGAACTTTGGGTATATTAGGATATAAAATAGGCTGGCATAATGCCAGCTTATTTTATACGAAAGAAGCCAGATCAAAATCCTCATTATTGGGAAGAAATGCCAGCTTGCATTTCTTTTCCAGGTTGACTAATCCGCTTCTGCCGTATACAATACGTTTTAGCAGTTTGAATTTGTTGTTGTTTCCTTCAACAAATCCAGAACTTACATCAAAGGATATCGCATTCTTGACAGGGGCGATGTCCTTTTTTATTCCATTACAGAATGATTTTATTTCACTGTCCTCATACTTCTCCAGAAATCCGTCCAAACGGTCCGGCTCTTTCCCCATCAAAAT
>CAJTSV010000094.1 GCA_910579075.1 uncultured Eubacterium sp.
ATACGAAAGGGAAGGATAAAGGACAGAATGAAAAAAGGGCTGATGAAAGCAGCAGTTCTTACTGCGGTATTTATCATAACGCTGCTTGTATGCAGCAGGATTACAAACCAGAACCAGCTGGATTTAACGACGGAAATGGAGAGTGCCACGCTGCCGGTCATTGTACTGTTTGATGGAAAAGAGCAGATAAATGAGCTGCACGGGTACAAAACGCAGATGTGTGCAACCGGCATGCGCGATACGATTACGCCGCTTTCCAGCAGCAAGGAAATACCGCTGCAGATACGCACCTGCGGGTACCGCATCGACGGCATTTCTTACGAAATACGCAGCATCGACGGTGAGCGGCTGGTTTCAGACGGAAATATTACCGCGTTTGAAGAAAAAGACGAGCAGATACGGACAAGCATTCCTGTCCAGAACCTTCTGGAAAAATCCAGGGAATATATCCTGACATTAAAAATCAAGCAGGACGAGGATATCTGCTATTATTATACACGCATAGCGGATGCGCAGGACTGCTACGTTGCACAGAGCGTGCGGTTTGCAAAACAGATTAATGAGCTTACGTTTTCCGAAAACCCGGACGAGCTGTCGACCTACTGGGAGCCGAATATCACCGGTGATAATTCCACGCTCCACAAGGTTACCATTAATTCAAGCCTGATGCAGGCAAACTGGGCAGAATTTCCGTGTGACAGGCTGACTGCCCCGGTGCCGTCGGTAAAGGAAATGAACAGCTCTTATAATGTCATCGTGCTGTATTATACCGTAACGTCCAAAGGGGAAAACGGACAGATGGATTACTATAACGTGGAAGAATATTACCGCATCCGTTATACCAGCGAACGCATGTACCTTTTGAACTTTGAACGCACGATGAACCAGATATTCAGCGGGGAAAATGATTTTCTGTATGAAAATTACCTGCAGCTTGGCATCCGCTCCAAAGAAGTGGAATACCAGCAGAATGAAGCAGGGACGATTACCTGTTTTGTACAGGAAGGGGATTTATGGAGCTATAACCAGGCGTCCGGGCGGCTGGCAGAGGTGTTCAGCTTCCGGGGGCATGAAGGGATTGACGCGCGTGAGAATTACATGCAGCATGATATCCGCATTCTGAATATTGACGAGGCAGGCGACATAGACTATGTCGTATACGGATATATGAACCGCGGCGTGCACGAAGGGGAAATGGGCATCAGCTTCCTGCACTATAACAGCCGGGCAAACACAAATGAGGAGAAGCTGTTTGTTTCGTTTGACAAATCGTTCGAGATACTGCAGGCAGAGCTTGGAAGGCTGCTTTACGAAAATTCGGCGGGCAGCATTTACCTTCTGTTTAACGGTACCGTCCTTCATATCGACCTGGAAACGATGAATACGGAAGAAATCGCATCCGGGCTGGATGACAGCTCCTGTGCGGTTTCCGAATCCAACCGGTATTTTGCCTGGGTTTCGGACAGCGATTCACGGGAAGCTTCGATTATGGACCTGGAAACATCAGAAGTCCGCAAGATTCATGTCAAAGAAGGAAAGAGCATACGCGTGCTCGGGTTTTTGCAGGAAGACCTTGTATACGGCATAGCGGCGGACAAGCACCAGATAAAAGGCCCGGCCGGTATCGGACAGGACCCGATGTATGAGCTGCGCATAGCAGATGCGTCCAGCATGGAGGTGCTGAAAAAGTACCGGAAAAAGGGGTATTTTATTGACGGCGTGGAATTCCATGACGGCGTGCTCGTAATCCAGCGCCTTGTCCTGGACGGGGGCGTCTATGTGCCGGCAAAGCAGGATTCGATTGTAAACCGCACCCAGGAAGGGGGCGGGCAGAAAATCATCCATACGACCATAACCGAGGCCAGGCAGCTGCAGGTACAGCTGACACTGGCCGAATCGGAAAAAGAGACCATTCCGGTCTATATTGCGGCAAAGCAGGTCATGTCGGGAGAAGATAAACGGACGTCGCTTAAAACAACGCAGGAGCAGCCGGTATACATCGCGTATGCAAAGGGCAGGGTGCAGTCCGTGACAAGCGATGTGGGCAGCGCAATCCGCAGTGCGGATGAAAATATGGGAGTCGCAGTGGACGAACGGCAGAAATACATCTGGAAGCGTGCCAGAAAAAACGCGCAGATGCCGATTGAGGTGCAGCCTTCCGAGACAGACGCAGCAGGATCTCCAGTGGCAAAATGCATCAGCGCCATGCTGCGGCAGGAAGGGATTGAAGTCAGCGCCAGCGCACTGTTAGAGCGGAGCGACACGCCGCAGGAAATATTAGAATCCCTGCTTTTGGAACGGGAGGTTTATGTTATCGAGGGATGTTCGCTGACGCAGGTATTTTACTATGTCAGCTGCGGCATGCCGGTGCTGGCTGTGCGCGGGGCACAGGGGGCCGTGCTGGTTACCGGATATGATGCATTAAATGTATGGATGTATGACCCGCAGGCAGGCGGAACGGTCAAGATGACAATCGAAGAAGCACAGGAGCAGCTGTGTGCCAGAGGCTGCGTGTATATCGCTTACCAGTAGCAGGCGGGAACGAAAGCCATGAGCGTATGCGGACTATTACAAAAAACAATTGACATTCTGCTTTTCTGTGGTAAAATAGTAAATGGCTAAAATCTCAGGGACGGGACAGCGTGCGAGCGTTGTCCCATTTTCGTGATACAGGAAGGGAGTATTCGGTTATGGACATGAAAGCTTTGGAAGACATTCTGAAGGTAATTGATGATTTTGTCTGGGGGCCGGTCATGCTGGTGCTTTTGGTAGGAACGGGAATCTATCTTACATTCCGCCTGAAATTCCAGACATGGAGGAATCTGCCATATGCAATCAAAATTACATTAAGCAAAGAAGCAAGAACCAAAAGCCGCGGTGCCGGGGAAGTATCGCCGTTTGCGGCACTGACGACTGCGCTTGCGGCAACGATTGGAACGGGAAATATTGTCGGGGTTGCAACAGCCATGGTGTCCGGGGGTCCGGGTGCGCTTGTGTGGATGTGGGTATCTGCATGCTTTGGGCTGACATCCAAGTTCAGCGAATGCATGCTGGCCATTAAATACCGTGAGGTCAATGAACGCGGGGAAATGTCCGGCGGGCCGATGTACACCATGAAAAAGGCGTTTAAGAACAAGACCTTCGGGGCGGTTCTTGGCTGGCTGTTTGCATTGTTTACCGTCATAGCATCCTTTGGAATCGGCAACCTGACACAGGCCAATTCCATTTCAGAAGCCATGGATAAGACGTTTCTGGTTGCGCCATGGATTACTGGTGTTATCGTTACGGTTCTGGCATTTTTTATTATCGTAGGCGGCATCAAATCCATTTCAAAGGTATCGTCTGTTGTAGTGCCATGCATGGCAATTTTTTATATGATAGGCGGCCTGATTGTTATTTTTGGAAATATCCAGAACGTGCCGTCGGGCGTAGCGGAAATATTCAAAATGGCTTTTTCCGTAAAAGCAGTTGCAGGAGGAATGGGCGGAACGATTGTGGCATCCATGATGAGCGGCATGCGCTACGGTATCGCCCGGGGCGTTTTTTCCAATGAAGCGGGCATGGGCTCGGCAGCGATTACAGCGGCATCTGCCACAACGGACAGTCCGGCGCGCCAGGCTTACATAAATATGACCGGAACCTTCTGGGACACGATAGTTGTCTGCACGATTACCGGATTATGCATCGCATCTTCGGGCGTGCTTGGCATGACTGATGCACAGGGCAATCTGATAGAAGGCTCGGCGCTTACGATTGAAGCGTTCAAAACCGTGCTCGGCCCTGCCGGCGGCTGGATGGTCACGATAGGCATTGCACTGTTTGCGTTTTCCACAATTCTCGGATGGGAATACCATGGAGAAAAAGCGCTGGAATATCTGGCGGGGACGCATAAATATAATATGGCATACCGGATTGTTTTTTCAGCGGCAGCCTTTATCGGGGCGACCACAACACTGTCAATCGCATGGAAATTTTCGGATATCGCCAATGCGTTAATGGCAATTCCGAACTTAATCTGCATGCTTGCGTTAAGCGGCGAGCTGGCAAAGGATGTGGAAGCTTTTCAGGAAGTATTACGGCGCGAGCGGGGCTAAAATTGCCTAAAATCTGAGTCTGTTTTATAGGACATTCGTTAGATTTTAACAGAAATGAAAAAAATACTTGCAAATACGCGGTTTTTGGACTATATTACGAAGTGAACCTATGTATTCTAAACGATTTCTAAGGGAAGTGGAAGGGAATATGAGTAATAAGCAGATTATAGTTTCAAACGTTACGAAGGGTCACGAAAACCCGATTGCAGAGCTTGTTCAGGTGGCGTGCCAGTTCGACAGCAACATCACATTCGTGAATGAAAACCGCAAGATTAATGCCAAAAGCATTATGGGGATTATGGCGTTTAACCCGTCAAAAGGAATGAGCGTAAACATTATTACTGAAGGGAACGACGAGAAGGAAGCTCTGTTAGCAATGGAAAAGTTTTTAGTGTGTGAGTAGGATTGTAGGAGGTCTAAGGAGATGAGCTCAAAAGAAGCAAAAACAGTTGCAGAGGCAGCAGAAAAAGTAGTTGAAGAAGTTAAGGCAGATGCTAAACCAGAAGCAGTCAAGGCTGTTAAGGAAGAAAAAACGGTTGAGAAGAAAGCTGACAAGGATGAGGCAAAAGCAGCTAAGAAACCTGCTGCAAAGAAAGCAACAGCAAAGAAGGCTGATAAGCCTGAACTGAAGCCGGAAGTGTACATTGAATACCAGGGCCGGCAGGCAGCAGAAGCTTCCGTTGTTGAAAAGGTCAAAGCCGCATTTGTTGCGAGCGGACACAGAGCATCATCGATTAAGTCCTTGCAGTTATATATAAAACCAGAAGAATTTAAAGCATATTATGTAATTAATGATGGCAAATATGCCGGGGATGTGGATTTATATTAAATCACCTTCCCGGTGGCAGGCCGGATTGTTATCTGGAATAAAAGCGCGGCTGCACACTGTTTGGGGACAGCCGCTTTTTTTTGCGTGCCCGGCCGGGGCACGGATTACAGTCCGTTTGGCTCGTTTTCCGAAAGCTCTCCGTTCCGGTACCGGGTCACAAGCCGTTTGATTCTTTCATAAGGATTGAGCAGATCACTGATGGAAGCATCATGGTTCAGGATATCTACAATATATGCAATATATTTGCTCATGTCACAGCTGATATAATATGGTTTTGCCAGCAGCTCCGGTGTCTGGTACACCAGGTTTGTCGTAATCACCCGGTAAATAATGCCGTCTTCCACAGCCTTATCAAATTTTTCCAGTCCGTTTGTAAACAGCCCGAAGGTCGAAATGACAAAAATACGCTTTGCCTTGCGTTTTTTCAGCTCGGTTGCGACATCAATCATGCTGTCGCCCGAAGAAATCATGTCATCGATGACCATGACGTCTTTGTTTTCCACGGAAGCCCCGAGGAATTCGTGGGCAATAATCGGATTACGCCCGTTTACAATGCGGCTGTAATCGCGGCGCTTGTAAAACATGCCGATATTAATGCCGAGAATGCTGGCCAGGTATACGGCACGGCTGGTAGCGCCTTCGTCCGGGCTTATCATCATCATATGGTCGGAATCGAATTTCAAATCCGGCACATTGCTGCACAGTCCCTTGATAAACTGGTAAGAAGGCTGGATGGTTTCGAATCCGGCCAGCGGTATCGCATTCTGCACGCGCGGGTCATGGGCGTCAAACGTAATGATATTTTCCACGCCCATATTGGTCAGCTCCTGCAGCATCATCGCGCAGTCCATGGACTCGCGGCCGTTGCGCCGGTGCTGGCGCCCTTCATATAAAAATGGCATAATAACCGTAATGCGCCGGGCTTTTCCGCCGGCAGCGGCAATAATGCGTTTTAAATCTGCATAATGGTCATCCGGGGATTTATGGTTCGGCTGCCCGCATACCGTATAGGTTTCGTGGTAATTGGTCACGTCGGTCATAATAAACAGGTCATATCCACGGATAGAATCCTGGATAAAGCCTTTGGCTTCACCGGTACCAAAGCGCGGAGCGCCTGCATTTACAATATAGGTGTCACGTTCAAAACCCTTGAAAGCAATCGTTGTTTTGTGGTCAGACTGGTGTTCGTGGCGCCACTGCACAAGATACTGGTTGACTTTTTCTCCGAGGGCGGAACAGTTTGACATCGGAATCAAGCCAAGCACGCCTACCGGAATATTATCAATCGTGTTGTCATCATAATGCATAATGTAATCCTCCGTTTAATTTAGTTTTCGCTTTTGGAGCCGGATATCGTCACCAAAAAGTTTTATCATGGTATAACTGCTCACAATCCGGGAGAAAATCCGTTCGGAGTAAACCGCATGAAGCTGGTCAAAACCCAAATTGGTAGATATAATCGTTGCTTTCTTGCGCAGCATTCTTTCGTTTAAACATAAAAAGAGCTGAGATATTGTAAATGTATTTGCCATCTCCGTTCCCAGATCGTCAATAATCAGAAGGTCGCAGTCAAAGATGTGCTGCATGGAAACAGCTGCTTCGGAATCCTTCTGGAATTTGTGCTTTTCCAAAATATCAAACAGCTGGAACGCTGTAAAATAAATGACGGAATGCCCGCTGTCTAACAGTTCTTTTGCGATGCAGTTCGATAAGAACGTCTTGCCGGTGCCGGTATCGCCATACAGAAACAGGTTCTGGAAAGCTTCGTCAAACTGCCGGATAAAAGACAGGGCGTCTTTGACGGCTTTTTTTGCCGTTTCCCTGGCAGTCAGCCCGGTTGCCGGGTTTTTTTTATCCTCTGGATAGTATTCAAACGAATAATGGGAAAAATTTTCTTCTTCCAGTACAGCCCGGATGTTTGACTGCGTATACACCAGGTCAATCGCGGCCTGTTCAAAGCAGTGGCAGCGCTTAGAACCGTTATAGCCCGTGTCCCTGCAGTCCGGGCAGGCATATGGCGGCTCGAAATAGTGCTCGTCCAGCCCTGCGCGTGCAAGAATGGCGGAGCGTTCCTTCCGGTATAAATCCAGCTCCTTTTTTAACCCGTCCAATGCTTTGGGACTGCCGTCGAGCAGCTGCCTTGCATGGCGGACGCTGGCAGATGCGGACAGCTCCTCGAGCTCCTTCAGGCGCGGAAACTGCCGGTAAAGCTGTGCCTTTCGTTCCTGCAAAACGCGCTGGCCGTGCAGCTGCCTTGCATCATACTGGCGCTGGATTTCATCATACTGCGAATTAGTTAAAGGCATGTCGTGTTCTCCCTGTGTCATCATCAAGGTATCTGGCAGCCTGCCAAAGCGGAAGCAGCCTGTTTTGCTGACAGCTATCTGGCATGCGAAAGCAGCTCGCGTTCCAGCTCGTCATAGTTATAGGTGCGCTGCCCGAAATTGGAAAATCCGTTCGCAAGCGTTCCCCTTGCCGTGCGCGGCGAAGCGGCTTTGCTTTTTTCAGCCGGGGCAGATTTTCTGGCCCGGGCTTCCTGATACTGTGCGTCCAGCAGGCGGATATCGTTTAAGGTACGGGCGTTCTGCCGCTTCCAGCTTTCCAGAATCGTGTCTGCATACCCAAAGCTGATCTGGTGAATGCTTAAAATCGTTTTCTGGCAGGCCAGTGCAATCAGCTCGTCGGAAAATTCCATTTGATGCGACCATTTTTCTACATATTTCAGTTCCGCGTCGCCAAGGCTGCGGTTGGAGATGCCGAATGCCTTGCACACGGCATGCACCGCATGGCTGTGGACGGCAGAATCCTGTTTGGCTTTTGCAAGCGTATGGATGCCGTTTTCAGCCCAGGCCATTGCAATTTTATCCATGTAGCGGATGCTGGCATGATTTTTTGCAACACACTGCTCTATCAGGTATTCAATTAAATCCTGTGAAAAATCCAGTTTATCCAGCCAGTACAGAATGGTCTGGATTTCGGAAGTATTTAACGGATGCCCCAGATAGCGCTCGGACACAAACAGCAGCTCTTTGACCGTTTCATCTTCACTGAACTGCAAAAGCTGTCCCGGCGTATATTCCATGCGTTCCGGTATCTGGCGCGGCCTGGAAGGGCTGGCGGAGTCTGTGGAAGAATCCGTGCCGGAAACATCTGCATGCACTTCTGCGCCGCCGGCATCGGTAAAATCCGACAGGCAGATGCCGGTCAGCTCCCTGCGGTCATTGAATTCCAGGTGCAGCAGCTGCATCTTTTCCCAGTATTTCAAAGCACGCGTCACATCCTTTTCCGTATAGTCAAACTTGTCCGCGATATCGCAAATCGAGCATGCCATGCCGGGACTGTTCATGCAGCGGAGAAGATAGAGATACACCTTTACAAACTCCCCGTCTGCGCGGGTCATATATTCGTCTATAAATGTATTTGGTACATAAGTAGCAGCGTGCGTGCTGCCCCGTTTCAATAATATATCAGCCATATGCATTCCCTCTCTTACTGCACCGATTATAGCACAGGATTTTCCAAATGAGAAGTCCATTTTTTTCGCAGGCAGGTGTGAATTCCGCTCTGTCTGGCACGTGTGGATAGTGTGGAAAACGTGGATAAACAGGAAGTGAAAATTATAGGAACCTGAAAAACAGCCGAAAGCTATCCGTTCCGGTTATCCACATAAACGGTGGTTAATTAAAAAAAAATCCACATTAAAAAGTGCAGCTTATGCACAATTTAATGTGGATAATGTGGATAACTAGCAGCGGAGCAGGTTTTCGCCCACATTTAAGATATCTCCGGCCCCCATAGTTATCAACAAATCGCCGTTCATTAAATTTTTTAATAAAAATTTTTCAATCTGTTCAAACGATGGAAAATAATAGCACTCCGTGCCTTTCTCCTCAAGGCGTGAGAGGATATCCCTGGAACTGATTCCAAGATTATCCGTTTCCCTGGCCGGGTAAATATCAGCCAGCACGACAATATCCGCAGCGGACAGCGAAGCAGCAAAACCATCCAGAAACGCCTTTGTCCGGGAATAGGTATGCGGCTGGAATACACAGATGATACGTTTGTGCGGATAATCTGCGGCAGCGTTTAATGCAGCGGTGATTTCGGTCGGGTGGTGTGCATAATCGTCGATAATATCCGCGCCGTTTAACGTTCCCTTATACTGGAACCTGCGGTCGGTTCCATGAAAGGCATGAAGGCCCTGTGCAACCGCGCCTGCCGGAATGCCCATCTGCATGGCAAGTGCTGCCGCAGCAAGCGCATTGCCGATATTATGCCGCCCGTGAACGCTTAATTCTGCATCACACAGCTTTTGTCCATGGTGCATGATGCAAAACTGTGCATAACCCGACGGTGTATAGGTGATATCCTGTGCATAAAAATCGCACGAGGCATCAAACCCGTATGTAAGGACGCGCGGCTTTAACCCGTCTGCCAGCTCCTTGATATGTTCGATTTCAGCATTCAGGATAATGGCCCCGTCCTCTGCGGTATTTTCTGCAAAAAGCCGGAACGAACGGCGGATATCCGCAAGGTCTTTGAAAAAGTCCAGATGGTCTTCTTCAATATTCAGGATAAGGCTGTATTTCGGGTAAAAATGCAGGAAGCTGTTTGTATATTCGCATGCTTCAGTCACGAAATATTCCGAATGGCCGACACGGATATTGCCCCCGATAGCCGGAAGGATGCCGCCTACGGAAATCGTAGGGTCGGATTTTGCAGCAAGCAGAATCTGGGTTAACATGGAAGTCGTTGTTGTTTTGCCGTGTGTGCCTGCAATGGCGGCTGACTGGCTGTAGTTATTCATAATCTGGCCTAATAACTCAGCGCGGCTCAGCATCGGGATGCCGCCCTGCAGGGCTGCCTGGTATTCCGGGTTGTCTTCGTGGACAGCTGCCGTATAGACGGCCAGGTCTGTCCCGGGCCGGATGTTTGCTTTGTCATGTCCGTAGCAGACCGTGGCGCCTGCCTGCTCCAGCTTTCGGGTCAGCTCTGATTCCCTGGCATCAGAGCCGGATACGGTGAACTTTTCTTCTAAGAGGATTTCAGCAAGCCCGCTCATGCTGATTCCGCCGATTCCGATAAAATGCACATGAACCGGCTCGTTAAAATGAATATGATACATATGTCTGACACCTGCACAATCTATAGTTTAGTTACAGCGGTAAAACCGCAGCCTATTTTTATTATAAACATATCTGGGCATTTTGCAATTTATTTCTCAGGTTTCTGTTTTGGATTAGCTGGAAAATCTTGTAAATTTCTACAAAAACCGGTATAAAACCGCAAAAAAAAATGTGAAAAACATGTACTTTTCAGCACGGATGTGTTATAGTATAGTACATATAAACCGAATATTGGACGAGAGGTGAGCAAAATGGTTTGCAAAGAAATGATTGCCATGCTGCTGGCTGGCGGACAGGGAAGCCGTCTGGGCGTGCTGACTTCGGCAGTGGCAAAGCCTGCGGTAGCGTTTGGCGGAAAGTACCGCATTATTGATTTCCCGCTCAGTAACTGTATTAATTCCGGGATTGATACGGTCGGAGTCCTGACCCAGTACCAGCCGCTGCGGCTGAATTCGCATATCGGCATCGGCATTCCGTGGGACCTTGACCGGAATAACGGCGGCGTCACAGTTTTGCCGCCATACGAAAAGAGCGATAACAGCGAGTGGTATACCGGGACAGCGAACGCAATCTTTCAGAATTTAAAGTATATGGAATCCTATAACGCCGAATATGTCATTATTTTATCCGGTGACCATATTTATAAAATGGATTATCAGGAAATGCTGGACTTCCATAAGACAAACCAGGCAGATGTCACGATTGCCGCGATGCCGGTTCCAATAGAAGAAGCAGGCCGGTTTGGGATTGTCATTACAGACCAGAATAAGCGGATTGTGGAATTTGAAGAAAAGCCGGAGCATCCGCGCAGCAATATGGCGTCCATGGGTATTTACATATTCAGCTGGAAGGTATTAAAGGATTCGCTTGTGCTGCTCAAAGACCAGGGCAACTGTGATTTTGGCAAGCACATTATTCCATACCTGCATGAGCATGGTGCAAAGATGTTTGCCTATGAGTATAATGGCTACTGGAAGGATGTCGGAACGCTTTCGTCGTACTGGCAGGCGAACATGGAACTGATAGACCTGATTCCGGAATTTAATTTATACGAGAAATATTGGAAAATTTATACGAAATGTGATATAATTGAGCCACAGTACATTGCACCGGAAGCAGTCGTGGAAAAAAGCCTGATTGGAGAGGGCAGCGACATTTACGGGCAGGTGCACAGTTCCGTAGTCGGGGCCGGCGTTACCATCGGAAGGGGGTCTGTTGTCCGCAATTCCATTATTATGAAGGGCGTTACGATTGGCGAGAACGTGACGATTGATAAAGGAATTATTGCGGAAGATTCCGTGATTGGCGACCGTGTCCAGATTGGCTTCGGGGAATATGCACCAAACAGCTATAATCCAAAAGTTTATGCATCGGACCTTGCTACGATAGCCGAGGCGTCCGTCATTCCGCCGGATGTTCGGATTGGGCGGAATACGGCAGTTGCAGGCGTCACGACGCCGGACGATTATCCGGACGGACAGCTTGCTGGCGGAAATGTTATAATAAAGGAAGGTGAATCGGCATGAAAGCATTGGGATTGATTCTGGCTGGCGGCAATAACAACCGCATGCAGGCGCTGTCAAAGAAACGGGCGATTGCAGCCATGCCGGTAGGGGGCAGCTTCCGCTGTATCGATTTTGCATTGAGCAACATGACCAATTCACAGATACAGACAGTAGCCGTATTGACACAGTATAATGCACGTTCATTAAATGAGCATTTAAGTTCATCGAAATGGTGGGATTTTGGAAGGAAACAGGGTGGCCTTTATGTATTTACGCCGACCGTGACCTCGGACAACAGCTGGTGGTACCGCGGGACGGCGGATGCGATGTACCAGAATGTGGATTTCCTCAAGCGCTGCCACGAGCCTTATGTCATTATTACGAGCGGGGACTGTGTATATAAGGTTGATTATAATAAGATTTTGGATTATCATATAGAGAAACGGGCGGATATTACCGTTGCTGTCAAGGACATGGGGGTATCAGAGGATGTCAGCCGCTATGGCGTTGTCAGGATGAACGAGGATTCCAGGATTGTGGAATTTGAGGAAAAACCGATGGTAGCCCGTTCCAATACGATATCGACAGGAATTTACATTATCCGCAGGAGACAGCTTATAGACCTTTTGGAACACTGCGCACAGGAAAGCCGGAATGATTTTGTAACAGATATTTTAATCCGGTACAAAAACTTAAAACGGATATATGGCTATAAGCTGGAAGGCTACTGGAGCAATATTTCTACGGTAGATTCCTATTACCGGACAAATATGGATTTCTTAAAGCCGGAAGTACGAAAGTTTTTTTTCCGGGATTATCCTCATATTTATTCCAAGGTGGATGACCTGCCGCCGGCAAAATACAATGTCGGTTCCGATGTACATAACAGCCTGATTTCGAGCGGGTGTATTATCAACAGCAAGGTGGAAAATTCTGTTTTATTTAAGGAAGTATTTGTCGGGAAAAACTGTGTGATAAAAAATTCCATTATTTTGAATGAGGTATATATTGGTGACAATACACATATCGAGAATTGTGTCGTAGAGAGTCGGGGGACTCTGAAGGCGAATACCTATTACTGTGGTGATAGCGGTATTAAGGTGGTAGTCGAAGATAACAATGAACGGTATGGGTTGTAGTTATAAATGCAAGTCACAAGTGCAGGATGCGAGGTGCATATCAGGAAGAATGGAGAAAGGGGCGAAAGATGATGCGAATAACAGATGTCCGAGTCCGCAAAGTAGAAAGAGAAGGAAAAATGAGAGCTGTGGTATCTATCACAATTGACGATGAGTTCGTTGTGCATGATATCAAAGTAATCGAGGGGATTAAGGGATTATTCATTGCAATGCCGAGCAGAAAGGCAGCCGATGGGGAATTCCGCGATATTGCCCATCCGATTAATTCTGATACGAGAGACCGTATTCAGTCAATTATTCTGGACGAATATCGAAAACAAATGACAGCTGAAGATGAGACGGAAATAGATATGGAAACAGAATAAAACCAAGAGGGCAGTGCATGCTGCCTGAAAAAACTGCAGCTGGCCGAATGTTGAGAGATATTCGCTGGCTGCAGTTTTTTTGTGAGGGAAAGCGGCATTCTGGCTGGATTGCCCGGGCCGGTATTTATGCTGTTTATTTTTCTTGCCCGGGCCGGTATTTGTACTGCTTATTTTTTTCATGGGCCAGTATTTATGCTGTTTATTTTTCTTGCCGGGCCTGTTTTTTCTGCTGCTTTTTATATGCTTCCTCTGCCAGGTCGGTCATCTCCTGTACCCGGTGCCATTCTTTGGTTGATTCATCTTTTACGGTTTCGCTCCGGTTCTGGGATAAAAACCGCGCAAGCTCATAGCAGCTGATCCAGATTTCACCGTTTCCGTCCTTCTGGGATTCATCGAAAATCAGCTGGATGCCGAAATGCAGATGTATAATGTCGATATTATTTACGTTTTCGGTATCGCTGTAGCCTGTATGCCCCATATATCCGATGACATCTCCGGCGGTAACGGTGCTGCCTTCTTTTAATTTCTTATTATATGGAAAGTTCTGCCTCAGATGTGCATAGTAATAATATCGCTTTTTATCAAAGCTGCGGATGCCGATGCGCCAGCCGCCGTAGCGGTTCCAGCCCAGGCATTCCACATAGCCGGATTCCACGGCAATGACCGGCGTGCCAATCTGCCCCATCATGTCATGGCCGAGATGCTGGCGGCGGTAGCCGAACGAGCGGGACGTGCCAAAATCGTCGTAATCGTTATAAGGGAATCCCTTTGCAATCGGGGAAAACGCTTTCAGGCCATAGTGTATTTCATCGGAGCCTTCCAGCCTGTATTCCCCGACATACCCGCCCAGCACGGCATGGTAGGCTTCGTCATAATAATGAAAGTATTTCATATCTGCCGTGAGCTGTTCTAAAGTTGATTCTTTGTTTAATATTTTATCTGCAATCGCAGACATATCGCTGGATTTGTAATTTTTAAAATCGCCGCCATATTTTGCGCCAAGCACCGCCAGAAGGGAAACCCAGTCAATGGGGGTATCTGTATCATGGGCCTTTAAATCATACTGATAGGCGTCGTTCATGGCCTGGCTTGTGACCTTGAAATCGACCCATTTGATAAATTCTTTTTCGGGTGCGGAAGTACCGGCTTCTGTATCAGGGGAAGCAGCAGGCGCGACTGCTTCCTGGCGGGCCCTTGAATGCAGGCGGGAAGCACCCGCCGGGGAATGCAGCCAGGCAAAGGCGGCGATTCCAAGCAGTGTGAGCAGTTCTATCGAAACAATGCATTTAAACAGGATGGGTTTCATTATGGCAGTACCAGCGCGTCGGATTGTTTGTATTATGTATATGCGCAAAGGACGGGGATATGCGTATGGGCTGGATTGTGAAAAAACAGATGACAAATGCGAAAAAATGATGTACACTACAATAGCAAAAAATCAGGGACAGAAGCCGCAGAGGGAGAAAATCATATGTATATCATAGCGGGATTGGGAAATCCTACAAAACAGTACGAAAAGACAAGGCACAATGTCGGATTTGATGCAGTCGATGCAATTGCCGGCCAGTGCCAGATATCCATGAGCCAGACAAAGTTCAGGGCAGTCTGCGGGCAGGGGATTCTTGCAGGGCAAAAGGTAATGCTGGTAAAACCGCAGACCTTTATGAATAACAGCGGGGAATCCATCGGGGCTTTTTTAAAATTTTACAAGCTGGACCCCGTCAGCCAGCTGCTTGTCATTTATGACGATATCAGCCTGCAGCCCGGGGATATCCGCATCCGGCTGAAGGGAAGCGCTGGCGGGCACAATGGAATCAAAAGCATTATTGCGCATGCGGGCACGCAGGAATTTGCACGGATTAAAATCGGTGTCGGGGAAAAGCCGCCGGGCTGGGACCTGGCAGATTATGTGCTGGGGCATTTTTCCAGGCAGGAGCGCGCAGCGGTGGAAGACGGCATCCGGGATGCCGCCACAGCCGCAGGGCTTCTTGCTGCGGGTGACGACGTAGGCTCCGGTGCCATAGTATCTACCGCCCTTGAAATGTCCAACGCCGACCTTTCTCAGGAAATCTCCGATATGA
>CAJTSV010000095.1:0-1977 GCA_910579075.1 uncultured Eubacterium sp.
AATCTGCAACATTCTGGTGAAGGGCATTAATTTTATCACAATTCCTTTATTTACGAGACTGATGGATGCGGCAGAATATGGAAACCTGACCGTATATCTGTCATCCACAGAACTGATACTGATTCTGACAGGCTGGGATATTTCTTATGGGGCATACCAGAAAGGGCTGTACAGGTATAAAGATACATCATTCCATACAAAAACAGTCCAGCTATTCTGCACGGTAAGCACAGCAGCTGTATTTCTTTTGCTGTACCTGCTTTATCCGCTGGCAGGTGCATGGTTTGCTGTTCCGCTTGAATTATATCCTTTTATGTTTCTTTATCTGATAACACAGCCATCCTATCGAAACTGGATGGCTTTGAAACAGAAAAATTATGAATATCAGAAAGCAGTCGGAGTGACATTATTTTATACAGCTTTAGTTACAGTGATTTCGCTGGCAGCTGTGATTTTTATTCAGCAGTCAGCGGCTGTAAAATATACGGCACAGATGATGGCATCATTTATGGTATTTCTGTTTTTTTATGCCAGAAATGTAAATATCCTGCCTTTGTTCAGGCAGAAACAGAAATTATGTGAGGAAATAAAATATATTGCGTGTTTTCAGTTTCCATGCCTGATTCATTCTGTATCGCTGGTGATTCTGGGACAGGCAGACCGCATGATGATTAAGATGTATGCAGGAAGCACGCAGGCAGCTATATACGGAGTAGCTTACAGTTTTTCATTTCTTATTATCGTGATACAAAGTGCCTTAGACCAGGCTTTGATACCATGGCGGTATGAGCTTATGGACAGGAAAGAATATGCGAAGGTTAATGAAATCTGCTGTACACTGTTAGTCATGATAGGAGGAATCACAGCTGTATTTATGCTGGCAGCACCGGAACTGATGATGCTGCTTTTTTCGCAGGAATATTATGAAGCAATAGAGTTAATACCGCCAATTGCAGCAAGTGTGTATTTTATTTTTTTGTATTCTATGTTTGTAAGCATAGAAGGATATTTTGAAAATACTAAGATGATGATGTATATCGCTGTTTTTTGCAGCTTGTCTAACATTGCCATGAATTATGCCGGAATAAAAATATTCGGGTATCAGGTATGTGCATATACAACATTAATTTCTTATCTGATGTTCTGCATCGGACATTATTTTGCGATGAACCGCATGTGCCGGAAATATGTGAAAAGAAAAATATTCCATGATAAGTTTATCGCTGTATGCAGCATGGGGATGCTCTTGTTTACAGCAGGAGCATGGATTCTGTATCAGAATCTGTATATCCGGTATAGCGTATTCTGTTTTCTGATGCTTCTTGGCGTAATTATGAGAAAAAGAATGAAAGAGACAATTATGGCAGTAAGGAATAAAAGGATATGAAAGATTTTAGAAAAAAAGCGGCAGTGCCCGTAAAGGATTTATTTGTAAAAATATCCCAGATACTTCCGTTTAAATTTTGTAAACAGGCAGAAATATTTATAGACAGAGTACTGCTGGGGAAAAATGATTATCTGCATTCATATTTTATCAGGAATCAGAAAGGAAGAATCCGGTACTGTATTTTTCGTTATCCTTTGCCGGAAATCAACCTGTTATCTACAGGAATTGAGTATATCTTTCACTTTGATTTTTGCAGGAGAAAGCATTTAATACCTTTGCTGGACCTTGAATATGAATGGTTTTTTCAGGAAAACAGGTTAGGTGAATACAATTTCTGGGAACTGGTCTTTCAGCAGAAAAAAAGTGTCCGGGATGCAGTCCGTGAAGAAAATGTATTTATTGACCGGATAAGCGGGGGATTTTCATATAGTACAAAAGCCTGCCAGAATATCAATGGTACCTGGAACAACCATAGAATTTATACAACAAAAAATAACTGGAGAAATTATTACCGGAAAATTCATAAATATACATCAAAGTGCTGGCAGGTTCATGAACATATTCAAAAACACTGCGACATCTTTTTTTCA
>CAJTSV010000095.1:1989-7907 GCA_910579075.1 uncultured Eubacterium sp.
ATTTCAGCAATAAAGAAAAAATATTGGGAGTCATGCTCCGGGAAGATTTTACAGCGGAGTTTAACAAAAAATTAACCGGGGCAGATAAAGAATTGTATGAAAGACATCCGCTGAATCCAGACACCAGTGAAATCATTGAGCTGATAAGAAAAAAGAGACAGGAATGGGGATTTAGCAAAATATTTCTTTCAACGATGTATCAGGAAAGCGTGCAGAAATTTCAGGACGAATTCGGGGATAGTGTGGTAATTATGGATAGAATAAGAAGAACACTGGATATCAGCGCTGATAACATGCGCAGGAAAGCAGCTATGAGTATAGAGGAAAATTATCAGCTGTTTATGAATAACCGGGAATATTTTAAACAGGAAACACTGGCCTATATTTATGAAGTAATCCTGCTGTCCAGATGCAGTTATTATATTGCTCCGCATTGCAGCGGGTCGGCTGCAGTGCTGGCCTTTAATGGAGGCCGGTTTCTTGATATTGAGGTGCTGGAAAATGGAAGGCATGTAAAAGGGTATTAGGCATGAAAATATTATTGATTGGCGGCAATGGGAATATCAGCTGGCACTGCACGCAAAAGCTTTTAGAGCTTGGACATGATGTATATGAGCTTCACAGGGGCGTGACATACGCTACAAGACGGGATATTCATGCTGGAGCGAAAATTATCCATGCAGATATACGGAATGAAAAGGAAACCTTCCAGGTGCTGGCCGGAGCAGAATTTGATGCTGTCTGTGATTTTATCTGTTATGATGCCGTACAGGCGCAGCATGCAGTCAATATGTTCCGGGATAAAACAAAACAGTATCTTGTAATCAGTTCAGATGTGGTATATGAAAGAAATATCAGCAACATTCCATTTACAGAGAAATCTAAATTAAAGAATAAGGAGTGTGCCAGTGCTTATATCCGTGGCAAGCTGGAAATGGAAGAAGTATTCTGGAAGGCATACCAGGATTTTGGTTTTCCGGTGACAATTGTCCGGCCTGGTTATACTTATGATACAATTCTGCCGGTATCAATCGGGCATAACTGCTGGAGCGCCATAGATAAAATTTTAAAGGGCTATCCGCTTCTGATTGCCGGGGATGGAAATTCGATTTGGAATATGACAAATTCCAGGGATTTTGCAGAAGCGTTTGTCTGTCTGGCGGGCAGGAGAGACTGTATCGGGGAAGCATATGATATTGCTTCGGATGAATGGATTACCTGGAACGATGCATCGGAAATTCTGCTGCAAGCACTTGGAGTCGAAAAAAACAGGGTTTTTCATGTACCATACGAAAGGGCTTTGCATATTCCGGAATTTCAGCCAGATGATATGAGTTATGACCGCATGTGGCATAATTTCAGGACAAATCAGAAAATAAAAGAAACAGTGGATGGATTCCGGGCGAAGATATCCCTGGAAGCAGGCATACGCATGTCATTGGCATGGCTGCAGGAAAAAGAGGTAAGACGGCGGATTGTGAAAAAATACAGTAATGTGCTGGATATGCTTTATCAAGAATACGGGCTGCAGAAATCCCGAAGGCAATGAGAAATGAAAGCACGGTACAGGAAGGAGAGAATTAGAAATGAATACAGCATGCAGGCTTTGCGGAAGCAGCCATATAGATAAAAAGTACAGGATTTGTACAAATATGAAAATCATGGGCGAATCCTTCGGAGGGGGGATTGCTGGATAAGCCAGTGTCAGGAATGCGGGTTTGTATTTCACGTTTTTTCTGAGGCAGGACAGAAAGAATTCACCGATTATTACCGTTTTTCCAGCAGGACAGTCAATTATTCTGAGGTCTATACGAAAGAGCAGACAGACGGATATTTGCGGCATCTGGAAGAATTAATAGAGAAGTGCCAAAATGGCAGGGATAAGAACATCCGTATTCTGGACATCGCTGGAGGATATGGCGAGCTTTCTTTGTTTTTGATGCAGTCTGGTTATACAGATGTTACCATGAGTGAAATAAAAGAAAGCTGCATCTCGTATGCAAGACAGAAAGGAGTTTCTGTCTTACATGAAGACCTTTTGGAAAAAGAGTTTGCGAGGAAGCATGATATTGTCATACTGAGCCATGACCTGGAACATATGCTGGATGTCAGAAAAGCGATGTTAAATGCAGCAGAATATTTGAAAGATGATGGGTTTTTGATACTGGAGCTGCCATTTGCTCCGATGTATAAAGAAATGGACAATACGCCGTATCATTTTCTGACTTATGAGCATGTCTGTCACTTTTCGGACATCACAGTTGAAAATCTGGCATCTGTAGCAGGCCTGAAAATTATGGAAAAGGGACACTATGTGAAATGTGATGATTATCCGTGTATATGGGCCATATTAAAAAAAGACAGCAGTGTGTCCCCGCTCATCCGTAAAGATGCAGATACATGGGAAGATATCTATGCATATATAAAAATCTGCGGGAAGCAGATACAGCAAAAATTAAAACCGCTGGCAGAAAGACGCAAGGCATTGATATTGTGGGGAATCGGCGCTTCGACGGCAATTCTGCTAGATAGTGCATTTGGCGGATGCAATGTCATCCAGCTGATTGATAAAAATAAGGCTAGACAGGGAAATGTTTTTGAAATAAATGGGAGAAAACTTGCTGTGGAACCGCCGGAACAGATAACGGACAGTTCGGCAGCTGTTTTTATTCTGTCAGGTGCATACCGGGCCAGCATTGAAAAGGATATACGCCAGATGGGATTGAATAACGAAATTATGAGTCTGTAGAAAACAGGAGGACGTTTTATGAACATTTACATTTGGGGAACGAGCCCGCTTGCGGGAAGAATTGTGGGAGATGTCATTCCGGCTGGCAGGGTAACCGGCTTTATTGATAACTTTTATGAGAAAGAAAGCTTTATGGATAAGCCTGTATTAAAGCCGGATGTTCTTTTACAGAAAGAATACGATGCTGTTGTTGCAGCGAGTACATATGCGGATGAAATATACAGCCAGTGCACAGAAATTGGGCTTGATATGAAAAAAATAATTTTCCCATTTGCAAATGTTCGTCTGACGGACTTAAATACGGATTATGGTTTTGTGGAAAAAGTACTGGGCAGCCGTTATGCACAGGTTGTAAAAAACAGGAACCATATGATACAGGACTGTGACGCAGCAGGCAGCATGTGTCTTAAGGGAAGCAGGTTAAAGCAGGACCGTTCCTATAAAAATGACTTTGTCCGGCACAGGGTTTTTGAACTATGTGTAAAAGAAATCAGAAAGAAAAATTTAGACGGCGCAGCTGCAGAGCTGGGTGTTTACAGGGGACAGTTTGCACAGTACATCAATGCTGCTTTTCCAGGTAAGACATTATATCTTTTCGATACGTTTGAAGGATTTGATGAGGAGCTGGCAAGGGCAGAAGTAAACAGTGGAACGGCGACCGAAACATGGGTGGAATCATTTAAAAATACAGATATTGAAATCGTAATGGATAGAATGGTTTATAAAGATACGGTCAGAATCAAAAAGGGAAGATTTCCAGAAACAGCACGGGGGGGGGTAAAAGACGAAAGGTTTTTGTTTGTTTCCATTGATGTCGATATGGAGCAGCCTGTTTATGATGGATTGAAATTTTTTTATCCGCGCCTGCAGCAGGGAGGATATATTTTTATTCATGATTATAATGGACCTTTATTGGGTGTGGAACGGGCTGTTGACAGATATGAAAAGGAGATGGGTATTGATTTATGCAGGGTGCCTGTCTGTGACACAGAAGGAACATTGGTAATTACAAAATAGTAAATTTGACATTTTTTAAGGAGGACAGTGAATGACTGCGAAGGAAGGCCATAGATATTATAAAGAAAGGACAAGACTGGAAACGGTCATTCCCCTGGAAACCCCGTTTATTCTTTATGCTGACCCGTCCAGCGCATGCAATCTGCGGTGCAGCTTCTGTCCCTGCGGGACGGCGCACAAAGATTTATGGACAGAAGACAAGAAAAAAAGCATTGGCATAATGGATATGGATGTTTTTCGGAAAATTGTGGATGACTGCAGCGGCTTTCCAGACAGGATAAAGGTGCTGCGCCTGTACAAGGAAGGAGAACCGCTTTTAAATCCCAATTTTGCGGAAATGGTAGAATATGCTTACAAATCAGGGAATTTTAAAGGCATTGACACGACAACAAACGGGACACTGTTAAATCCTGCGCTGAACCGGAAAATCGTCCGCGCAGGACTGAGCAGGATTCATATATCGGTAGAAGGATTAAGTGCAGGGGAGTACAGGGACATTTGCGGATGTGAAATTGATTATGAAGCGTTCAGGGCTAACATTAAGGATTTATATGACCATAAAGAAAACTGCCATATTTTTATTAAAACAATTGTTGAAAACTGCAGTGCAGAAGATGAGGCAGAGAAAAAGAGAAGATTTTATGAATTGTTTGGGGATATCTGCGACGAAATTTCTTTTGAACATATTGCTCCGTGCTGGCCGGGCTTTGATAAAGAGCTGTATTCACAGGAAGTGGGGGTATATGGAAATAAAATTCAGGAATGTACGGTCTGTCCGCGCCTGTTTTATATTTTAACGATTAATTCTGACGGGGCAGCTACCAGGTGCATTGTAGACTGGAACAGGCAGATGGTCTTTGGAGATGTGCACAGCTATTCCGTTCCGCAGCTTTGGAAAATGATGGATGCATTCCGCATTGAGCATCTGCGCGGGAACCGCCGCAGGATGCCAGGGTGTGATTCCTGCCTGGAAATTGAAACAGCGGCGATTGATAATATTGATGCATACAGGGAAGATTTATTACCAAAATTTATTTCAGGCAAGGGTAATAATGGCTATGGGCAGTGAGTTTCTTAAAGTACTGCATATTGCCCCGCATATTGGCGGGGGAATCGGAAAGGCGGTTGTCGGGCTGTCCCTGCTTGGAAAAAAGGATGGAATCCAGTCTGCAGTGGTTCTGCTTGAACAGCCCCAAAAAACAGGAATTGTAAAAGAAGCAGCCAGTCAGGGGATTCCCGTTTACATAGAACCGGAGAAGGATGTTCTGACAGAGCTTATCCGTCATTCAGATATTGTAGTTGTGAACTGGTGGAATCATCCGCTTATGTATCAGTTTTTATGTGAATTGAATGAGGAATGTCGGCTCGTTATCTGGTGCCATGTCAATGGCTGCGTATATCCTTATTTTGACAGCGGCTTTTTACTGGAATTTGAACATATCTTTTTTACAACGCCTTATTCAAAAGAAAATATGCTATGGAGCTCAGAACATAAAAGACAGATTTTGGAAAAAAGCTCTGTTTTATATGGATTTGGCAGTTTTCGTCCTGAAAATATTGCATGCAAAAAAAACTGGGGAGAACAAAATATCCTGAAAATCGGATATGCGGGAACGCTCAGTTATTCGAAAATGTCTCCAGAATATATTGCGTACTGTGAGGCTGTCTGTGAGGCATGTCCATATGCTGAAATTCATCTTGCAGGTGATGCAGATGAAAGGATTCTGTGGGATGTTTCTCATTCAAAATATAAAGAGAATCTGTTTTTTGACGGTTATATCACAGATATCCAGAGCTGGTATCATGATATGGACATTTTTTTATATCTGCTGAATCCATTACATTATGGAACGACAGAAAATGTGATATTAGAGGCAATGGCTTGCGGGCTGCCGGTAATTGCGTTTGCCCATAAAGCAGAGCAGATGATAATCGGAACAGATGGGGCTGGTATTTTTATTAAAAATAAAGAGGAGCTTGTAAAAGCAGTGTCCTGTCTCTGTAATCCTCAAAAAAGGAAGATACATGGACTTAAAGCGCGTGAATCAGTCTGTACAGAATATTCGTGCGAGAGCAGCTATCGGGGTTATTCAGATATAATCCGCAATATTGCCAGAAGGTCAAAGCGTATCGGTTATTTTTCCAAAATACT
>CAJTSV010000095.1:7927-11904 GCA_910579075.1 uncultured Eubacterium sp.
AAAATGCCTGCCAGTGGTTTTTGATGTCGGCGGGGCCTGATAAAAAAGTGTTTGAGAAATATTTATTTTCTCATGATGCCATTCCGGTCATTGATTTGATAAAAAGAAAGTACATATACAGCGAATCGGGCAAAAGCTCGCTCATTCAGTTTCATGAATATTATCCAGATGATGAAAAATTAGGGGAACTTTATATACTGGCTGATGAATTTCGGCAGAAAGGCGGGGAATATCTGTCATGAAAGTAGTATTGCTTGCTGGTGGAAGGGGAACACGAATCTCAGAAGAATCGGAGTATCTCCCGAAACCGATGATTGAAATCGGGGGAATGCCTATTTTATGGCATATTATGAAAGAGTATTCTCATTATGGTTTTCATGATTTTATTATATGCGGCGGGTATAAGCAGCACATAATAAAAAAATGGTTTGCAGATTATTGTTTTTATACATCGGATATCGAATTTGACTTTCTGCATGGCAATCAGATGAATGTTTATAACCGGAAGGCTGAACCATGGAAAGTCGTTGTTGCTGATACGGGACTGAATACGATGACAGGGGGAAGGATTAAGCGTGTTCAGAAATATATAGGTGAGGAAACATTTATGATGACCTATGCGGATGGCGTGTGTGATGCTGACTTAAAAAGCCTGCTGGAGTTTCACAGAAGCCATGGCAGGACGGCGACACTGACCTCCGTGATTCAAAAACAGGCAAAAGGCACACTGGATATTTCCTACGACCATTCCGTGAAGTCATTTCGTGAAAAGAGAACAAAGGATGCAGTTGCCATAAATGCCGGCTATATGGTTTTAGAGCCGGAAATTTTTGATAATATTAAAGACGATAAAACAATTTTTGAAACGGATGTTTTAGAGAAGCTTGCCAGGGAAGGCAGGCTGATGTCCTATCAGCATAATGGATTCTGGCAGTGCATGGACACATTGCTGGAGAAAAATACACTGGAAGAATTATGGGAATCTGGCAATGCTGCATGGAAGCAGTGGAATGAATGATAAAATCAAAATGAGGTATGGAATATGACAGAATGGAGCAGTGAACAGCAGGCACGGGAAGATATCCAGTCGATGGTTGCAGACTATTATCATCAGTTTAAGGAGAAGAAAAAGCCGTTTGTGCCAGGAGACAGGATAAACTATGCGGCAAGGGTCTTTGACGAAAAGGAAATGCAGCGCCTTACAGATGCTGTGCTTGATTTCTGGCTTACGTCAGGCCGTTTCTGTGATGAATTTGAAAAAAATTTTGCAGAATGGATTGGTGTAAAATATGCACATCTGGTAAATAGCGGGTCCAGTGCAAACCTGCTTGCTTTTGCGGTACTGACTGCACCGGAACTTGGAGAAAGACGCATCCGTCGCGGTGATGAGGTGATTACGACAGCCTGCGGGTTTCCGACAACGGCTGCACCAATACTTCAATATGGTGCAGTGCCGGTTTTTGTGGATGTAACTGTGCCACAGTATAACATTGATGCGTACAGGCTGGAAGATGCGTACACTTCAAAGACAAAGGCTGTCATGATAGCACATACGCTTGGGAATCCGTTTGATATCAAAGCGGTAAAGGAGTTTTGTGAGAAACATCATCTGTGGCTGATTGAAGATAACTGCGACGCACTTGGGAGCAGGTATACAATCGAAGGAAAGACAAAATATACAGGTACATGGGGAGATATCGGCACATCGTCTTTCTATCCTCCGCATCATATGACAATGGGAGAGGGCGGGTGTGTATATACAGATAATCCGCTGCTTCACCGGCTGATTCTTTCTTACCGGGACTGGGGGAGGGACTGCATCTGCCCGCCAGGCCATGATGGTGCATGCGGGAACCGATTCGGACAAAAGGCAGGCGAGCTGCCGCGTGGCTATGACCATAAGTATATATACAGCCATTTTGGGTTTAATTTAAAAGCAACGGATTTGCAGGCAGCAGCCGGTGTGGAACAGTTAAAGAAAATGCCAGGATTTATTGAACGGCGCAGGCACAACTGGAACAGGCTGCACAATTCCCTGGAACAGTTATCTGACAGAATTCTGCTGCCAGAACCGGCAGAAAACAGCTGTCCGTCATGGTTTGGATTTCTTGTTTCAGTGAGGGAAGGACAGGGGCCGGGAAGGAATCAGATTACGCAGTATCTGGAAGAACATCATATACAGACAAGGCTTCTGTTCAGTGGAAATCTTATCCGGCATCCAGCCTTTAATCAGATCAGAAATACAGATGCATACAGAATTGCTGGCGGACTGGAAGTGACAGATTTTATTATGAATAGTTCATTCTGGATAGGGGTATATCCTGGGATGACAGATGAAATGACAGATTATATGGCACAGATTATTACAGAGGCGGTGGCTCAATGAAAAAAGCGGTAATAACAGGCGCAAATGGGTTTCTGGGAAGCGCACTTTGCAGGGAATTGTCCGCACAGGGAGTCGCAATAACAGCTGTTGTAAGAAGCAAAGATTCGGATGTCAGCAGGATAATAAACCTGAAGAATCTGCAAATCGTATTTGCAGACATGTCCGAAATGAAAAATCTGGACAGAATTATCAGGGACAGGGATGCAGATGTGTTCTATCATTTTGCGTGGGAAGGAAGCTGCGGACCGTTAAGAGGCGATTATGTGGTTCAGCTGGATAATGTGAAATATACCTGTGATGCTGCTGTATCATGCAAAAAAATAGGATGCAGCCGTTTTGTATCTGCTTCCAGCATTATGGCATATGAAGCAGCTGCAATGATGCAGACAGAGCAAAATCCGCCGCTCCCTATGCTGTATTCTGCTGCAAAGCTGTGTGCCGGATATATGGCCCGGACAGCTGCAGCAGCTGCGGGAGCAGATTATATCCATGTGGTTATTTCAAATGTTTATGGTCCCGGGGAGACGAATCAGCGGCTTGTGAATGAAAGTCTCAGGAAAATGCTGAATGGGGAACACTGTTCGTTTTCTTCCGGGGAACAATTGTATGATTTTATTTATATTGATGACGCAGCAAAAGAGCTTGCGGCTGTAGGAGACAGGGGACATGCCAACCGTACTTACTATATAGGAAGCTTGAAACCAAGGCCCCTGAAGGATTTTTTGAAAGAGATAAATATCCAGGCGGGAAGGAATCCGGCAGACGGACTGGGTGAACTTACGTTTGAAGGCGTTTCGCTGGCATACAGCGAATTTGATATCGAAGCAGTAAAGAAAGACACAGGCATAGTACCGGAAATTTCATTTGCAGAAGGAATCCGGCGGACAATTGCATGGATAAGGGAGAACAGGCTGTGAACAGATTTGCATTTACTCCATTAAAACTGGAAGGGGCATTTTTAATTGACTGCTTTTATGCAGGAGACGCCAGGGGAGGACTGACAAAAAGCTATGAAAAACAGCAGTTTGAAATGGCTGGTATTTCTTTCCAGCTGCATGAAACATTTTTTTCCAGGTCAGATAAAAATGTAATCAGGGGGCTGCATTTTCAGCTTTACCGACCTCAGGCAAAGCTCGTTACGGTAATAAAAGGCAGTGCGTGGGATGTTATCGTAGATTTGCGCAGGGACAGTGTTACATATAAAAAATGGGTATCTGTAGAGCTTACAGAAGATAGCCATAGAAGTGTATATGTTCCGCGTGGATTTGGCCATGGATTTTTATCACTGGCTGATGATACGGTCATGCTTTATCAGTGTGATGGGGCATATGATAAAGATACGGATTCTGGAATCCGCTATGACGACCCGCAGATTGGAATCCGCTGGCCGGTTGATAAAAATGCATCGATACATTCAGACAGGGATTTGCACCTTCCTTATCTCAGAGTATATGAAAAGCAGGATAAGGAAGTTACCTGAACCCGCCATGTAACCAATAGCCACCCCAAAATTTCAAAACACTATAAACTTTCCAAAAAAAATACCGATAAACGATTCAGAAAATCAGCTAAGGACGGCGCAATAATTTCC
>CAJTSV010000095.1:11943-15130 GCA_910579075.1 uncultured Eubacterium sp.
TTTATACATGGCAATAGAAAGCCCGCACATCGTGCTTTTTATTACATAAAAAACAAAAATCCGCCTGGACCTTTCCGGAGGGCGGAGCAGTCCCGAATGACAGAAGGACTTGCAGAAAGGAGCGTTTATGGGATTAGGAGCAGTCTGGCCGAAATATGGAACCGGGTATGCCGGTCCGGCTAAAACAGGCACACAGGCAGGAAAAGCAGATGCTTCGATGTTTTTTGCGGAAAAATTACGGAGTGACTGGGAAAAAGCAGCCGGGCATACAGGCGGAAAAGCAGCCGGAAATGCAGGAGACTGGCAGGAACAGCCGCCTGGTGCAGGAACAGCTGCGGGCAGGGAAGCTGTGCGGGAACAGGAAGCGGTAAACGCAGCTGCCCAAAAAGAATCAGACGCAGAAGCATCCGAAAAAACAGATGGACAGACAGAAACCATCACAGATTATTCTGCGTTTTTCCAGGAGAAAATCAACGAAATTTTCGTAAAGATTCAAAATGGGGACACAGAACCGGTTTATCAGATTGGCTCGTGCTCCTTTACGGAAAAAGAATGGAACAGGTTCTTAAAAAAATTTGATTCCGTACAGGATGCCATCCGCAAGCTGATGCGGGAAGAATATGCAAAACGTGCGGCGAAAAAGCTGCAAAGGCGCCAGGCAGTCACAGAGAAAAAGACGCCGGAAAAAGATAAAAGCGGCCTGCTGCTGGCACCGTCAGTGTCCTGCACTTATCCGTCTTCCATTGCCGGAAAAGAAAACATCCGGTATGTGACATGGTACACAAAAGAAGGAATTTCCTGCAGAAAAATGGGACAGACAGAAGAAACCGAGTGGGAGATTTCATTTCAGAATCCAGAGCAGTATGAAAAAGTCCGGGAATTTCTCGCACAGTTTCCAGATGACTGGAACCTGCGGTTTGCAGCGCATGAAAACTTCTGGAACGATTTTTTAAGCGGAGACCTGGATACCGGCCGTTTTACAGAATTTATAAAAGGGACGGATAAGGGAGTGCCGGATTATACCGTCACAGCAGAAGACGGCTCTGTGCGGTTTGACAGGGACAAAATACAGTGGGCAAAATATCTGAATTCCTTTGAGAATGAGTTTTACACAGCAGAGGAATTTCAAAAGAAATGGGAGATGGAAATTGCAGCAAACGCTTCAAAAAAGATAAAGATACCAGACCCGTATGAGTCTGCAGGTTTTCATGCTGTAAATAACCCGCTGTTCCAGTTCAGCCAGCTGTACTGCGAATATCCGGGCGGGCCGCTTTATACGGCCGGGCAGATGGAACAGCGCATGCGGGAAGCTTTTCTGCGGACAGGTAAAATCACAAAAACTGTTTTATAATGAAAGCAGAATGAAGAATAAAAAATGAAGAATAAAAAACTGATTCAGCAGAAAAGAGGATGAAAATTATGAGCATGACAATATCAGGCAGTACAAATATAAATGTGCCGGCTGCGGCAAAGCAGGCGGGCAGGCAGCAGAAAACGCAGTCCGGGTTTGCGGGGCAGGTTCTGAAATGTGTTCAGGCAGGTGGCCAGAAGGTTCTGCTCTGCCAGGATGCGCTGATGTCTTATGCCAGCCCGCAGACCGGGGAATCCGTGAATATCTATCGTTCAAAGAACTATTCCGCGGACAATCCGGTATACCTGTTAAAAGGGCTGGATAAAGATGGCAGGGAATTTGAACAGGAGATTCATGCGCAGGAAATTGACCCGCACAATTGCAGCTATAATGAGCTGATGGTGCTGAACCTGGAAACAGGACATACATCCCCGGCTGATTACCTGCATGCCGTGGCAGCGCGGGATAAAGCCGGAATCCAGAGCTTTTTTCAGGATAAAGACTTTGCCGCCTGCATCAGGGCAGTAATGAGTGACCACAGGCAGATGGGCAGCTGGGATTCCTATCTGTCATATGATAAGTGGCTTCAAAAAATACTGGATTATGCCAGGGGAAAGTGATTTACTCCTGACTTTCCGCCTGTTTCGGAAAATATTTCCGGTAAGTATACAAAAACAGCAAAGCAGACAGCAGGGCGGCCAGATAATCGGTTATCGGCTGCGCCGCAGCCAGCATCACAGCTGACTGAAATACATTCCGGAACACAAACAGCACCGGCAGGTAAATAATGCCCTGGCGGCTGATAGAAAGAATCAGTGCCGGAAGTGCCGCGCCCGCTGACTGAATCGCATTGATAAACACAAACAAAATCCCGATAACCGGGCCGGAATAAATGTAAATGCGTGCAAAAGACATGCCATAGGAAAACGCGTCTGCATCTTCCAGAAAAGCCCGCACAAGCGGTGCCGCGCCACAGTAGCAGATAACCGTCATAACCGCACTCAGCCCGAATGCAAGCAGCAGCGAAAATTTCAGCACAGCCAGGAAACGTTCCCGGTTTCCGGCGCCGAAGCAGTAGCCCAGCACCGGCTGGATTCCTGTTCCAAGCCCGATTAAAAGCATAACGACAATCATATTTACCTTCATTGCCACGCCAAGGCCTGCTACAGCCATGTCTCCGTATTCGGACATAATATTGTTGACGACGATATTCGACATGCTCATCAGGATGCTGTTCAGCGAAGCCGGGATTCCGATAGCAAGCACGCCGGCAGCAAGGCCTTCTTTTGCTTTATAATGCTTCGGGTGTATGGAGAGCACTGTTTTTTTGGACAAAAGGTGCCGGATATAAAACAGGGCGGCAAATACATTGCCAAGCACGGTTGCGATGGCAGCACCGGCTACATTCCAGCCAAAGCCCAGAATCATGACCGGGTCTAAGACGATATTAATCAGGTTTCCGATAATCATTCCCATCATGGCAGTCTGGGCTTTGCCTTCTGCACGGATAATATTGCTGAAGCAGTTGCCGGTAATTAAAAACGGGATGGAGACAGATACAATGCGCAGATACTGGGAAGTATAGCCGACGGTATCGCTGCTTGCCCCGATGGCCAGGCTGACCGGTTTAGCAAATATAAAAATGGCAGCCATTGCGAAAATGCCGATGACCAGTCCGGTCCAGAAGCAGAAGGAAGAAGCATTTTTGGCCTTTTCGGGATTTCCTTCCCCAAGCGTTCTGGATATCAGGGATGTGCCGCCAATGCCAAACAGCATTCCGATTGCCATAAATAACAGGAACGCAGGCGTTGCCACGGAAACAGCAGCTACCATATA
>CAJTSV010000096.1 GCA_910579075.1 uncultured Eubacterium sp.
TCCGGCCCCGTAGCAGTAACCGAGCAGCGGCTGTATTCCACTTCCAAGTCCGATCAGAAGCATTACGACAATCATATTTACCTTCATGGCCACGCCGAGTCCAGCTACAGCCATATCTCCGTAACGCACCATCAGATTGTTGATAATGATGTTCGAGGTACTCATTAAAATACTGTTTAAAGAAGCCGGAATACCGATTGCCATCACGCCTGCGGCAATCCCGTCCCGGACCTTATAATCCTGCGGGCGAATCGAAAGCAGTGCCTTCTTTGACACGAGATGCCGTACATAAAAAGCAGCCGAAAAAACGTTTCCGATCACTGTAGCGATCGCTGCTCCGGCCACATTCCAGCCAAAGGTCAGAATCATCAGCGGATCCAGTACGATATTCATCAGGTTGCCGAGAATCATACCCATCATCGCAGTTTGTGCGCTTCCCTCGGCGCGGATGATGTTGCTGAACGAGTTGCTGACAATCAGAAACGGAATACCAAGTGCAACAATGTTTAAATACTGCACCGCATAATCCATCGTATCGCTGCTAGCCCCGACTGCCGCACAGATCGGCTTCACAAAGATCCAGATAACAATCATCGCGATGATTCCGATCACCAGACCGCTCCAGAAGCAAAAGGAAGAGGTACTTCTTGCCTTCTTCTCTTTTCCCTCACCGAGCATCCTCGAAATCAGGGACGTTCCTCCAATGCCAAAGAGCATGCCAACTGCCATAAAAAGCAGGAACACCGGCGTTGCCACCGAAACAGCTGCTACCATATAGGCATTTTTTGTCTGTCCGATAAAAAAAGTATCTGCAAGATTATAAATCAGCACCATAATCATGCTGACAATCGAAGGGATTACATTGCTGATAACGGCTTTTGGCACAGGCGCATCCCGGAAAATTTCAGTTGTTTTGTCTGTTTCTTTGTTTCTCTGATTCATAAAAATTCTCCTTTTTCAAGTTATCCGATTTAAAATCATCCGATTCCAGATTTGCAGTAATCTGTTTCAGGATTTTTTCCAGCAGCTGTATTTCCTCATCCGGTATGCCGCGAAACATGCGTGCATTTACCAGAATTCCTTTGTGGCTGATATCTGCAATCAGGCTGGCAGCGCAATCGGTCAGCATAACCGGCTTGGAGCGCGTGCCGCCGGATGTGTCCCTGCGGATGAATCCTTTCTGCTCCAGCAGCCTGAGCACATGGATAATGCTTGTATGCCGCACGCCGAAAAAGGCGGCGATGTCTGTCAGCGTGCAGGATCTGTCCGCATGCCGGGAAAGATATGCCAGCACATCATACTGGGTGCTGGTCAGCCCGTATTTGCGCAGCGCCTGGTTAAGGCCGGATTCCAGCTGATGGTGTATTTTTTTGAAATAAAACTTAAGCTCGTGCATCGTACAGCCTCCGCGCAAAATATGTAGCATGCTACATATTACAGCAAAAAAGCAGGGCTGTCAATAAAAAAATGCACCGTCTGACATTTCCGCTAAAAAATACATCTTGTACCAGAAAACACAGCATGATAAAATAAAACACAGCATACGAAAAGGAGATGACACATTATGTTAGAAACAGGAACAAAGGCCCCGTCTTTTTCCCTGCCTGACCAGAACGGAGAGATGCACACGCTGGAGCGTTACCGCGGGAAAAAGGTAATCCTGTATTTTTATTCCAAAGACAATACGCAAGGATGTACAAAGCAGGCATGCGGCTTTGCCGGACTGTACCCGCAGTTTCTGGAAAAAGGTGCAGTTGTTATCGGCGTCAGCAAAGACACACAGGCGTCACACAAAAAATTCGAAGAAAAATACAGCCTTCCGTTTACGCTGCTTTCCGACCCGCAGCTTTCCTGCATTCAGGCATACGATGTATGGAAGGAAAAGAAAATGTACGGAAAAACAGGCATGGGAGTCGTGCGCACGGCCTACCTGATTGATGAGCAGGGAATCATTATCCGTGCATTTGAAAAGGTAAAGGCCGCAGAAAATGCAGCGCAGATGCTTGGAGAGCTGGATTAAATGAAAATCATGATTTCCCCCGCGAAAAAAATGAAAATCCGCACGGATTCTTTTGCACCGGAAGGAATTCCGGCATTTGTGGAAGATGCCGGAATCCTTCTTTCACAAATCCGGTCACTGAGCCTGGCACAGGCAGCACAGCTGTGGAAGTGCTCCGGCAGCCTGGCCAAGCTTAATTACGGACGGTTCCAGCAGATGGATTTTGAACAGGCGCTGACACCGGCTGTTCTGGCATACGAGGGGCTGCAGTACCAGCATATGGCGCCGGAAATTTTTACAAAAACGCAGCTTTCCTATATCAAAGAGCATCTGTACATTTTGTCCGGATTTTACGGGCTGCTGCGGGCGTTTGACGGGGTGACGCCGTACCGTCTGGAAATGCAGGCAAAATTAGCTGTGAATGGCCAGAAGGATTTGTACGGCTTCTGGGGAAGGCGCATTTATGAAAAGCTGTCTGAAGGCGGCGGTGTCATCGTAAACCTGGCATCGAAGGAGTATGCCAGATGCGTGGAAAAGTACCTGTCCCCGCAGGACCGGTTTCTGACCGCAGTATTCGTAGAACTGAAGGACGGAAAAGCGAGACAGAAGGGGACGGCTGCAAAGATGGCGCGCGGGGAAATGGTGCGTTTTCTGGCAGAACAGGAAGCACAGGAGCCGGAACGGATGAAAGAATTCCGGGGGCTTGGTTTTGCCTATGCGCAGGAACTGTCTGATGAAAATACTTACGTTTTTGCAAAAAGGGTTGACAAACAGGAAATGCCGTGCTAAGATAGGTGCATCTTGAGGAGAGAGGTGAAAAAATGCGGATATAATTTACTTTTGATTGCATAAATGGAATGCGTATTCAGCCAGCATGGGTTTTGCCCGTATGCTGTTTCCTTTATGCTGCCAGAAGCAGATTATATTCTCATGACTTCTCTTTTTTTTGTGTGTAAAAAGCTGTCAGGCATATGGCCGTAAAAAGGACAGCAGGCACGGGAATCCAGGCTGGAAAGCATGGCGCAGCATGCATTGGCATTTGAAGCAGGGAAACGCCATGCGGCTGCATGGAACCGGGGCAGGAAAGCACAGCCGCAGATTGGAAAAAGAGACGGGAGCATATAATGGGACTGACTGGCAGCAGACAGTTCTTTTTTTGTGCAAAAATGCGGCAGCGGACAGGGCCTGGCTGGTTTCTGGAGAAAGGGGGAGCCTGTGAAAAATATTTTTATCGAGGGGCTGCAGGGAATGGGAAAATCAACCCTGCTGCAGGCCATTTCGCAAAAAGCCCCGGAATACCATGTGTGCCGTGAGGGCGATTATTCCCCGTTTGAGCTGGCATGGTGTACATGGATGACGGAGAAGGAATACAGAAAATCCCTGCAGAAATTTCAAAGCCTGCGCAAAGAGATTTCCATGCATACGTTCCGCGAAGGGGAGCATTATATTGTAACCTATACAAAAATCCTGACAGACGCTGCGGGGTTCCACCAGTATTTCGGGGAGTATGAGATTTATAACGGGAGAAAGCCGCTTCGTGAGCTGGAAGAAATCATCCTGTCCAGATACCGGAAATATACAGGAACGGGCTGCCTGACAGAGTGTGCGTTTATGCAGAATATTATGGAAGAACTGATTTTATTCCAGCAGCTGGATGACGATGAAATCCTGTCCTTTTACGAGAGGCTGTACGATGCAGCCGCGTGCAGGGACAGCTTCCTGCTCCTGTATTTATACAGTGGGAATATTGCTGAAAACCTGGAAATCATCCGCAGGGAACGTTCGGATGCACAGGGAAACCAGCTGTGGCATGACCTGATGATGTCGTATCTTGCCAGCTCCCCTTATGGCAGGAAGCACGGATATACAGGGCCGGAGCATCTGGTGCAGCATCTGCGGCACAGGCAGCAGCTCGAGCTGCGCGTGATAAATGAAATCCTCAAAGGCCGCGCAGCGGTGCTTCCGGCAAAGCAGTGGGAGCCTGGAGAGGTTTTCAGGCTGATAAAAACAAAATAAATACCGTGTGACAGCTGGATGTGAAAAAACAGATATAAAATGTGCAGAACAGGTTCTTGCTGTTTTTTTCTGCCATATTATAATGAATATGTAACCCACATCAGATACCCTGCTGTTTTGCCCTGAATCAATGCCATGGAAACAGCAGGGCATTTGTGTGGGTTCTGCAATGGATGATAAAACAGGGGGGATATGAAATGATTCACATTCAGCGGGAAAAGGAATCCCGGCAGGGGATTGCAGCAAAGGGTATTATCAGGCTGCGCAGGAAAGATTTGAATCAGGCCGTTTCGTCCATTTCCGGCCTTTGGGATATGAAATACGAACCGTCAAACGGGATGCTCAATGATATACACAGGCGTCTTTTGGACGGAAGGAAAGGCTTTGAAAAGGCTGTGACAAAAACGATGGATGCGGTTATCCGCATGAGCGCGATGGACCTGATACTGAAAACAAATGCAGAAACACTGGATGCAGTAAACGGTTCTATTGTGGAAGCAGCCGGCAGCATTTCGCAGTCTGCGGCATCAACGGCAGACATTGCCAGCCAGGTGGCAAGAGCGCATGAAAACCTGACAGCTGCCATTATCAGTGTCTCGGATGAGTCTGCGAAAATCATGGAGGAAATCCATGACTGTGAAATGCACCTGGATTCTGTAAACGGGCTTTCTGCGGATGCCATTTCCAATGCAAAGGAAATGAAAACGGATATTCAGGGGCTTTTGGATATGGCAGGACATATGGGGGAAGCGATTTCAGCCATCCGGGCGATTTCTGCCCAGACGAACCTTCTGGCGCTCAATGCTTCGATTGAAGCTGCACGCGCCGGGGAAGCCGGAAAAGGATTTGCAGTCGTGGCGGAGGCTATCCGCAAGCTTGCAGACGAGACAAAAACACTGACCGAACGGATGGGGGCTTTTCTGGAAAATGTAACGGATGCTTCGGAAAAAAGTGCGGTCAGTGTAGAAACAACCGTAACGGAGCTCGAACAGATGAGCCAGGATATTAAAACTATATGGAATGTGACAGGAAACAGCCGTACCGGCATGGTGCATATCAGCGATTCGGTTTCTTCCCTGGCTGCGGTCAGCGAGCAGATAAGCAGCTCCATGAATGAACTGGATAACCATTCCAGGCATGTCAGCGAGCAGTGCTGTGACATGGAAGGCTATGCCGGCTCGCTCGCCGCTGCCGCACAGTCTGTTGCAGGGCTGGCAGAACCGGCCGGAATTATTGAAAAGCAGCTGGCAGAATCCGCTGGAATTATGGGAAAAATGTCGCAGGATGCCTTTTACATGCTGGATAACCAGATTTTGCTGCAATGCATTGAAAGCGCGGCTGACGCACATCACAGCTGGCTGGAAACGCTGAAAGAAATTGCCTGCAGCGGACAGCCAAAGCCGCTGCAGACAGACTGTGCAAAGTGCGGGTTCGGGCATTTTTATGATACATTTCAGCCTGTACATCCAAAGGTGGCGGATATCTGGAACGGACTGGAAGAAAAACACAAAACGTTTCATGCATACGGCGCGGAAATGATAGATGCCATCCGCGGCGGCAGGACGGACGGGCTGGAACAGATTTACCGGAAGGCCGAAGAATGTTCAAAAGATTTAAACCGTGATTTCGAGCGGCTGATTCAGGCTATCGAACTGCTGTCGAAGGAGCATATACGGGTATTTGAGCCTGCATAAAGCATAAAGTAAAAGGCAGCGGGCATCCCGGGCTCCTGGAATAATCAGGCAGATATTTCCGTGCCAAAAAGCCGGCATGAATCCTTTCACATGGCTTTCGCCACATGGGAATTATGACAGGAGGGATGCATATAATGCTGCAGATGAAAAATATAACCGTAACACATAAAAGAGATTTCAGGGTACTGATAGAGGATTTTTCCCTGTCCTTAAATCCCGGAGACAAGGCAGCGATTATCGGGGAGGAGGGCAATGGAAAATCCACGCTGTTAAAGCTGGTTTATGACGCATCTTTAATTGAAGGGTATGCAGATTATACCGGGGAAATTATAAAAAATGGTGCCCGGCTCGGGTATCTGGCACAGGAATTAGACGAATCCGATAAAAACAGGACTGTTTATGAATACTGTATGGAGTGCGGAGAATTCTGCCTGATGGCACCAAAGGAGCTTGGGGAAATTGCCCGGACACTGTCACTGGACACGGCGTTTTTTTATTCAGGCCAGATGATAAAAAGCCTCTCAGGCGGGGAAAAGGTAAAACTCCAGCTGGCCAGGATTTTGATGGAGCGCCCGGACATCCTGTGCCTGGATGAGCCTTCGAACGATATCGATATCCAGACGCTGGAGTGGCTCGGGGATTTTATCCGCAGGACACCGCTGCCTGTTTTGTTTATTTCGCATGATGAAATGCTGCTTGGACAGACAGCAAATAAAATTATCCATTTTGAGCAGCTTCAGCGTAAAACAAAGCCGCGCCATACAGTTGCTGCCACAGGCGACGAGGCATATATCGGAAACCGGCAGCAGGCATTTGCGCGCCAGGAACAGATGGCCCGCAGGGAGCGCAGCGAATATGAGAAAAAACAGGAACGGTTCCGCCGGATTCAGCAGAAGGTAGAACACCAGCAGAATATCATTACCAGGCAGGACCCGCACGGCGCACAGCTTTTGAAAAAGAAAATGCATGCGGTAAAAGCAATGGAGCGCCGGTATGAAAAGGAAGCGGAGCAGATGAGTGAATTCCCGCAGACCGAGGAAGCCATATTTATCCGGTTTGGAGAAAAGACGTCCCTGCCAGCCGGAAAACGCGTGCTGGATTTTTACTGCAAAAAGCTTTGCGCGGCTGGACAGGTGCTGGCGCAGGATATCCGGCTGACCGTATGCGGCCCGCAGCATGTGTGCATTGTCGGCAAAAACGGGGCCGGGAAGACAACACTGCTAAAGCAGATTGCAAAAGAGCTGTCCGGGCGCACAGACCTCAAGGTGTTTTATATGCCGCAGAACTATGAGGAGCTGCTCGGCCAGGAACAGACGCCGGTGGAATTTTTAAGCGTGGAAGCAGGCAGGGAGGAAGCAGGCAGAATCCGGACTTATCTTGGCAGCATGAAATTTTCTGCGGATGAAATGGCGCATCCGGTGTCGATGCTGTCCGGGGGACAGAAAGCAAAGCTTTTACTGTTAAAAGTCAGCATGCAGGGCTGCAATGTGCTGCTCTTAGACGAGCCGACCAGAAACTTTTCCCCGCTGTCTGCGCCGGTTATCCGTGCCATGCTCAAAGACTACGGCGGAGCGATTATCAGCGTCTCACACGACCGCAGGTATATTGAGGAGGTGTGCACGGAAGTTTATGAGCTGACCGCGAACGGGCTGGAACGCACCAGGCTGTAAGCAGGGGCAGTGCAGACATTTTTTTGGTAATTTTGAATCCGGCACTTCTTTACACATCCCGGATTTTTTAGTATAATATGACCAGAACCACCCATAAAAGGAACGGAAATTTTATCAGAAACGACATACAGGCATTCCGTCTGGGGAAGGAGAGGGTATTATGCTGTTAGAATTTTTGGGAGCTGCGCATGAGGTTACGGGAAGCTGTCATTTTATACAGGCGAACGGAAAGAGCATGCTGGTAGACTGCGGCATGGAGCAGGGGCCGGATTTGTACGAAAACCAGGAAATTCCGGTTAATTCTGCGGCGATTGACTATGTATTTGTCACGCATGCGCATATTGACCATTCCGGGCTGCTGCCGCTTTTGTACAGCCACGGGTTCCGCGGTGAAATTTATGCTACGAAAGCGACCTGCGAGCTGTGTAACATTATGTTAAAGGACAGCGCGCATATCCAGATGTTTGAGGCAGAATGGCGCAACCGCAAGGCAAGGCGCGCCGGCAAAAAAGAAGTCACGCCATTGTATGACATGGATGATGCCATCGGGGTACTGCAGCATTTTATTCCATGCGAATACGATACGCAGCTGGAAATCGGCACGGATGTGAAGGTGCGGTTTGTGGATGCCGGGCACCTGCTTGGTTCATCCAGCATTGAGCTTTGGATTACCGAAGGGGAACAGTCAAAAAAGCTGGTATTTTCCGGTGATATCGGAACCGGGCACCGCCCGCTGATTAAAGACCCGGAATATATCAGGGACGCAGACTATGTCATTATGGAATCGACCTATGGAAACAGGCTGCACACACCGCCGCCAGATTATGCTGTCACGCTGGCGGAGGTAATCAAAGATACGTTTATCCGGGGCGGAAATGTAGTGATTCCGGCATTTTCCGTAGGGCGCACGCAGGAGCTTTTGTACTTTATGCGCAGAATCAAAACGGAGCACCTGCTGACGGGATTTGAGGACTTTGAAGTCTATGTAGACAGCCCGCTTTCGATAGAAGCGACAAGCATTTTCCATAAAAACAATGAAGACTGCTTTAATGAAGAAGCAAAGCAGCTGATTGCATCAGGTGAAAACCCGATTCGTTTTGAGGGTTTAAAGACTTCTGTTACAAGCGACGAGTCCAGGGCGATTAACTTTATAAAGCATCCGGTTGTTATTATATCGGCATCCGGCATGTGCGAGGCAGGCCGCATCCGCCATCACTTGAAGCATAACCTGTGGAGAACCGATTCCACGATTGTATTTGTAGGCTATCAGGTGCCTGGAACACTTGGTAATTTCCTGTTAAACGGGGCAAAAAAAGTGAAGCTGTTTGGCGAAACCGTAGAAGTCCGCGCAAAGATTTTAAATCTTCCGGGCATCAGCGGACATGCAGACAAAGACCAGCTGACCCGCTGGGCAGGAGCGTTTCAGGAGCATGTGCCAAGGAAGTTTTTCATTGTGCACGGCGAAGATACAAAGACCGATGCTTTTGCAGAGCATCTGCATCAGGAATTCGGCTATGATGCACAGGCGCCATACAGCGGGGACACGTTTGACCTTGTATCGGGCGTGCAGATAAAACAGGGCCAGCGCAGGCGGATAGAACACGAAAAGCATGTGAAGTCCATGAAAGCATCTGCGAATGTATTTGCAAGGCTGTTAGCAGCCGGGGAACGGATTCTCGGCGTGATTCATAAGTCAGAAGGACGTCCGAATAAAGAGCTGGCGAAATTTGCAGACCAGATTCATGCACTGTGTGATAAGTGGAGCAGGTAGGAAGAACGGCCATACCGGCTATAAAACGCAGAAAGCCGCAGCGCCAGGGCTTCCTGCGTTTTGCCTCAGGTCAGAGACAGGTAATTCTGCATGCTTTTTAAGGCGGATTTTTCCAGCCTGGACACCTGTGCCTGGGAGATGTGGATTTCTTCTGCCACTTCCATCTGTGTCTTGCCTTCAAAAAAGCGCAGCTTGATAATATAATTTTCCCGGTCGTTCAGCCGTTTCATGGCATCCGACAAAGAGAGCGATTCAATCCACTTGGATTCCTTGTTTTTTTTGTCGGATATCTGGTCCATGACATAGAGCGTATCGCCGCCATCCGTATAGACAGGCTCGTACAGGCTCACAGGCGTCTGGATGGCATCGAGTGCAAAGACAATTTCTGCCTTGGTCAGTCCGGCTTCTTTTGCGATTTCATCCAGGGTTGGTTCCTGGCTGCAGGTGCGTGTCAGCACTTCCTTGGCATGGATGGCTTTGTATGCATTGTCTCGCAGCGAGCGGGAAACGCGGATGCTGTTGTTGTCACGCAGGTAACGGCGGACTTCACCGATAATCATAGGTACAGCATAGGTAGAGAACTTTACGCCCATAGTCGGGTCGAAATTGTCAATCGATTTAATCAGTCCAATACATCCAATCTGGAACAGGTCGTCCACATTTTCATGATGATTCGAAAAACGCTTGATAACACTTAACACGAGGCGCAGGTTGCCGTTGATGTACTGTTCCCTTGCATCCTGGTCACCCTGCTTGATTCGTTTAAACAGTTCTTCTTTTTCAGATTCTTTTAATACAGGCAGCTTTGCAGTGTTTACGCCGCAGATTTCAACTTTATAGACAGCCATCGTTAACCTCCGGATTGCTGGCAGCAGCCATTTGTGCCCGGCCCTTCCCCTGAGGGACAAATGGCCGGCGGCTGCTGCTGAATTTGATAATAAAAGAATGCTCGAAATCGAAGAAAATATTCATAAAATATGCGGACTGTCCGATATATAACACATATCACAGCAGGGAAGCAGCCGTACAGGGAGGTCAATGGCATGGATGATATTTCTTTAACTTATACAGGTATTATGAAACGGGGCAGTGAGAAAATTGTAAAGGTGCGGTTTTCCAGAAATGGAGAAAAGGATTATGCAGAAGGCGTCATACCGGGCGGGAAAATAGAAAAATCGCAGGGATTTTCGGACAAGGAGCTGGCGTCGCTGCGTTTTTATTTAAAAGCCAATGCAGCTGATTTGATTCAAAAGGCGAAGGAAATTACGGGACTGCGGGGGTACTTCCGGGACAATCCGTAAATATGCTGCATATAAAGCATGATTTCACAGTGTTTTTCGGCATTTTTTATAGTTATGAATAAATTTTAAGTTTTCTTAAAAGATTCTTAATAAATTAACCAATTGGAACTTCATAAAAAATCCGTTACAATGTATCTATGATTAATCATAAGGCATGTAACGGATTTTTACGTGCTGTGTATGTTTCACCCGGCAGCGGCTGCAGGCAATACAGGCACCGTGCAGGGACGGGTTCAGGCAGATGCAGCAGGTTTGTTTCATGCAGGCATTTGGAGGAAAATATGTATAATATTCTGGTTTGTGATGATGAAAGAGACATCGTATCTGCTGTGCGCATTTACTTAAGCAGCGAGGGGTATACGGTCTATGAGGCTTATAATGGAAAGGAAGCGCTTGCGGTTATAAAAAAAGAGGAAATACACCTGGTGCTGATGGACATTATGATGCCGCAGATGGACGGCATTGAGGCCATGGTAAAAATCCGTGAGCACAGCAATGTGCCTGTCATTCTGCTGACGGCAAAGGGCGAAGACATGGATAAGGTGCTCGGGCTTACGGTCGGTGCGGATGATTATATTACCAAGCCGTTTAATCCGGTTGAGCTTCAGGCCAGGGTACGGTCGCAGCTGCGCCGCTACATGCAGCTGGGCGGCGGTGTGCAGAAGGCATCCGGCAGGCTGTGCATCGGCGGCATTGAACTGGACGACAAGTCCAAGGAAGTAACGCTGGACGGAGAGCCGGTGTCTTTAACGCGTACCGAGTACGATATTTTAAAGCTGCTGATGGAGCATCCGGGCCAGGTATTTTCTCCAAGTGAAATTTATACACAGGTATGGAAAGATATTTCGTTTGGAACGGAAAATACGGTAGCGGTACATATCCGGCATCTGCGTGAAAAAATAGAATATGACCCGGCGCAGCCCCGTTTTTTAAAAGTGGTCTGGGGACGCGGGTATAAAATGGAAGAAGATAAGTAAACATGACAGATGCAGGAGCCGGATGGACACCCGGGGATTCTAAGATGTCTGTGGAACAGAAAGGAGTTTGGTTATGGAAGCATTAAAATCAAGCATGGCAGCAAAAGTGGCGGCCATGATGCTTTTTATCATATGCGTGGTGTCATTTGCGGCGAGTGCAGCCGGAATGATTGCCATGGATGTCATTGGCGGGTATCAGATGACAAAGGAAGAAATGGTGCAGAAGGCATTTGACCAGGCATGCAGCAATTATTCTGTCCTAGCTATTGCGGGGCATGAAGAAGACTTTAACAAAGAGGAGCTTGACGCAACAAATTTCCGTTACGGCGTCGTAAAAGCGGATAATATCGAAGATGTGGATTTTTCCGACCCGGACAGCTATATCGGCGGAAATTTTGATGAAATCCCGCATGTAAAACAGCTGCATCTGGAAGAATTTGACATTTCCAAAAATTCCAGCTTCCAGCTTGGGAACGGGAATATTCTGGATTCTTATTACCAGAGAGCGGAATCTCCGTTTTATTATACAGAAGAAAACTACCCGCTGGATGGCATATTTTATGGCATGGATTCCGATACCTTTTATGCCCGTTCCGGAAAAAAACTGTTTCCAATGCCGGAGAATGTACAGATTTATACGGCAGAAGATCCATATCCGTCATATTTAAATGAAAATGAAGCGGGGGAATTGATGCAAAAGGATGAAACCGGATATTCGTTTCAGGAAGGCATAACGGCAATCTTTAACGATACGCAGGAAACTGCCCTGAGCAGTGTCCGGATTGAGAAGGACTCTGAGCTGTTTAACCGGTATCAGCTGGTTTCAAATGAAGGAATAGGAGCGTTTGACAACGGCACCTTTTATACAAACAGGGAGCGAGAAGTAAAATTCCAGCATTATATCGTGGCATCCTATGTCAAAACACCTCTTTCGGGAGCGGACAGCTTCCGTAGCGGCGATATGTTTGTGCAGGCAGAACGGGCAGTAGATTTTGCTTACCGCCTGCGTTATGCGGCGATTCTGGTTCTGGTGCTGTCGGTTGTACTGCTTGGAAGCTCGTTTGTATTTTTAATGTCATCAGCAGGACACCGCAGGGGACAGGAAGGTGTCCATGCCGGGATTTCAGACAGGATTCCGCTGGACCTGCACGCTGCCCTGACAGCCACTGCAATATGGATGCTTGGATGCATTGTTGTTATCTTGGGGTATGCATCGTTTGACCGCATAGATACTGGCAGCCTGGCAGGACTGGTATCGTTTGTAGTAGCTTCTTCCTGTGCAGGCATTGCAGCTATTTTGTTTGTGATGGAATTTCTTATGAGCTTTGCAGTCCGTGTAAAGCTTGGAAAATGGTGGCGGCATACGATTATTTACTGGATTTGGAGAAAATGCCTGCATCTGGCCGGGCAGACGCTGCGTTTCTGCGTGTTTGTGATTGCAGGTTTATTGAAAAGCATGACGCTTTTGTGGAAGGCATGGTTTCTGCTTGGGTTTCTGGCTTTTGTGGAATTTTTTATGATTGCCAGCTCGTACCGGTATGATTATGCGGTTTTCTGGGCATTGGAAAAGGCGGTTCTGTACCCGTTTATTATTATCCAGCTGATGCAGCTGCGCAAGCTGCAAAAAGGTGCGCAGCGCATAGCAGACGGGGCGCTGGATTACCAGATTGATACCAGGCATATGTTCTGGGAGATTAAAAAGCACGGGGAATATTTAAACGATATCGGAAACGGCATCAACAGCGCAGTCAATGAGCGGATGAAAAGCGAGCATTTTAAAACGGAGCTGATTACCAATGTTTCGCATGACATTAAAACGCCGTTAACGTCGATTATTAATTATGTAGACCTTCTGCGCAAGGAGGAGATTGACAATCCGAATGTGAAGGAATACCTGGAAGTACTGCACAGGCAGTCTGCGCGGTTAAAAAAGCTGATTGAAGACCTCATGGAAGCGTCCAAGGCATCCACGGGAAACCTCAGTGTCGTAATGGAAAAATGCGATGCCGGTGTCATGCTCGTGCAGACCGTAGGCGAATTTGAGGAAAAGCTGATGGCAAACCAGATTGAGCTGCAGGTGAAAAAGCCGGAAAATGGCATTTACATTCAGGCAGACAACCGGCATCTGTGGCGCGTGTTTGACAATCTGATGAACAACATCTGCAAATATGCGCAGCCGATGACGAGGGCTTATGTCAATCTGGAGCAGGATGGGCAAAAGGCAGTTATTACGTTCCGCAATATTTCCAGATACCAGCTGAATATCAGCAGCGAGGAATTAATGGAACGGTTCGTGCGCGGCGACAGCTCCAGAAATACCGAAGGAAGCGGCCTTGGCATTTCGATAGCAAAAAGCCTGACGGAGCTGATGAACGGAAGGTTTGAGCTGATTGTAGACGGGGATTTGTTTAAGGCTGTGCTGTCTTTTCCGTTGTATGGTACAGAGCAGGCTCTGGCACCAGCCGGGCCGCAGCGTCTGGAAATGCATCTGGAAGACATGGGAAAAAAAGAAACAGCACTGCCGCAGCGCCTTGCGATTGGAATCCAGAATGCCGGAGCGCAGGCCGCCGGAATCGGGCAGAATGTGGCAGATAAAACCGGACAGATTTTCCGCCAGGCCGGTGCACAGGCCGCCGGGCTTGGGCAGAACGTGGCAGATAAAACCGGGCGGATGGTGCGCCGCGCCGGAAGGTTCGCGTATCATGTAAAGCAGGCAGCGCAGCAGGTAAAAGAGGAAGAAGCCGAGTGGGAGCGTCAGAATGCAGCCGCGCCAGAAGCCGCAAAGCCGGTATATTATGATGGCGGGAGCCGTGCAGAAGAAACACGGTATGCATCTGGCAGAAATCATGCAGAAGAAACAATGTATACATCCAGTGGAAATCATGCAGAAGATGTACTGTATGCATCTGGCGGGAATCAGGCAGGAGAAGCATCCTATGCATCCGGCAGAAATCATGCAGAAGATGTACTGTATGCGTCGGGCAGGAATGAATCAGAGAATACGTCTTATGAAACAGAAAGCAGTCCGGCAGCGGAACCAGTGTATTCTTATCCCGATGAATGGAAAAAGAATGCCAGAATGTAAATTTGCATGATAGTGATTCTTTCACAGAAGAAAAACAAAAGCCCAGCTGCCTGCCGCAGGAAGTCCTTGTGGCAGGCAGCCGGAAAGATGGTTACTGGCCACGGAGTGAACAGTAACGAAATACGCGGTTATTTTCCGGCTTTCAGTACTTCTAAAAGATGCATGCAGTAGCGCTTCAAAAGCCCGGCACCGGCGTTTAATCCGGCATCCGCGTTCCATTCAAAATATGCGCAGGGCGCTTTGTATTCTTCATAAAACGCAGGCGTTATCACTTCTTCAAGCTGCGGCAGGAATGTCCCTGTCTTTCTGGCATAACAGTTTGCGGCTTTTGCTTTCTGGCGGCAGGCTTTG
>CAJTSV010000097.1:0-9560 GCA_910579075.1 uncultured Eubacterium sp.
AGAGCTGCCTGCAAAATCCGTTCCAGCCAGCTGCAGCAGCCGGAAATACCCGGAATAAGCAGGATGCTTCCCCGGTCAATCCGTCGCCTTACCGGTTTGGGGAATGTCCGGATAACAGCCTGCTGCGTCCGGCGGGCCATGGGTATATGAACAATGCTGTGCGCATTGCAAAAAAAGAAGGAACCTATGTGGAATGCATCAGCAGCTGCGGGACGCTGCGCATCACGCCCATAAACGATTCCATTATCCGGGTGCAGTTTGGACGGGCAGGGATGCAGCCGCAGCCTGGTTACTGGCACCGGGAACCGGAAGGATGCGGCTTTTGGAAAGCCAGGCAGGGAAACACCCGGGTGGAGATTGATACCGGGACGCTTGTGGCACGCATTGAAAAAAAGACAGGCGCCGTGCAGTTTCTGGACCGGCAGGGCCGGCTGCTGTTAGCCGAACATGCAGCACTGCCGCGCCAGATACAGGACGGGGATGATGCACAGGCATGGGTTTATTTTGACTGGCCAAAACAGGAACAGCTGTCTGCAAAAGGCCTGCTGGCGGACGAACTGGAGCGCATAAATAAGAAGGCAAGGTATATCAGCTTCGGCGGCAGGAAAATGCGCATGCCGCTTCTGGTTTCCAGCAGCGGGTACGGGCTTGGGATTGCATCAGAAAGCACCGTGATGTGCTGCATGGTGCCTTCGTATGGGAATTATGTATATACACAGGGCAGCGCCTGGATTGATTATTATTTTCTGTATGGCGGGGATGAAAAGACGGTTCTTAAGATGTACGCAAGCATCAGGGACTAAATCCGGACATGCAGCCTGCCAGGAGATATCCGGGTGGGAGAACATCCTGGAAGGAGAAAGGAAAAAAAGAATGGTTTACCAGCTGAAACAGCCGCAGGAAGCGGTATCACTGTTTGAGGGATGGCACGAAACGATGATATGGTCCTGCCTGCAGGGCGTGATGGGGTGTATTTATGCGGACAGCAGGACGCACCCGGCATCTGCCAGGGCAGTGCTTGGCGACTTTCATTATTTTGCCGGAAAGCCGGACAAAGAACTGCTGCTGTATCAGCTGCCTGCACCCGGCATGTGCCCGCCGTCCTGTGAAAGGCGGGATTTTGGCATTTTTGTGCCCGGGCACGAAGGATGGGCAGAGCTGATAAAGGAATGCTTCGCGCAAAAGGCAGTGAAGGTATTGCGCTATGCATTCCGTAAGGATATTTCCGGGCGGAAAAGCTTTGACGTGAAAATGCTGCAGGAGGCTGCGGGAAACGTGCCGGACGGGTTTGAACTGCGCATGATGGACGAAGCGCTGTTTATGCAGTGCAGGGAAACCGCATGGTGCAGGGACTGGGCGGCGCAGTATGAGGATTATGCGCAGTACCGCAGATACGGCCTGGGTGCTGTCCTGTTAAAGGACGGGGAGCCGGTTTCGGGTGCTTCTTCCTATTCGGGCTTTTGCGGCGGCATCGAAATTGAGATTGATACAAGAAAGGACTGGCGCAGGCGGGGATTTGCTTTTCTGTGCGGGGCAAGGCTCATACTGGAATGCCTGGACAGGGGCTGGTACCCGGCCTGGGACGCCCAGAACCGGCAGTCAGCGGCACTGGCCTGCAGGCTTGGGTATCAGCCTGACGGTACATATGAAGCATACGAGGTTACGTCCGGGAAGGCCGCGGGCGTGCATGAACCGGAATAAATCCGTCTGCTTTCTGGCAGAATGCACGATTGAAAGCCGGATAAATTTCATCATTATGCTGTATAATATAGCAGAAAGAAATAAAAAATAGTGTATTTTTACCAGTATATAACTCCGGTTCCTTGACTTTATTCCCGAAAAGTGTATAATGAAGATGTCACTGTACATTATGATTTGGAAAGCGGGGGTTTCATGAAGGAAAAAACAGCTGCTGGGAAGCAGAATGTAAAAGGGTTTCGCAGTCTTACAGCGATGCTGATTTCAATTATTTTTATTTTGATTTGTATTCCTACGGTAGGACTGGCAGCTCTGGGTATTCATTATCTGAAGCAGTCGATGGCGGAGTCTGCACAGCTGTATGAAGAAGCGATGACAGACGGCTATTCGATGGAAATCAAGTCGCAGGTAGAAGGGGCGCTTGCGGTCTGCCAGAGTTATTATGACCGCTGCCAGAATGGCGAGCTGGCCGAGGAAGCTGCAAAAAGGCTTGCAAGGGAGGTTATCCGCAATATGCGTTACCGCGATGACGGCTCGGGGTATATCTGGATAGACGGGGAAGACCATATGCTGGTCATGCATCCGATTCTGACAGACCAGGAGGGCACGAACCGGTATGACCTGACAGACCAGAACGGCGTAAAGGTCACGCAGTGCATTGTATCGGCTGCAAAAGCCGGGGGCGGGTACAATGAATTTTATTTTACAAAGGCGGACGGTAAGACGGTTGCGCCGAAAATCGCCTATTCTGAAATGTTTGCGCCGTGGGGCTGGGCAGTTGCGACCGGCAATTACGTGGACGAAATGAATGAAAAGATTGACGGCATGCAGGCAAATATTGCAGCAGAATTTTCCGGCATGCTCAGGCTTTATGGAATATCTGCGGTGTCCATGCTGCTTGTGGCGCTTGTAATAGCTGCCCTGGGCGGAATCCGGATTACAAAAGGCATCAAGATGGTGGAAGCAAACCTGCGCCAGTCAGCAAGCGGGGATTTAAGCTTTACGGTAAACCAAAAGCTGCTGTCACGCGCTGATGAAATCGGGGAAATGGCGCGTTCGCTTGAAAATGTCCGCCAGTCGCTGGCCGGTATGCTGGGCAGCGTCAAGCATACGGGCGAGGCTCTGAATGAAAGCAGTGAAAATTTCAGCCGGAAATTTGAATATATTTCGGAGAGCATACATAATACAAACCAGGCTATCGACGACCTGGCACAGGGCGCTACGAACCAGGCGAGCGAGACCGAAACAGTAAATGATAAAATTAAGGAGCTTGGCGGCGTCATTGAGGTAGAAAAGAACGATGTCACGAAGCTGGAAGAAACCGTATCAGCCATGACAAAGCATACGGCAGTTGCTTCGAAAAGCATCGGCGAGCTGGATGTCATTACCAAAACGACGATTGAAGCCATTGACACAGTTTCTGAGCAGACGAATAAAAACAACGATTCTGCTGCAAATATTAATAAAGCCGTTGAAATTATCAAGGGGCTGGCAGCACAGACGAACCTGCTATCGTTAAATGCCAGCATTGAGGCAGCAAGAGCCGGGGAAGCCGGGCGCGGGTTTGCCGTTGTAGCAGAGGAAATCCGCAATCTTTCCGAGGAGTCTTCCGGCAATGCACAGGAAATTGAAGGCATTGTCAAGGAACTGATTGGCAACGTGGAAGTATCGGTCAGCAAGATGAATGAAGTGACCGATAACGTGCAGAAGCAGCAGAAATGCCTGGATGATACCAGAATGGCGTTCCAGCACTTAAGCAGGGAGGTTGCCCTTGTGGAAGAAGTGACCAAAGAAATCGGCGGCCAGACAGAAATCCTGAATTCCCTGAAAGAAATTGTAACGGATTCTGTCAATATGCTGGCCAGTGTCGTGGAAGAAAACGCGGCATCAACGCAAGAAACCAGTGCAAGCATGACACTGCTGTCACAGACTATCAGCGAGTGCAGGGAAGATACGCGCGGGCTTGTAGAATTAAGCCACCGTGCGAACGACGAAGCCGGAAAATTCCAGCTTTGAGAAAAGGCAGAATAAGGAGGACCTGTCATGGGATTTTTAACAGGAAAAACAGCAATTATTACCGGAGCCGGACGGGCAGTGTTAAGTGACGGCAGATGCGGCTCCATCGGATATGGCATTGCAGCTGCATATGCAAAAGAAGGGGCGAATCTGGTCATTACCGGGCGCAACCTGAAAAAACTGGAGGATGCGAAGGAAGAACTGGAACGGCTGTACGGGATTTCCGTACTCATTATGCAGGCAGATGTCAATGCGGGTGCAGACAATGAGGCAGTTGTTGCAGGCGTTGTGGAAAAAACAATGGAGGCCTTTGGAAGGATTGATGTGCTGATAAATAATGCGCAGGCGTCTGCTTCCGGTGTAACGCTTGCAGACCATACGACAGAGCAGTTTAACCTGGCCCTGTATTCCGGGCTGTATGCAGCGTTTTACTATATGAAAGCCTGCTATCCGCATTTGAAAGAAACAAAAGGAACGGTCATTAATTTTGCTTCCGGCGCAGGGTTATTTGGCAATTTCGGCCAGTGCGCTTATGCGGCTGCAAAAGAAGGCATCCGCGGCCTGACACGCGTGGCTGCTACGGAATGGGCAAAGGACGGGGTAAATGTCAATATTATCTGTCCGCTGGCATGGACAGCCCAGTTAGAGCAGTTTGAAAAGGCATACCCGGATGCATTTAAAGAGAATGTAAAGATGCCGCCGGCAGGCCATTACGGCGATTCGGAGCTGGAAATCGGGCGTGTCTGTGTGCAGCTGGCATCTGAAGATTTCAAATACATGACAGGCGAGACGATTACGCTTGAGGGAGGCATGGGACTGCGCCCGTAAGGAAAGGAATCAGGCGCGCGGGATGTAAGGCCGTATTTTCCGGTTATATTTTATCGGCCAGGCATCCGCGCGTTTTTTTGGAATATGATATAGGAAAGCGTTGCGAAAGGGCAGCCCATGCAGGAATTTTGCAAATTTGTAAATGAGCCGTTACCATATTCTTATAAAGCAATGGAGCCATATATTGATATCCAGACGATGTACCTGCATCACGACAAGCACCTGCAGGCATATATTGATAAACTAAACGCGCTGATTGCAGAGTGTACGGCACTGCAGTCGATGACGTTTACCGGAGAAGGAACCTGCGGCTTTAAAGCGCTGGTGCGTATTCTGAAAAACCTGGATACGGTGCCGGACTTTGCAAGGACGGATGTTAAAAATAATGCAGGGGGTGTATTTAATCACTGGTTTTATTTTAACGGCCTGTCTGAGGAACCGAAGGGAAGGCCGGAGGGGACGCTTGCAGAAAACATCCAGTGGCAGTTTGGCGGGTTTTCTGCTTTTCAGAAAGCCTTTACAAAAAAAGCGATGGCTGTCTTTGGCTCCGGCTATGCATGGCTTGTATCGGATTTGGATGGCAGCCTGGACATCATTCAGACAGCCAATCAGGACACGCCGATTCCGGAAAACCGGATTCCTGTTATCTGTGTGGATGTATGGGAGCATGCGTATTACCTGAAACATAAAAATCTGAGGGCAGATTACCTGCCGGACTGGTTTGCGGCAGCGAACTGGGACTGGGCACAGTGGTGTTATGCCAACCCGCAGATGTTTTCCGGGGATGCATAAAAGCCGTGGCAGAAAATCCAGGCATTTTTTGCATGGCATACGGAATGCAGCAAAAGGCCGGAACTGATTTCATCAGGAAAATCAGGAAACAGCAGCAGAATGCACGCCTTGGAGCAGTCTGCTGCTGTTTTGATATTTTCCTTTAATTTTTTTCGGTTGTTTCCCTGCGGATAAGAATCGGGGTAATGATTTTGTGGACGGGTTCCTTTAAGGGAACCGGTTTTCTTTTTTTATGCTCATTCATCTGCTGGACTAAAAGGCTGACTGCTTCATGGGCAATTTTATCTACCTGCTGTCCGACGGTGCTGATGGGAATGACAGCTTCCATGGAAGCCGGGGAATTGTCAAAGCCTACAATCAGGTAATCATCCGGCAGGGTTCCGTATTTACGAATCAGCAGGTTTAAAAAGGCATTCGCATTGGTATCGGAGGAAATAAACAGCCCTTTTTTCATGCCGCGGCAGGATTGCTCCAGCTCGTCCAGCACTTCGGACAGGGAACTGCGCAGGCTGCCATAATCGCTGCGGAAATCCTTATAGATAATTTTATGATTCAGTTTTTTCTGGGCGCAGATATCCAGAAAGCCCTGGATTCGTCCGTAAGCAGGGCGTTCGGGCTGTGTCGGGGAGTTGATATGCACCAGAATATCACAGTCATGGCTGGCAAGCAGGCTCGCAGCCTGGACACCGCCCATATAGTTGTCTGTATTGACGCTGCATACATAAGCGTCTTCGCGTTCAATCGTTACAATCGGAATCTGAAGGCCTGCCAGCTCCATGGATGGAATCGTATGGCTGAGAATAATCAGTCCCTCGATTTTATAGGCAAGCAGCTCCTGGATATAGCGGCGTTCGGATTCTTCATCATCGTTGCCGATAAATACGAGAAATTTGTAGCCGAATTCCTCATAGGTGGATAAAATCTGGGCCAGCATTTTCGAATAGTAATCATTAAACAGGTCCGGGATAATAATGCCGATAAATTCGCTTTTGCCATTGGCAAGAATGCGGGCGACTTTGTTTTCTTTGTAGTTTAATTCGGCCAGGGCGCTGGAAATGATTTCCTGGTTTTCCAGCGTCAGGGAATCCGGATTGTTAAAATACCTGGAAATGGTTGTTTTGGAGAAATTGGTGTATTTTGCAATATCACTGAATGTAATGTTTTTTTTCTGTCCCATAAATACCTTCTCTGTTATAAAACCAGCATCTGGATGCGGAGACATGCAGATGCTGGTTCTTGTAGTCATATATTGTTCCTGTAATAACGGGTTTTACACTTCCTCAAGCTGCCGTATTTTTTCAAGGTCTGCAATCAGCTCCCTGGAATAGAGCTCTGCCTGGTTGTATACAGATTCTGCTTCGGAGTAATTGCCGGCTTTCAGTGCCTGGATGGCTTCGCCGCCAAATTTGTGGAAGCGTTCGTGCTTTTTATCCAGTCCTTCCCAGATATGGCTTATTTCAGGGATATTCGGCATCATTGCATGATAAAAATGCCCGAAGCCGCATTTGGTCGAATCCAGCTGCAGCGGGACGATGCTCCGCTGTTTTACCATGTTTTTTAAGTTCCGCAGCCATGCTTTATGTGCAGAAATGGCATTTGTAATATGACCGGCAAATTCACGCTTTTCCAGATGGAAGAACATATCTTCTGACATTTCGCCCATTTTCTTTACGGTGGCGTCCAGTGTTCTTTCAATATCGGTAACCGGTTCTGCTGCTTTTCTTAAATCATGGCTTACGTTCTGCATGAAATCGGTGCTGTCGCGCAGCTGGTTTTCCATTTCGGTCATGGAGCTGCTGATTTCCTCGCTTACGGCGGCTATGGAGCTGACAGAATCGCTGACCTTTGTTACATGCCGGTGTGTCTGGTCGTTCAGCCCCCAGACATTTTCGATTTTGTCCGTCATGGATTCCAGGGCCTGGATGGTTCCCGATGCGCTTTTGACGCTCTTGCGGGAAGCAGATTCGATTTCTTCCACAAAGCTGCCCATATTTCCGGTGAGCTTTTGTGTCTCGCCAGCCAGGGCGCGGATTTCATCTGCCACGACTGCAAATCCCCTGCCGGCTTCGCCAGCCCTGGTAGCTTCAATCGAAGCATTTAAGGCCAGAAGGTTCGTCTGCAGGGAAATGGACTCAATGCCGGAAATGACATCGTTCATGCGGCCGATAATTTCAGAGAGATTATCCATATCCTGCTGCATTTTGCGGGATATGCCAATCGTCTGTGCAGAAAGGTCGCGGATATTTGTCAGTTCGTTCTGGCAGGTTTCGATTTTATCGTTGACTTCCGAAGTTTCCGAGGCAATATTTGTAATGGTATGGGCCAGTTCTTCGTGCTGGCTGTTGGATGTACCGGTAAACATGGAATTGCCGGTGGCTGTACCGAAAATGGTTTCGGCTGCCTTTGCAACCCCGCGTGATATGTCCAGGATTTTATCTGTCTGGTACTGCATGGCCAGGTCAAGTGAGCTGATCTGCATAACGGCTTTTATATTTTGTTCAAAAATGTCAGCAAACTGCTGACGTGCTTTGTGAAGACGCGTATAAATATCACTCAGTTCAGGCTCTTTGGAAAAGTCCTCTGCTTGCAGTTCTGATAAAGCTTTGATAAGTTTTGCTTTTTTTCCTCTCATTCGCATACCTCTGACTCTTTCTAACCAATCTTATTTTTCATATACCAATATGATACGGAATTTTGATTACTTTTGCAACCTTTTTTACATATTTTTGTATCAGGGCATTACTGTTCACGGAGTAAACAGTAACATCAGGGCAGCTGGTTTTTTGGGGAATGCTCATGGACATATTTTTTAATGGCTGCAAAGCTGTCAGCGCTGATATCATGTTCCATTTTGCAGGCATCTGCTGCTGCCGTTTTTTCATCAATGCCGAGGCTTTGGAGCCATGCCGATAAAAATTCATGCCGTTCGTAGATTCTGGATGCGATTTCTGCCCCGGCGTCCGTCAGGTAGATAAAGCCCGCGTCGGTCACGGTAATATAGCCGTTTTCCCGCAGGTTTTTCATGGCAACGCTGACGCTGGACTTTTTAAAGCCAAGTTCGCCGGCGATGTCTACCGAACGGACAACCGGCAGGGCTTTGCCCAGTATCAGGATGGTTTCCAGATAGTTTTCAGCAGATTCATGAATGGCCATTTCAGAAAGCCTCCTTCGTGTACCCGGACAGCGCCATGCGGTAAATACAGAGCATGTCTTCTTCCCGGAGCTTTTTCGCAGAGCCCTTGGTGCCGCCGCTTGCAAGGCTGCACATATGCGCCATGGTTTTTAACTGTTCTTCGGACGGCGAAATGCCAAGCTCTTTTAAGTTTACCGGCATGCCGATGCTGCGGTAAAATGCTTCCATGGCTGCAATGCCTGCAAGGGCTGTTTCCCCGTCTGTGCCGCAGCCTGATATCCCCATGACATTTTCAGCAAATTTACAGAACCGTTCCAGGCAGTCACGGTATACATACCTGGCCCAGCTTCCCCAGACCGCAGCCAGTCCTGCGCCATGGGCGACGTCAAACATGCCGCCGAGCTCGTGCTCCAATGCATGCGAGGCAAAATCACCGCCGTCACAGCCGCAGCCGGTCAGGCCGTTGTGGGAAAGGCTGGAAGCCCACATGATTTCTGCACGGGCAGCATAGTCGTCCGGGTGGTCTGTCAGAATCTGTGCATTGTGCATGACTGTGCGCATCAGTGCTTCTGCGAGCGCATCCGTCAGCCCCATGTTTCCGCCGTTTGTAAAATAACGCTCCATGGTATGCATCAGGATGTCTGTGCATCCGCAGGCAGTCTGATAGGCAGGCAGCGTCATGGTCAGTTCCGGGTTCATGACAGCAAACACAGGACGGCAGATATCATTGTTATAGCCGCGCTTTATCATGCCGTCATCACGCGTAATAACGCTGCTGTTACTCATTTCGCTTCCGGCTGCTGCTATCGTAAGCACTGCGCCGACTGGAAGGCAGGCGCTGGCCTGCCTGGTGTGCGCATAGTAATCCCAAACGTCCCGTTCGTCTGCCACGCCGTAAGCAATCGCCTTGGCAGAATCAATGACACTGCCGCCGCCCACAGCGAGAATAAAATCCACATGCTCCTGCCGGCAGAGGCGGATTCCTTCATAAACAAGCGAAAGCCTTGGATTTGGCACAACGCCGCCAAGCTCTGTATAAGCAAGCCCCGCGCTTTCCAGCGAGGTCTTGATGCGCGCCAAAAGCCCGGTGCGC
>CAJTSV010000097.1:9572-13213 GCA_910579075.1 uncultured Eubacterium sp.
CCGTAGTGCAGCAGGATTTTACGGCATCCGGTCTCTTTGATATATTCGCCGGTGTGGTTTTCCATGCCTTTTCCGAAATGTACTTTTGTTGGTGTATAATAATGAAAATCAAACATATGCGGTTCCTTTCTGGGGTTTGGTACTGAAATAAATTTATCAGAAGCTATAAAAAATATTTTACCACGTTTTGCATGTTTCCTCAATGAAAAAGTTTTTTCTGTTTTAAAATCCGCGTGCATATTCGCTGCACCGCTGGGAATACTGAAAAAAGAAAGACGAAAGACAGGCGGAAGCTCCGCCTGCAATTACGTCGGAAAAAGGAGAATCAGTATGACACAGCAGATAGGAAGTCAGAGCCTCCAGTTTGCGGAGGCTCCTTTTATTGTAAGCAGTGCATCCGTGGCAGGAAAGAAAGAAGGTGAGGGGCCGCTTGGTGAATCGTTTGATATGGTATGCAGCAGCGATAAATTTGGAGAGGATTGCTGGGAGGAATCAGAAAGCACCATGCAGAAGGAAGCTGCTGCGCTTGCTATGGGAAAGGCGTCTTTAAAGCCAGGGGATATCCGCTATATTTTTGCCGGGGACCTGCTCGGGCAGACGATTGCGACGTCGTTCGGGCTGATGAATTATGAGATTCCGCTGTTTGGCTTATACGGGGCATGCTCGACCTGCGGGGAAGCATTGTCGCTGGGGGCCATGTGCGTGGCTGCCGGTTTTGCAGACCATGTGCTGGCTGTCACATCCAGCCATTTTGCAAGTGCCGAAAAGCAGTTCCGTTTTCCCGTGGAATATGCCAATCAGCGTCCCTTATCAGCTACCTGGACGGTTACCGGAAGCGGAGCCTTTGTACTTGGAACACATGGCGGGAAGGCAAAAATTACCGGAATCACGACCGGCGTCATTACCGATTACGGAATCCGTGATTCCATGAATATGGGTGCTGCGATGGCGCCTGCGGCAGCAAAGCTGATTGTGCAGAATTTTCGGGATTTTCACCGTACCCCGTCCGATTATGACCTGATTATAACCGGAGACCTTGGGTATGTCGGGCAGGAAATCTTATGGAAGCTGGTAAAGGATGAAGGGTATGACATCAGCGGAAACCATACGGACTGCGGAATTGAGATATTTGACAAAGAAACGCAGGGCACGCAGTCCGGCGGTTCCGGCTGCGGCTGCTCGGCAGTCACGCTGAGTGCGCATTTTCTGCCGAAAACGGAATCTGGAGAGCTTAAGCGGATTCTGTTTGTACCGACCGGGGCAATGCTCTCGCAGGTCAGCTTTAACGAAGGGCAGAATGTGCCCGGCACGGCACACGGCGTAGTCATCGAACATGCAGGCCAGCCGTAAAGGCTGCCGGCAGCCAGAAAGAAAGGAGCGCGAAGACAGGTGATGGATTATCTGAATGCATTCTGGGTTGGAGGGCTGATTTGTGCCCTCGCACAGATTTTAATGGAAAAAACAAAAATGCTTCCGGGCAGGATTATGGTAACGCTTGTATGTACCGGAGCCGTGCTTGGAGCAGTCGGCATTTATGAGCCGCTGATTGAATATGCAGGAGCAGGAGCAAGCGTGCCGCTGTTAGGATTTGGTAACCTGCTCTGGAAGGGAATGCGGGAAGCCATTGACCAGAACGGGTTTATCGGTCTTTTTATGGGCGGGTTTACCTCGTGTGCGGTCGGCGTATCGGGCGCCCTGGTGCTCGGGTATCTGGCTTCACTCATTTTCCAGCCGAAAATGCGCAAATAGATATGCAAATGGATGTATAGAACCGGGCAGTACGGGGACAATAATCCTATCATGGAATCACCGGGATAAATCTTTGGTGTGCAGATGATGATACCATATGTAAAAAGGAGACAGAAGCATGAAAAAATGGATGTTAGGACTTTTCACAGCACTGGCACTGACAGCTGCTGCCGGGTGCGGAACCGTAAAAGACGACAGGAATAACGCAGATTCAGGAAGCGGGACAAATTCGGTAACCGATGGCACGGATAATAACAATCCGGTAGATGATGCAGTCAATGATGTTGTAGATGGCGTAGAGGATATGACAGGCACGGGCAATGGCACGGCCGGAACAGATACGAATGGTACCGGTGTGAATGGCACAGGAAACGGCACGAATGGAACCGATATGAATGGAACAGGTACTGGGACAGATGGAACGAATGGAACAGCTGGCAATGGGACAAATGGAACGGACGGCACAGCCGGGACAGACACGAACGGCACAGGTGCGGATAACGCCGCAGGCAGGACAGGAGATACTGCCAGAAACCGGAAATAACCGTATGATACAGCACTCCCCGGCGCATGAAACCAGATGCACCGGGGAGTGCTTTTGCTGTCCTTGCTTTTGCAGGATGCATAGCTTTTTGGGCAAAGCAGCGGCATCCTGCATCTGCAGGCACAGGTTTAATTGTAGGTATAATAAGTATAACCGTATTTGCCGTCGGTTGTGATAGATGCATTTCTTAAATCCGCTTTTTTGATTTTGAGGTCGGCTTTTTTAATGGTAATTTTAAAATCCTTGTAGCCCTGGTCTGATACATACAGCTTCATTTTGGATGCCTTGTAAGAAGCAGCGGTCTTTTTCTCCGCGGTCTTTACTTTAATGCTCAGGTTTTTCAGGTATTCGGAATAGTGTCCGGAATTATTGACCATGCGGCATTTGATAACCAGGTTTCCGCTTTCGTCATAGGAAGCGCTGTATGCTTCCCAGCTTGCCGAGCCGCGCGGGATTTCACTGTTTGTAAGCTTGGAAGCCGTATATTTGTTGCTTTTGACCGTGACCGTGCATTTGAGTGTTTTGCCGTCTACAGCGGCTGTTACGGTACATTTTCCGGCTTTTTTGGCAGTTACCTTGCCCTGGCTGTTTACGTCTGCAACGGCCGGCTTGCTGGATTTCCATTTTACGGCTCCGGCATTGTCGCTGATGGACAGTGTTTTTGTAAATCCCTCTGTAATCGTAAGCGTGGTATTGCTGATGGCAGCTTCCGGCACGTCTGCGAGAATCGTAAACTGGTATTCGGTCATTTCCTCAAACGTTAAAACGGCTTTGTAATCACCGGCTGCAAGGTCAATCGTGCAGTCATTGATGTAAAAGTCATTTAATGGAAGCCAGTCCGGGTCGGATGGTGTAAAAACCATGCTGTCCAGCTCGATATCGGCACTGTTGTATACAGAAACTGTAAAAGCACACGGAGCTGCTACAGCGATTGCAAGGGCAGTCTGGCATGGTGATGTAATCGTGAATTCCTTTGTAATTGGAACTCCCGGGGCAGCGGTTTCGTTCTGGGCTGCCGGTTCCAGTATCGTAATGACTTTGGCATTGACAGGTATCTGTGCTGCCATGGCTGTTCCTGCAAACAGCAGGAGCGCAAGAATGACGCAGGATATTTTTTTCTGTAAGTTTTTCATAAAGTCCCCTTTCTGTAAATTGGATATTTTTTGGTATATGTTATAAGTATAACGAATAAAGGCTGTCAATGCAACGATATTTTACTAAAATATTACATTTATTTTGTGCGTATGTTACAGTTCAGACTCCGTCTGAACTGTAAGGAATCCGGCCCATTAGAAGTTCGCCTGGCGGCGAAGGGGGCCGGATTCCCACCTGGCGGGCGGTACATGTA
>CAJTSV010000097.1:13250-14796 GCA_910579075.1 uncultured Eubacterium sp.
CGGGCTGAGTAAGGAATCCGGCCCGTATTCCTGCAAGAAAAGAGCCCCGCTGCCTGGCGGGGCTTTGGGGCTGGTTTATTCGTCCATGCTGTAGTTTGGCGCTTCTTTTGTGATGTGGATATCGTGCGGGTGGCTTTCTTTTAAGGAAGCAGCAGATATCTTGATAAAACGTCCGTTTTTGTGCAGGTCTGTAATGGTCGGGCAGCCGCAGTAGCCCATGCCCGAACGGATGCCGCCGATAAGCTGGAATACGGTGTCTTCGACGGAGCCTTTGTAGGCTACACGGCCTTCCACGCCTTCCGGTACGAGTTTTTTGGCATCCTGCTGGAAATAACGGTCTTTGCTTCCGTTCTCCATCGCCGCGATCGATCCCATACCACGGTATACTTTATATTTTCTTCCCTGGAACAGTTCAAATGTTCCCGGGCTCTCATCACATCCAGCAAAGATACTTCCCATCATGCAGACATTGGCTCCGGCCGCGATCGCTTTCGTCATATCCCCGGAATATTTGATCCCGCCGTCTGCGATGATCGGAATGCCATATTCCTTCGCCACCTCGTAACAATCCATGATCGCCGTCACCTGAGGCACTCCAATACCTGCAACTACGCGTGTCGTACATATAGATCCTGGCCCGATTCCGACTTTCACCGCATTGACGCCGGCCTCGATAAGCGCCTTTGTGGCCTCCCCGGTCGCTACATTTCCCGCGATGATATCGAGATCCGGATACGCTTCCCTCACCATTTTCACCGCCTTCAGGACATTTGCAGAATGTCCGTGCGCCGTATCGATGACGATCACATCCACTTTTGCTTTTGCCAGCGCATCAACCCGCTCCAGTATATTTGCCGTGACTCCGACGCCCGCGCCGCACAAAAGGCGTCCCTGTGAATCTTTCGCCGAGTGAGGATACTTGATCTGCTTCTCGATGTCTTTGATCGTGATCAGGCCGCTCAGATTTCCATCCTTATCCACGATGGGAAGCTTTTCCTTTCTCGCGTCCGCAAGGATCTTCTTTGCCTCCTCAAGCGTAATACCTTCCAGCGCCGTTACAAGTCCCTCAGATGTCATACTCTCCTTGATCTTCTTTGAAAAATCCGTCTCAAATTTCAGATCGCGGTTCGTAATGATTCCGACCAGCTTTTTCCCCTCTGTGATCGGGACACCAGAAATACGGAATTTTGCCATCAGATTGTTGGCATCTGCAAGTGAATGTTCAGGAGAAAGATAAAAGGGATCTGTAATAACACCATTTTCCGATCGCTTTACCTTGTCCACCTCATCTGCCTGCTGCTCAATCGTCATATTTTTATGTATGATGCCGATACCTCCCTGGCGTGCCATCGCGATCGCCATGCGGTATTCCGTAACCGTATCCATGCCCGCGCTCATCATCGGAATATTCAACTTGATATTCTTCGTCAGATGAGTTTCCAGGCAAACCTGGTTCGGTATGACTTCCGAGTATCCTGGTACCAATAAAACGTCGTCAAATGTAATACCATCACCAATAATCTTTCCCATCTCTCTCGTCCTCTCT
>CAJTSV010000098.1 GCA_910579075.1 uncultured Eubacterium sp.
TGCAAAAGCAGCGGCGCAGAATGCTTAGGAGTTCTTATATTCTGTAACCGGAACAGCCGGACACAGCCGGAGTTCCAGGGCCAGCGTCCGAGAGGCCATCCCCCCCAATCCCGCCCCAGCATCTTAAAGTGAAAATTTTAACAAAATTCTCATTTCATATTGAATATTCCAATAAAAAGCGTTACTATATATAATGACGAAATTTTTGAAAAGTTTCAAAATAGATGGAGGGCTAAAGAATGAGTAATAAGAAAGATAACTCTGCAATGCAGCGTATTGCAAAGTTAGTCGATGAAAACAGCTTTATGGAAATTGGTTCGCTTGTTACTGCACGCAGCACCGATTTCAATCTGGCACAGACAGACACTCCTTCCGACGGCGTCATTACCGGGCACGGCCTGATTGACGGGAATCTGGTATTTATTTACAGCCAGGACGCATCGGTCTTAGGGGGCACGATAGGTGAAATGCATGCGAAGAAAGTCGCAGCCGTATACGACATGGCGGTCAAAATGGGAGCGCCGGTCATCGGCCTGATTGACTGCGCCGGCATCCGGCTTCAGGAATCTGTCGATGCACTCGAAGCGTTCGGGATGATTTACAGCCAGCAGGCGAAGGCATCCGGCGTTGTTCCGCAAATCAGCGCCGTATTCGGCACCTGCGGCGGCGGCCTTGCGATTGTTCCTGCGCTTAGTGACTTTGCATTTGCAGAAGCAGATAACACAAAGCTGTTTATCAATTCCCCAAATGCAATCGACGGCAACCGCATCGACAAATGCAATACAGCTTCTGCCGCATTCCAGAGTGCAGAGACCGGCATGATAGATGCAGTCTGTTCCGAAGATGAGATTATGGCCCGTATCCGCCAGCTTGTATGCATCCTTCCTTCCAATAATGCACAAAGCTGCTGCAGCGAAGACTGCATGGACGACTTAAACCGCGCCTGCGTGAGCCTTGATACCATGAAGGGCGACCCGCGCTATGTATTAAGCGAAATTTCGGACAGCCATGTATTTGCAGAAGCAAAAGCAGATTATGCAAAAGAAATGGTTGCAGGGTTTATCAAGTTAAACGGCATGACTGTCGGCGCAGTTGCAAACTGTACGGAAATTTACGATGAAAAGGGAACGAAGACAGAAGAATTTGACGCTGCATTATCCGCAAGGGGATGCAATAAGGCGGCAGATTTTATTATGTTTTGCGACGCGTTTGACATTCCGGTTATTTCATTTACCAATGCAGCCGGCTTCCGTGCTTCGATGTGCTCGGAAAAAAATCTTGCAAAAGCAGCCGGACGCCTGGTGAACGCGTTTGCATCTGCAACGGTTCCAAAAATCAACCTGATTATGGACAGGGCATATGGAAGTGCCTATACGATTATGAATTCCAAGTCTCTTGGCGCAGATATCGTGTATGCATGGCCGGATGCAAAAACCGGCATGATGGAAGCAAAGCTTGCTGCCAAAATCATGTATGCAGATAAATCCGCAGACGTGATAGAGAAAAAAGCAGCTGAATATGAAGCGCTGCAGGGAAGCGTAAATGCTGCAGCAGCCCGCGGATATGTTGACCGCATCATAGACTATCCGGGTACGAGAAAGTATCTGATTGCGGCAGTGGAAATGCTGTGTACAAAACGCGTGGAACAGCCGGTACGAAAACATGGAACAAAGTAGAAAGGTGACGGATATCATATGAAGAAAAAATTATGCCTGCTCATTTGTCTGTGCATGCTTGTTCTCGGCGTGTCTGCCTGCGGGGAAGACCCGAAGAAAATAGACTATAACGGGATGACTTATGACGAGCTGGAGTCTTCGGCCCGGAACATGGCTGAAAGCCTTGCCGGGTTTACGGATGAGCAGCTGGATGAAGGCATTGCCTACTACGGGCAGTATGGGGAAACGCTTCTTGTCGACCTGATGACCCAGTGGAAAGAAATGAAGGAAGACCTTGGCAGCTTTGAACAGCTTGGGGAATTTACCATTGACAAATCAGGCAAGACATTGACAACAACACAGGTAATGGAATGCAGCGGGCGTGATATTACACTGACCAGCGTATATAATTACCTGGACATGCAGATTACAGACCTGACGCTGGATGAAATCTATACGCTTGGCGAAAAGATGCAGAAAGCCGCCATGAATACCCTGATGGGGCTTGGCACGGTATTTATGATTCTGATTTTAATCAGCCTCGTTATTTACGGATTTAAAATCATTCCATACCTGCAGGAAAAGGCAAAAGCAAAGCATGCGCCTGTGCAGGAAGCACCTCAGGCCCCGGTTTCGCAGGCTCCGGCCGTACCGGTGCCGGAAGCAGAGCCTGTGCAGGATGACAGCGAGCTGATTGCCGTTATTGCAGCAGCCATTGCAGCAGCAGAAGGCACGCTTTCCGCAGACGGATTTATCGTGCGCTCGATTAAAAGAAGAAGATAATCAGAAAATGAAAATTAAAAAGATGATAAATTAAGAAGATGATAAGAAAAGGCAGCAGGCAGAAGCTGCAATCATCCTCAGGACTATCCAATAGAAACAAAAAAATATAAAATAAAGGCAAACAAATAAAAAAGGCTCCCGGAACATCTCAGCCAGCCTGAAGTTTCTGGCAGCCGGCAAACAGGAGGAAAACAATGAAAAGCTATACAATTACCGTAAATGGAAACGTTTATGATGTTACCGTAGAAGAAACCGGCGCATCCCAGGCAGCGCCAGTAATGGCAGCAGCCCCGGCACCACGGGCAGCCGCTGCTCCTGCCGCAGCCCCGAAGGCATCCGGTACAGCCGGCAGCATCAAAATCGAAGCCGGTGCAGCCGGAAAAGTATTTAAGATTGAATCATCCGCAGGCAGCCAGGTAAAAAAGGGCGACCCGATTCTCGTGCTGGAAATCATGAAAATGGAAACACCGGTTGTTGCACCGCAGGATGGCACAGTAGCAAGCATAGAGGTCGCTGTCGGCGATACTGTAGAATCAGGCGCATTATTAGCTACGATGAATTAAGAAGCAGATTATTTTAGGAGGACAAATATGCTTAGTTACGTTGGAGAGACAATGAGTAACCTCCTGCACCAGACCGCATTTTTTAACCTGACATGGGGAAATTACCTGATGATACTGGTTGCCTGTGTTTTCCTGTTTCTGGCAATTGCAAAAGGGTATGAGCCGCTGCTGCTTGTGCCGATTGCATTTGGCATGCTGCTTGTCAACATTTACCCGGACATTATGGCCAGCCCGGAGGAGACAAGCAATGGTGTGGGCGGATTACTGTATTATTTTTATACACTGGATGAATGGTCTATCCTTCCGTCCCTGATTTTCTTAGGCGTCGGGGCGATGACAGACTTTGGGCCGCTGATTGCCAATCCAATCAGCTTTTTAATGGGTGCAGCGGCACAGTTTGGTATTTACATGGCTTATTTCATGGCTATTTTCATGGGCTTTAACGATAAGGCAGCCGCAGCGATTTCCATTATCGGCGGTGCTGACGGCCCGACATCCATATTCCTGGCCGGAAAGCTCGGGCAGTCCGCACTGATGGGGCCGATTGCAGTCGCAGCGTACTCCTATATGGCGTTAGTTCCGGTTATCCAGCCGCCAATTATGAAAGCGCTGACTACGAAAAAAGAACGGCAGATTAAAATGCAGAACCTGCGTCCGGTTTCCAAGCTGGAAAAGATTCTGTTCCCGATTATTGTTACGATTATCGTCTGCCTGCTGCTGCCAACGACAGCTCCGTTAGTCGGCATGCTGATGCTCGGAAACCTGTTCCGTGAATCCGGCGTGGTAAGGCAGTTAACCGATACGGCATCCAATGCACTGATGTACATCGTTGTTATCCTGCTTGGCACATCGGTTGGCGCGTCTACAAGCGCAGAAGCATTTTTAAATTTCAGCACGTTAAAAATCGTGGCTCTTGGCCTGATTGCATTTGCATTCGGCACGGCAGCAGGCGTTTTGCTCGGCAAGCTTTTGTGTGTCGTAACACATGGCAGAATCAATCCGCTTATCGGCTCCGCAGGCGTGTCCGCAGTACCGATGGCAGCGCGCGTATCGCAGAAGGTGGGCGCAGAAGAAGACCCGACCAACTTTCTGCTTATGCATGCAATGGGACCGAACGTTGCAGGCGTGATTGGCACGGCAGTCGCAGCCGGAACATTTATGGCCATTTTTGGCATATAACAGGGAGGAATAGAAAAGATGGCAGAAACTGCAAAAAAACCGTTAAAGATTACGGAAACTGTTTTACGTGATGCACACCAGTCTCTGATTGCAACGAGAATGACAACAGAGCAGATGCTTCCAATTATTGATAAAATGGACAAAGCCGGATTCCATGCTGTTGAATGCTGGGGCGGTGCTACGTTCGATGCATCCCTGCGGTTTTTAAAGGAAGACCCATGGGAGAGGCTGCGCAAATTAAAGGCGGGATTTAAAAATACAAAGCTGCAGATGTTATTCCGCGGCCAGAATATTTTAGGCTACCGTCCGTATGCGGATGATGTTGTGGAATATTTTGTACAGAAATCCATTGCAAACGGCATTGATATTATCCGTATTTTTGACTGCTTAAATGACCTGCGCAACCTGCAGACAGCTGTAACTGCATGTAATAAAGAAAAAGGCCATGCACAGGTAGCGCTGTCTTATACGCTCGGTGATGCCTATACACTGAACTACTGGACAGATATGGCGAAAAAAATCGAAGAAATGGGCGCAGATTCCATCTGTATCAAGGATATGGCAGGGCTTTTGGTTCCGCAGGAAGCAGACACGCTTGTAAAGGCGCTCAAAGCTTCCACAAGCCTTCCGATTGAGCTGCATACGCACTATACGTCCGGCGTGGCATCGATGACCTATATGAAAGCGGTAGAAGCCGGCTGTGACATTATCGATACGGCCATGTCACCGTTTGCGCTTGGCACCTCGCAGCCTGCTACCGAGGTTATGGCAGAAGCATTCAAGGGCTCTGTATATGATACCGGATTAGACCAGAACCTGTTAGCGGAAATCGCAGATTATTTCCGCCCGATGCGTGAAGAAGCGCTCGAAAGCGGCCTGATGAACCCGAAGGTGCTGGGCGTAAATATCAAAACACTGCTGTACCAGGTTCCGGGCGGCATGTTATCCAACCTGATTTCCCAGTTAAAGGAACAGGGCAAGGAAGACAAATACGAGGAAGTGCTGGCAGAAGTGCCGCGCGTGCGCAAAGACCTTGGCGAACCGCCGCTTGTAACGCCGTCTTCCCAGATTGTCGGCACGCAGGCAGTGTTTAATGTCTTAATGGGCGAGCGCTACAAGGTTGCTACCAAAGAAACCAAAGATGTACTGCTTGGAAAATACGGACAGACCGTAAAGCCGTTTAATCCGGAAGTTGTGGATAAGGTACTCGGTGAGGATAAGAAAAACGCAATCACCTGCAGGCCGGCTGACCTGCTCGAACCGGAATTATCCAAAATTGAAGCAGAGATGAAGCAGTGGAAACAGCAGGATGAGGATGTCCTGTCCTATGCACTGTTTCCGCAGGTTGCTACCGAGTTCTTCAAATACCGTGAAGCACAGCAGAAAAAAGTAGACGCTTTAGCTGCGGACACGAAGAACGGCGCTTATCCTGTCTGAAGCGTGCTTTCTGACTGAATTGGAAAAAAGGGTGTTGTAAACAGAGTTTGCAGCACCTTTTCTCTAAAAGGAGGTATCTATGAAGAAGAAAACTCTTGTACGCAGCGTACTGTTTGCATTTTTATGCTGCATCATGATTCTGGGTTTTCAGACAAATGTGAAGGCAGAAGCGGGAAACTATTATATTAAAGTAAACAAAGCTACCAACGTAATAACCGTCTATACAAAGGATGACAAGCCTTATACCGCATTTGTCTGCTCTGCCGGATATGCAACGCCGCTTGGGACATTTTATACCATGAACAAATATTCGTGGTGGATTCTGGATGGCCCGAGCTATGGCCAGTACTGCACAAGAATCACAGGCTCGATTCTGTTTCATTCTGTATGGTATTACGAGCAGAATAAAACAACCCAGTCCTATGTGCAGTATAACAAGCTTGGCTCGCTTGCATCCCACGGGTGCGTGCGCGTGACAACTGCGGCAGCAAAATGGATTTATGACAACTGCCCGCTGCAGACAAAGGTCATCATTTTCAACGGTTCTTCCAGTGACGACCCGTTAGGCAAGCCGTCAGCCATTAAGGTGAATTCCGGCGTGCGGATGGGATGGGACCCGACAGACCCGGACCCGAATAATACATACAGCACGAAAAATACAATGCCGAGAATCAGTGTCAAGAGCAGGAATGTTACCGCACAGTATAACGGCACATTTACGCCTGTGGAAATGACCGCTTATGATTCTGCCGGAAACCAGTTAAGCAATGCATGGATTCGTGCATCCGGCACGGTCAACACAAAGCAGATGGGCAGCTATCCGGTTACCTATTCGGTGACGGATTCGTTCGGGCGCAGCGCGTCCGTAACAGTGACTTATACCGTCGGCGATGCGAAAAAGGCAGAAATTTCCGGCGTGAAAAAAGAAGTCACAAAAGAATACAAATCCGAACTGAACCTGCGTTCGGGAATTACAGCCAAAAATTCCATGGGAACCGTGCTGACCGATAAAATTGTAGTCAAAATCCGCAAGCCTGGAACGCAGGAATACAAGGGCGTAAAGGCTTCGACCTTAAAGCTGCGCCATACAGGCACCTACCGGATTATGTATTACTTAAAGAACCCGACAAACAAGCTTGTAACGCAGGAATACATGAAGGTCATCGTAAAAGATACGAAAAAGCCGGTTATCTCCAGCAAGGATAAATTTGCCACGATAAAGCTGGAAGCCGGTACCAAATCGATTACTTATAAAAAACTGCTTTCCGGCGTAACAGCAAAGCTTGCTTCCGGCAAAAACATGACATCCAAAATCAGCATTAAAGTAACGAACCCGGCCGGAAAAGTAAAAACGGTGTCCAAGGACGGCTCTTATACATTTTCAGGGCCAGGCACTTACCGCGTGTCTTATTACTGTTCCAATCCGACAAAGAGCCTGACAACCGGGAAATACTTGATTGCAGAAAAAAAGAGAAAGCTGACGGTTGCGGAAGAAGCAGAAGAACCAGACGATACAGAAATACCGGATGATGTACAGGACCCGGATGACACACAAAACCCGGACGATGTGCAGAACCCGGATGATACACAGAACCCGGACGATACGCAGAATCCGGATGATACACAAAACCCGCAGAACCCGGATGATACACAAAACCCGCAGAACCCGGATAATACACAAAATCCGGACAATACACAAAACCCGCAGATTCCGGATGTGGAACCGACGGTCGTTTCGACATCCTATGCGCTGATTGTACCGCCAGACGGAACGGCGACGGACGGCAGCATCGTCAGCCTTTCTGCCGGTGTTTCCCTGCAAATTACGCAGATGATGAGTGACGGCACGCCGCGCATTACAAGCACATCGGAAGGAATCCAGCGCAAAGTAACCTACCAGCCGTCCCTGGCACAGCAGGAATCCAACCTGATGCTGGCAGACAGCATTGAGGATTTGCCGTTAACCATAGGCATTTACCGGATTACCTATCATTATGAAGATTCCCAGGGCAATGTGGCTGAAAAAGTAAGAACCATTAATGTGACAGCAGCATGAGATGAGAGCGTGGAATGACAAGAGATGAGTAATTCAGATGAGTAACACAAATGACCTGACCAGCCGCATTAACGAGCGCTACAGCTCAATGAGCAAGGGACAGAAGCTTCTGGCAGGCTATATCACGGATTATTATGACAAGGCTGTCTTTCTGACTGCTGCAAAGCTCGGGGAGACCGTCGGCGTCAGTGAATCTACGGTCGTGCGGTTTGCCGTGCACCTCGGGTACAAAGGCTACCCGGAATTCCAGCAGTCGCTGGAAGAAATGGTGCGCGGCAAGCTGAGCGCTATCCAGCACACCGAGGTGTCATATGGAAGAATCGGCCGTTCCGGCGTTCTGGAATCTGTCCTGCGTGCCGATATGGAAAAGATAAAAGGAACCCTGGAAAAAATCGACAGGCATGCGTTCCAGCTGGCCGTGGACACCATCTTATCCGCCCGCCGGATTTATGTGGCCGGCATCCGCAGCTGCGCGCCGTTAGCGGCATTTCTGGCGTTTTACTTAAACTTTATGTTTGATAATGTCACAAACCTGCAGACAAACAGCTCCAGCGAGCTGTTTGAGCAGATGGTGCGCATCGGCCGGGAAGACGTTATTATCGGAATCAGCTTTCCAAGGTATTCCATGCGCACCTTAAAAGCGCTGGAATTTGCCAATAACCGCAGTGCCAAGGTCATTACCCTGACAGACAGCGTGCATTCGCCGATGAACCTGTATTCCTCCTGCAACCTGATTGCAGACAGTGATATGATATCCATTGCAGATTCCCTGGTCGCACCGCTCAGTGTCATTAATGCACTGATTACGGCACTGTGCATCCGAAGGCAGGATGAAGTGGCGGGCACGCTGGATGCGCTCGAAGATATCTGGGAAGAATACCAGTTTTATGGAAATGATGAAATTGATTATATTGACGATACGTTAAAAATGCATTATGCAAAAATCGAAGACGGTGAATAGTACTCCATCCGGCCGGAAATGGAAGCAGGGGACCGAATCCCAGCATAGGAGAAGCAGATGTCAGAAAAAATAATTGTAATCGGCGCAGGCGCTGCCGGAATGATGGCGGCTATTGCTGCCGCAGAACAGGGAAGCAGCGTCCTGCTGCTGGAACGGAACGAAAAGACCGGAAAGAAGCTCTATCTGACCGGAAAGGGCAGGTGCAATGTTACGAATGCCTGCGATACGGAAGATATCTTCCGGCAGATACCGCGCAATGCAAAATTTATGTACAGCGCCATTTATGCGTTTGACAATTTCCGTGTCATGGATTTTTTTGAAAAAAACGGCGTTCCGTTAAAAACAGAGCGCGGCGGGCGTGTATTTCCGGTATCGGACCATTCTTCCGATATTATACGCGCGCTGAACAGGGCCATGCAGGCACGCGCTGTCACCGTCCGCCTGAATACAAGAATTGAATCGGTGCAAAAGCAGGACGGGCAGTTTGCGGTAACCGATGCATCCGGAGCCTGTTACCATGCAGATAAAGTAATTCTTGCATCCGGCGGGCTGTCTTATCCGTCCACCGGCTCTACTGGCGACGGGTATGCCTTTGCCAGGCAGTTTGGGCATGCCATTGTAAGCCCAGGCCCGGGCCTTTGCGCGATGACCGCAAAGGAAGCTTATATTCCGAAACTGCAGGGGCTTTCTTTAAAAAACGTCCGTGCTGTTATCCGTGATGCAGGAAAAGTGCTTTACGATGATTTTGGCGAGCTTTTATTTACGCATTTCGGCGTCAGCGGCCCCCTGATTCTGACAGCCAGCAGCCTGGTCAATGATGCGGTTTTAAAGCATCCGCTGAAGCTCCAGATAGACTTAAAGCCGGCACTGTCCGCAGAACAGCTCGATAAACGCATCCTGCGCGATTTTGAAGCAAACCGCAGCCGCCAGTTTAAAAATGCCTTAAACCAGCTGCTGCCGTCAAAGCTGATACCGGTTATTGTGGAATTAAGCGGGATTTCGCCGGATAAGAAGCTGAATGCCATTACAAAAGAAGACCGCGCCGCGCTGGCCGCCCTTTTGAAAGCATTTCCGGCTACGCTGACCGGGCTGCGCGATTTTAAGGAAGCAATCATTACCAGGGGCGGCGTCAGTGTCCGGGAAATCAATCCATCTTCGATGGAATCAAAGCTGGTTCAGGGGCTGTATTTTGCAGGCGAAATGCTGGACGTGGATGCGCTGACCGGGGGATATAACCTGCAGGCAGCATGGTCGAGCGGATATCTTGCCGGAATCAGCGCGGCAGGCGGCTGAATCCGGCAGGTGTTCTTAAGGAATGCCGCATCTGCGAATGGACTGCCATTCAGAAAGGAAATCAAATCATGAGTTTTAACATAGCAATTGACGGCCCGGCTGGTGCGGGAAAAAGTACCATTGCCAAAAGGCTTGCAAAAGAGTTATCATTTGTATATGTGGACACAGGCGCAATGTACCGCGCCATGGCATTATATGCCATCCGAAAAGGCATTGACCCGTCCGATGAGCCTGCCATATCCAGAGCATGTGAAGACATCGACATTACGATTCAGTATGAGGATGGCACGCAGTGCGTATTTTTAAACGGGGAAAATGTCAATGCCTGCATCCGCACAGAAGAAGCAGGCCGCATGGCTTCCGGCATCAGCATTTACCCGGCCGTGCGAGCCAAGCTGACCGCACTGCAGCAAAAGCTTGCACAGACAAGCGATGTCATTATGGATGGCCGTGACATCGGTACCTGTGTGCTGCCAAAGGCCCAGGTAAAGGTATACCTGACCGCAGATGTGCATGTCCGCGCAAAAAGACGGTATGAGGAATTAAAACAGAAAGGCGAAGAAGCTGTCCTCGCCCAGATAGAATCAGATATCCGGGAGCGCGACGAGCGCGACATGACGCGGGAAATTTCACCGCTTCGCCAGGCAGGGGATGCCGTGCTTGTCGATACCTCAGACATGGGCATTGCGCAGGCCGTGGCTGCAATCCGGAATTTATATGATAAGGCGGTGGCAGAAGGAAAGGAATGAACATTACAGTAGCAAAAAGTGCCGGATTTTGTTTTGGCGTCCGCAAAGCGGTTAACAAAGTGTACGAACAGGCCGATATAAAAAAAGGACCCGTTTACACATACGGCCCTATTATCCACAATGAAGAAGTAGTCCATGACCTGGAATCCAGGGGAGTACAGGTCATAGATTCGCTGGAAGCCCTGACAGACAGGCAGAAAAAGGATAAAGGAACCGTCGTTATCCGTTCCCATGGCGTGTCAAAGGCTGTCTATGACGGGTTAAGGCAGGCCGGGTTTGGCATTGAGGATGCCACCTGTCCGTTTGTCCTGAAAATCCACCGGATTGTGGAAGCCTATTCGCGGGACGGCTATGAGATTGTCATTATCGGCAGCAGCAGGCATCCGGAAGTCGAAGGCATCCGCGGCTGGTGCGACCCGCAGCATACAGCTGTGATTGCAGATGCGAAAGAAGCCGCCGCTTACCGCCCGAAAGACGGCGCAGACGTGTGTATTGTGGCACAAACGACTTTTAATTACAAGAAATTTCAAGAATTAGTTGAAATTATTCGGGAAAAAGGGTATATTAGAGATATACGTGTATTGAATACAATTTGTAACGCTACAGAAGAACGGCAGAATGAAGCAGCAAAGCTGGCAGAAACTTCCGATATTATGATTGTCATTGGAGGAAGGAGCAGTTCGAATACGCAGAAACTGTATGAGATATGCAAAGAAGAATGTGCAAATACTTACTATATACAGACACAGGAAGATTTACATCTGGACACTTCTGGTCACATTGATAACGTAGGTATTACCGCAGGGGCTTCCACCCCAAAGAAAATTATTGAGGAGGTTCAAAAGTATGTCAGAACAAAGCTTTGAACAAATGTTGGAAGAATCTTTTAAAACAATAAGGAATGGGGAGGTTGTTGAAGGTACTGTTATCGATGTAAAACCAGACGAAATCGTGCTCAATATCGGTTACAAGTCAGATGGCATCATTACCAGAAATGAATACACCAATGAACCAAATACGGACCTCACTACCCAGGTAGAAGTGGGCAGTACCATGGAAGCAAAGGTTTTAAAAGTAAATGACGGCGACGGACAGGTGCTGTTAACCTACAAGCGTCTTGCCGCAGAAAAAGGCAGCAAGAGACTGGAAGAAGCCTTTGAAAACCAGGAAGTACTGACAGCAAAGGTCGCACAGGTATTAAACGGCGGCTTAAGCGTCATCGTCGACGAAGCAAGGGTATTTATTCCGTCCAGCCTTGTATCGGATGTATTTGAAAAAGACCTGACCAAATATGACGGCCAGGACATCGAATTTGTCATTACCGAATTCAATCCGAAAAGAAGGCGCATTATTGGCGACCGCAAGCAGCTGTTAATGGCTAAGAAAGAAGAAATGCGCAAGGCATTGTTTGAAAGAATCAATGTCGGCGATGTTATGGAAGGCACTGTCAAAAATGTGACCGATTTCGGCGCATTTATCGACCTTGGCGGTGCAGACGGACTGCTTCACATCTCCGAAATGTCCTGGGGACGCGTAGAAAGCCCGAAGAAGACCTTTAAGGTCGGCGATGTTGTAAAAGTATTTATCAAAGATATCAATGATACAAAGATTGCCCTCAGCATGAAATTCCCGGAGGACAATCCATGGAACAATGCAACGGAAAAATTTGCAGCCGGAACCATTATCAGCGGCCGCGTAGCAAGAATGACAGATTTTGGTGCATTTGTAGAACTGGCTCCAGGCATCGATGCCTTGCTGCATGTTTCGCAGATTTCCAGGGAGCATATTGAAAAGCCGGCTGACGTATTAAAGACAGGCCAGATTATTGAAGCCAAAATTGTTGATTTCAACGAGGCAGAGCGCAAAATCAGCCTGAGCATGAAAGCACTGATTCAGGATGAAGACGCTGCATCAGAAGAATAAGAAACCCGCAGCCTGTACAGCGGTTCAGGCTGCGGAAAGCATAGGCAGCATATAGGCAGCATCCCTGTTTATATGCTGTTTTTGTAAAGAATTATGGAAAAAGAATAATAAGCATGGGAGCCTGGCTATATGTTTGAAAATTATGAAAAATTTAAAAAAGACGTTCTGACTTTGACCAAAATTGACTTAAACTCTTATAAAGAAAAGCAGATGAAGCGCCGCATTGATACGCTGATAGGAAAGACAAAGGCAAAATCATATGATGAATATGTATCGCTGCTGAAAACCGATAAAAATGTGCTGGAGCAGTTTGTAAACTTTCTGACTATCAACGTCTCCGAATTTTACCGTAACCCGGACCAGTGGCAGATTCTGGATAAAAAAGTATTTCCGGAGCTGATTCAGAAATTTGGCAAAAATCTGAAAATCTGGAGTGCGGCATGTTCTACCGGCGATGAGCCGTATTCGCTTGTCATGGCGCTGTCCAGACATATCCCTTTAAACCAGATACGCATTATTGCCACGGATATAGACAAGCAGGTGCTGGAAAAGGCGCGTGTCGGGCTGTACAATCAAAAAAGCATTGCAAATGTGCCGGATGACCTGAAAAAGAAATATTTCAAGCTGATTGGCGGTTCTTACCAGATTTCGGACGATATCAAAAAGCGCGTGGAATTCAAGGAGCATAACCTTCTGCGCGACCCTTATCCAACCGGCTGTGATATGATTGTATGCCGCAACGTCGTGATTTATTTTACCGATGATGCCAAAGAAGAAATTTACATCAAATTTAACCAGGCACTGAAAAATAACGGCATTCTGTTTATTGGAAGTACCGAACAGATTATGAACTATAAAGAGCTCAATTATGAACGCTCATCCTCCTTTTTCTTTATCAAAGGGGCAAAATAAAAGAAAGACCGTACATAGCTGCCAGTACCAGGCAGCAGAAAACAGGGTGCTGCCGCAAAAAGGTTTTTCAGAATGCGGCAGCACCCTGTTCCATATTTCCACATCCTTTCTTAGTTCTGGAACTTTCCGGCATCCGTTAAGCATGCTTTCATGCTGCGGCATTCGTTTTCATACATTTCACGGCCCTTTTGGGTCAGAGCATAAATCCGCTTTTTGCGCAGGCACTGGAAAAATCCAGGATATTGCAGAAGGGAGAACACAGTAATGGTATCTTTTGAAAATGATTATGTGGCAGGCGCGCATCCGCGGATTCTGCAGCGCCTTTTGGAAACAAATATGGAGCCGCTGCCCGGGTATGGCACGGATTTGTACTGTGAACGTGCCCGGGAAAAAATACGCGCTGCCTGCGGCTGCCCCGAAGCAGGCGTGGAGTTTTTTACAGGCGGCACACAGGCCAATGCCGTGATTATCTCGTCCATGCTGAACGATTATGAGGGCGTGATTGCAGCATCCACCGGGCATATCAGCGTCCATGAAGCCGGAGCCATCGAATTTACCGGCCATAAGGTGCTTGAAATTCCGCACAGGGAAGGAAAAATCGAACCGGCACGCCTGAAAGCGTACCTGGAAGATTTTTATGCGGATAAGAATCATACACATATGGTATTTCCGGGGATGGTATATATTTCCCACCCGACCGAATACGGGACGATTTATACGAAAAACGAATTAGAGGAGCTGTCCGGCATCTGCAGGTCCTTTGGCATTCCGCTGTATCTGGACGGGGCACGCCTTGGCTATGGCCTGATGAGCCGCCAGAGCGACCTGGAACTGGCGGATATTGCAAGGTACTGTGATGTGTTTTATATCGGCGGCACAA
>CAJTSV010000099.1 GCA_910579075.1 uncultured Eubacterium sp.
GCACGGCCAGCCATGCTGCGCCGTACCCGGATGCAGCCATACAGCAGGGACAGAAAGCCCGTACAAAAGACCTGTATCAGAAACCGGCTGTCAGTGGATTCTGGCAGCCGGTTTTTGCGTTATACAGATTGCGTTTTCACGCAGGTACGCAAAAAAACATCCAGCAGAAAGCCGCAGCTGTCTGCTGGATGTTTTTGAAAAGCAGGAGCCGTGTACACCGCGTTCTGCCTTCTGCGGTTACTGCCTTCTGCGCCTGTATTTTTCCTCCATCCGCCTGAGCGTTTCCTGCGTCTCCTCCCTGCTCATCTGCGGGAACGGCAGGTTTTTGCGTTTCAGGCATGACTCATCCACGGTATAAACTTTATTTCCATCAATGATCAGCTTTCCCATAATCAGTAATTTCCCTTGCCATTTCAGTCTCAAATTCTGTTACAAAGGCCCTCCTTGCTTTATTATATGAAAATATTCCCATTGTGTCATAATCCCGTCATTCCTTTCATACAATAAATAAAAAAGGGAAATTTATGGACAACAATTATATACCAACCGCCTTTGATGAGAAAATCCAAAACAGGGAGCTTCAGATTTTGAAGACAGCGCTGCCGTATTTAAAAGGGGCGCGCCAGAAAGAAATCCTGACACTGATTAAGTCTATGGAGCTGAAAAAATCCATAGACCTGATTGACAGCGATGATACGTCGCTTTCCATCTGTTCTGCGGAAAACCCGATGGAAAACACGCTGAATATGTTAAGCGATATCCGCAAATTCTGCAGCGAAAAAGAACAGGAGCATATCGACCTGATGCTGAATTTATTTTCCATGTTCTCAACCTATGAAACGATGTTCTCCTGAGCATGGAAAGACCTGTTTGTGGCAGGTTTTGCAAACCTGATAAATTTTGTGCACATTTTATGCAGGCCAGACATATGCTGATAGTACATATTGTGTTTCAGATTTACAAGGATGGAGGAATACCATGAATTTTGATGACGTATTTAATGCCCAGAATATGAATGGCATATCACCCGAAAAGCTTGCCTTTTTAAAGGCGATGTCCGGCATGCAGTCCGGCGCGAGCCCGAAAGACATGATGGCTTCCCTGATGTCTGCGTCGAATAAGGCACAAAAACAGGCGGTATCATTCAGCGAATCCGAACGCGACATGATGCTGGAAGTGCTTTTGAAAAATCTTTCGCCGGAAGACAGCCAGAAAGCACGCGGCATGATACAGATGATGAAAAAAATGAAAAAATGAAATACCCTGCAGCTGCGGGGGATGTGACTCTCCCCCCAGCGGCCGCAGGGTATTTCAGGCATGTCTTAATTCGGCTCGTCCTCAAATGACTCGTCTGCATACGGCTCATCTTCATCCAGCGGGTCATCTTCGGATTCCATATTATCATCGCCTTCCGGTTCATCTTCGTCCGGCTCGTCTTCGCCCGGTATATTTTCATCCGGCGTTTTGGCATCCCGGTTTATGACAACATCGCGGTCACAGTATGGCGATGACAGCAGCGGGTTTGCGCCCAGGTTCAGCTCCTTTATCTGGTTTTCCTGGCAGAACAATAGCGCCAGCTTCGGATTGGCAGCGGTATTTAATTCTGTCAGCTGGTTCGACTCGCATTTGAGCCTTGCAAGCGCCGGGTTCTGGCTTATATCCAGCGCCGTCAGCTTATTTCCGGAACAGTCCAGGTCTTCCAGCAGGGCATTTGCACAAACATCCAGCACAGTCAGCTCATTATCCATGCAGGTCAGTGTCTTTAATGCGGTATTGGCACTGATATCCAGCGCTGAAATGCTGTTTTTATGGCAGCCCAGCTGCGTCAGTGCGGTATTGGCGCTGACATCCAGGCTGGTCAGCTCATTGGCATCACAACGTAATTCCGTCAGTGCGGTATTGGCGCTGACAATGAGCGCTCCCAGATCATTGGAATAGCAGTGCAGGCTTGTTAACGCCTTGTTTTTCTTTACGCTCAGGCTTTCCAGGCGGTTGCCGGAGCAGTCCAGTTCTTCCAGCGCCGTATTTTTATTTACATTCAGGACGGTGACGCGGTTTTCATTCAGCGCCAGCTTTTTTAATGACTTATTCGCTGATACATCCAGCGCCGTCAGCTTATTGGAACCGCAGGATAAGTATTCCAGCGCCTTCGCCCCATTTGCATTCAGCGTTTTGATGCTGTTAAACGAACAGCTGAGCTCCGTGAGCTTTGCATTTTTAGAAGCATCTAATTTTGTGAGCCTGTTGTAAGAACAGTCCAGGTACTGCAGCTGCGCCGCGCCGCTGATATTCAGGCTTTTGATTTCATTCGAGGCACAGGTTATGGAAACAAGCGCCGGATTTGCAGCTGCACTGAGGCTCGTCAGCTGATTGGCATCACAGTTTAATTCCTTTAGCGCCGCGTTCTTTCGGATAGTAAGTGCCGAAAGCTGGTTGACATTGCATGCAAGCACGGAAAGTGCCGCATTCTTTTTAACATCCAGCTGTGTCAGGCGGTTATTGCTGCACACAAGCGTTTCTAACGCCCTGCAGCCGCCGGTATCCAGCGATGCAAGTGCATTATCGGAGCAGTCCAGGGATTTCAGTGTTTTGCTGCTGATTTCCAGCCCGGAAAGCTGGTTTCCGCTCACATCCACAGATTCCAGCTTTTCAAAACCGGCAATGGAAACCGCACCGGAAAGGCCCTTTTTGGACCAGCTGATTCCGGTCAGCCTGCTTTCTTTTCCAAAATCCTCCCATATATATTCATTTGCATGGTCAGCATCTCTGCTGACAGCCGCATCCTGTGGCAGTGAGGCAATCAGCTGCTTCAATGCTTTTGCTTCCGCCGCATTCTTTTTGTTTTTCGGCTTATTCACGACGCGTACCGTACAGGACGCCTGTTTCGTGGTACCCTCAATCGCAGCTGTCACTTTCGCTGTCCCGGCTTTCTTTCCCCGGATGGCTCCGCCCTGGTTTACCGCAACGACCGCATCGTTGCTGACCGTCCAGACAATCTTTGCGGAATCCAGTTCTTCGTCTAAAATGGAAGCTTTCAGCTTTTCCTTACTGCCTTTTAAAATGGTATACTCCGAATAATCCAGCGTCACGGCAGGTCCTGCCGCAGCAGATACAGGCTGTACCAAAGCTGCTGCCGGAAAAAACAGCAAAAGGGCAAGCAGCAGTACAGACAGCCTCCCCTTTTGTATTCCACGCATTCGATTTTGATACCGGTTCCAAAAATTCCCGTTCTTTTCTTTCAAGCCGTCCATTTTTTACCTCCTGCCTGATACATAGTTCATCTGTTTTCACGTTTCTAAAAGATGCCGGACAGGCCCTGCTGCAGGGCTTTGATAACCGCCCTGCAGCCGCAGCAGATAAACGGCTGCACAGGCCTGCCTGAACTGGCATGGTTTATTTCTGTACCAGATTTACAATCCGTCCCGGCACATAGATTTCCTTGACAACCGTTCCGGTCAGTTTATCCGCCACAGCTTCCTTCGCCAGTGCAATGACATCTTCTTTTGCAGCATCTTTATCGATTCTGACAGTCGCTTTTACTTTTCCGTTTATCTGCACAGCGATTTCAACCGCAGACTCAACCGTCTTTGCTTCATCATAGGACGGCCACTGCTGTTCGAAAATACGGCCCCCGAATTCCATAAGCTCCCACAGTTCTTCCGTTATATGCGGTGCCACAGGATTGAGCAGCACAAGCAGCGTCCGGTATTCATCCGCAGTCAGGCCTGCCTTTTTATAAAACTCATTAATCAGTGCCATCATGGCTGCGATAGCCGTATTGTATTTTAAATTTTCATAATCACTGCTGACTTTTTTAATCGTCTGGTGCATTTTTGTTTCGAGGTCACTGGAATAGCCGGATTCCTTTGTCACAAGGTCCTGCAGCTTCCAGACACGCTCCAGGAACCGGCGGCATCCTTTTACGCCGTCCTCAGACCAGGATGCAGCAAGGTCAAAGGCCCCGATAAACATCTCATAGGTACGCAGCGTATCTGCGCCGTAATCCCGCACAATATCATCCGGGTTGACGACATTGCCTCTCGATTTGGACATCTTTTCCCCGTTTTCCCCTAAAATCATGCCATGGGACGTCCGTTTCTGGTACGGCTCCGGACACGGTACCTGTTTCTGGTCATAGAGGAATTTATGCCAGAACCGGGAATACAGAAGATGCAGCGTCGTATGCTCCATTCCGCCATTGTACCAGTCAACCGGCATCCAGTATGCAAGCGCTTCCCTGCTGGCAGGCGCATCTTTGCAGTCCGGGTCTGTATAGCGCAGGAAATACCACGAAGAACCGGCCCACTGCGGCATAGTGTCCGTTTCCCGTTTTGCCGGCCCGCCGCAGCACGGACAGGTGGTATTGACCCAGTCTGTCATCGCCGCTAACGGGGATTCCCCATTATCGGTCGGCATATAGCTTTCTGCTTCCGGCAGCACCAAAGGCAGCTCGCTTTCATCCAGCGGCACAAAACCGCATTTTTCGCATTCCACAATCGGAATCGGCTCGCCCCAGTAACGCTGCCTGGAAAATACCCAGTCCCTTAATTTGTAATTGGTCTTTGCCGTGCCAATCTTCTTTTCCTCCAGAAACGCAATCATCTTTTTCTGCGCTTCTTTCACATCCATGCCATTGATAAAATCGGAATTTACAATCACGCCTGTGGCCACATCGGTAAATGCAGCCTGTGAAATATCCGCTTCTTCGCCGTTTTTGGAAACAACCTGTATCATCGGAAGCCCGAATTTTTTTGCAAACTCCCAGTCCCTCTGGTCATGTGCAGGCACGGCCATAATAGCTCCTGTGCCGTAAGACATCAGGACATAATCCGAAATCCAGACCGGAATTTCTTTTCCATTGACCGGATTGACCGCCGTCAGGCCGTCAATGCAGACGCCCGTTTTTTCTTTTGCAAGCTCTGCGCGCTCAAAATCAGACTTATGGGCAGCCTGCTCACGGTATGCCTCGATTTCATCCCAGTTATTGCATTCTTCTTTATATTTTTCCAGAATCGGGTGTTCCGGGGAAACAACCATATATGTTACGCCAAAAAGCGTATCGCAGCGGGTCGTATAAATGCGCAGCTTTTCTTCTTTCAGCCCGTCCCTGCCACGGATTGCAAAGTCTGCTTCTGCACCCTGGGATTTTCCAATCCAGTTTTTCTGCTGCGTCTTCACCCGTTCAATATAATCAACATCCTGCAGGCCGTCTATCAGCTTGTCCGCATAATCGGTGATTTTCAGCATCCATTCGCTTTTTACCTTGCGCACAACCGCAGAGCCGCAGCGTTCGCACACACCGTTTACCACTTCTTCGTTTGCGAGGCCGACCTTGCAGCTGGTACACCAGTTAATCGGCATTTCTTTTTTATAGGCGAGTCCTGCCTGAAACAGCTTTAAAAATATCCATTGTGTCCATTTGTAATAATCCGGGTCAGTCGTGTTCACTTCACGTTCCCAGTCAAAGGAATATCCGAGCGAGCAAAGCTGCTCTTTAAAACGGGCGATGTTATTTGTCGTCACGGTTTTCGGGTGTATTTTATTTTTGATTGCATAATTTTCCGTTGGAAGCCCGAATGCATCCCAGCCCATTGGATAGAGCACGTTGTACCCCTGCATCCGGCGCTTGCGCGCTACGATGTCCAGTGCGGTATACGGCCTCGGATGCCCTACGTGCAGCCCCTGGCCGGATGGGTATGGAAATTCAACTAATGCATAATATTTCGGCTTGGAATAATCACGGGATGCCGCAAATGCTTTTGCATCGTCCCAGATTTTCTGCCATTTTTTCTCAACGGCTTTGTGGTTATATACTTGTGACATATTTTCCTCCATCTCCAGTTTTTTAATATTTCAATTCTACCATATCATGCCTATTTGTCAATAAAAACGTGCTATTTCAAGGAAAAGTGGTGTGTTTTGAATTATAAAAAAAGGGGGGGTGGCTGCGCGGACGCTGGAAAAAGATGCCGGCTCTGTCCCGGATGTTCCGGTTCCAGAATATAAGAATCCCTAAACATTCTGCATTTACGGTGTCTATACCGGACGGGCAGGCGTCTTGTGCGCCTTCGGCTCAAGCACGCCTTTGGGGCAAAAGCCCCCCTGTTTTTGCAGCAGAATGTTAAGGGATTCTAATATTCTTCCACAGTCACATCCGGGACAGGGCCGGCATCTTTTTCCAGCTGTTTCCTGGCAGGCATTTTTTTCTATAATTCAGGAAACGCGGTGCTGTTTCGGCGATGACGTTTTGAAAAAGGCGTTTTGCTTCTTGCCTAAAAGCATTTAAAATGTCAGGCGTTCCAGTCGTCATGAATAGAGGCTGTCGAAAACAGCTGGATGAAAATGCGGGGCCTGTTTTATTGAGACTGTGGAAGAATGCTGGAAGCCCTTAGCATTCTGCTGCAAAGACAGGGGGGCTTTCGCCCCAAAGGCGTGCTTGAGCCGAAGGCGCACAAGGCACCTGTCCGTCCGGTATAGACAGCGTAAATGCAGAATGCTTAGGGATTCCTGCAATACATCTCCCCCGCCAGACAAGCCTAAAAAGAATCCAGCTGAATCGCCACCATATGGTCTAACGGCGAGCGCGCCTTCCCCTTCCCGTCTGTGCCTTCCATATATTTCTGCGCCGCAGATTCAAACAGCACAATCAGCTCCTCGCCTGCAATCGCAAGCTCCTCGGAGCAGGGCGGCATCTCGATACACTCAGCTGGCTTTTCCGGCCGGCTGCTTAACGCATAGGCAGATTCATAGACCTTGATATACGAGGATTTCCCGCGCCCGAATGACGTGCTTAAATAGGCATGCCCGTCTGTGTCAAAGGCAACGCCCTGTACCTTGTCCGGGATGTCGAATTCCTCGCATTCTTTCAGCCTTCCGTCGCTGAAACGGTAGGATTTCATCACAGACTGGAAAAACTTTGTGTGCGTGGCAACCCAAAGCCTTCCGGCAAAATAGGTAATGCAGGAAGGGGAATTGGACACGCGGTATTCTTCATGCTCATGCAAAAGCTCTACGGTTCTTCCGGGCTCTTTTTCGGCCAGCTGCCTGACCAGCCCGTAATCAAGCCGTTCGATGGTACGGTAATTGGAATGGCATATCCAGATGCTTTCCCCGTCATAAGCGATTCCGCCCAGATGGCTTCCCTTTCTCATCGACAGCGTGACCAGGTATTTCCCGCTTGCCCGGTCAAAAACATGCAGGCAGCCGTAAGCATCGCTGTCCCCGGTGCTGTAAGTTGTGACCAGGATATGTTCCTGTGTTACGCAAAGCCCCTGCGGGCACTGGTCTACACTGAATATTTTATGTGTCAGGTAATCTTCGAATCTTGTTTCCGGCATTCCGGGAATGTCAAGGTCTTCCAGAATGCGGTAATCCATATTGGAAAGCTTTTTTTCCGGCGAACGGGTCAGTGTCCTCGAGCCGTAAGAATACAGCTGGATATTCATGGAAGCAGATATTTTTTTCGTCCATTTCGCATACAGAATCAGGTTGCCGCCCCTGCAGTCTGTGATTTCCGTAATGGGATGCTTATAGCTGCTGTCGGTATACCAGCCGGCAAAGGAATGCCCTTCCCTCTCGGGCGGGCGCAGCTGCAGCGGAAGGCGCTGTTCATAATAGACATCCGGGTTCAGGTAATGGTTTTCCCCCAGATTCAGATTGTAGATAATGTCATAAATCGGAATGGAACTGTTTGCATTGTTTTTTTCATCTAATACAGAAGCGGTATCAGAGGAAGGAGAAACCGGACGAACGATGGCCCCGCGTCCCTTCGAAAACTGCGGCTGTTCTAACAGTAAAACAGGCACCAGCAGAATGCAAAGCAGAATGCGCAGCAGCTTCATCCGGTTTTTCCTCCTTCGGTCTTACTCTGATAATCTAAATCCTGTCCGGGCCGTGCCGCAGCTTATTCCTCAGCATCTGCGAGCTTATTTGCCCTTGCATCAATTTCCCGTTTCTGCACCTCCTCCGGCGCCTGCTCATAGCGGCTGAATTCATAACGGTACACGCCTTCGCCGCCTGTCATCGAACGCAGCACGGTCGTATAGCCGTCCAGTTCTTTATAAGGAATATCTGCAATCACTTCCTGCCTGCCGCCGTCTATCGGATTCATTCCAAGCACGCGCGCGCGGCGTTTGTTCAAATCACCCATAATATCCCCGGTATACTTATCCGAAGCTGTCACAGTCATGGATGCAATCGGCTCTAACAGCACCGGCGATGCCTGTAAAAACCCTTTCTTAAATGCCTGTGAGGCAGCAACCTTAAAAGCCAGCTCCGAGGAATCTACCGGATGATAAGAGCCGTCGTATAAATTTGCCTTGATACCGACTACCGGATAAGCTGCTAACGGGCCGCTCTTTACGGCTTCCTGGATTCCTTTTTCCACTGCCGGGAAATAATTTTTCGGCACGGCACCGCCTACAACGGTCTGTGAGAATTCATAGGTTTCTTCCAGATTGCCGGACGGCTCAAAGGTCATCTTTACATGCCCGTACTGGCCGTGCCCGCCGGACTGTTTCTTATATTTGTATTCAACATCGGCTTTTTTGCGTATGGTTTCACGGAATGCCACTTTCGCCTTTAAAAGCTCGATTTCTACCTTGTAGCGGTTTAACAGCTTGCTTGCCACAACCTCTAACTGCTGTTCGCCAATGCCGTATAAAAGCGTCTGCCCGTTTTCACTGTCATTGACTACTTTCAGCGTCAAATCTTCATGTGTCAGCTTGGAAAGTGCCTGGGAAGCCTTGTCTACATCCGCTTTATTCTTTACTTTATAACGCTTGCAGGTATATGGCACAGACAGCGTCGTGCGGATATATAAAATCGGATTTGCCTTGGTCGAAAGCGAGTCTGTCGTCCTTGCCCCGTTCAGCTTGGCCAGTGCTCCGATATCGCCTGCATGCAGCTCTTTGACTTCTTCGGCCTTTGCGCCTCTCATAACATATAGTTTCCCGATTTTGCCTTCGATATCCCTGTGATAATTCAGCATCACATCATCCGTCTTTAAAACGCCGGAATTTACTTTAATCAGGGAGTATTTTCCAATAAACGGGTCCTGAATGGTCTTAAATATGTAAGCAGACTTCGGCTTGGAGAAGTCATAATCTGCCTGGTATACTTCATTAGTAGTCGCGTTAATGCCTGCGCAGGCTCTCTTGTCCGGACTCGGGAAGTATTTCAGGATATCATCTAACAGCGTATATACGCCCTGTGCCAGAACACACGAGCCCATGGAAACCGGAATGATGCTGCCGTCTGTAACATTGACACGCAGCGCCTGGCGGATTTCATTTTCCGAAAATTCTTCCCCGCCGAAATAACGGTCCATAAACTCCTCGCTCGTTTCTGCAACGGCTTCTAACAGCGCTTCCCTGCAAAGCTCGAGGTTTGGCACGGAATAATCCGGCATATCCATCGGCACAACCTCGCCTTTTTCATTCCATCGGTTTGCAGTCTGGGCAACGATATTTACATAGCCTACAAACTTCTCATTCTCGCGGATTGGCAGATGAAACGGCGCAATCTTTTTTCCATACAGCTCCTGCAGGCCTTCTACCACCTGGCGGAAGCTGGCATTGTCAATGTCCATGTCTGTAACGAAAAACATGCGCGGCAGCTTATAGCGCTCACACATTTCCCACGCCTTTTTAGTGCCTACTTCAATGCCGGCCTTGCCGCTTACAACGATAATTGCCGCATCCGCAGCACTGACTGCTTCTTCGGCTTCCCCGACAAAGTCAAAATAGCCTGGCGTGTCCAAAATGTTGATTTTTGTATTTTCCCAGATAATCGGGACAACGGTTGTCTGAATGGAAAAAGAACGCTTGATTTCCTCTTTATCGAAATCACTGACGGTATTGCCGTCACTGATTTTTCCCATGCGGTTCGTCTGGCCTGACAGAAACGCCATTGCTTCTACAAGACTGGTCTTTCCGGCTCCTCCGTGTCCCAAAAGCACTACGTTGCGTATTCTGTCTGTTGTAAATACCTCCATAATCGATTCCTCCTGCTGATTTTTTTGTATTTCTGCAAACACTACCTTAATTTTAACAAAGTTGATGGGCAATTACAACAATTTTTTTCAAAAACAGGAAAGAAAATGCGGCAGAATATACAATCCAGACAAACCTTCTTTTGGTACTGTTCACTCTGTGAACAGTACCCTTCGCAAATCCATCTGAAATTCGCTTCGCGAATGGGGTTGCTCACTCCTGAATCACTTTCTTTCCGCGGCAGCGTCTGATTTCAGGAACCGGATTGACTTTCCCTGGCAAAATCATTAAAATAACCCTGTCAGCATATTTCCTGAAACCAGCCTGCATTTCATGCAAATATCAGGAAGCATGTGCGTACAATGCAGCACAAAGCGTGTCTGAGGCATCATTCCCGCTATCTGTGCGCCCCGGGTATTTTAACACGCCCGAAAAAATCCCGGCCGGTATTCCGGCTGCAAAGCGAGGAATTGAAATATGGATATAAAAAAAATAGCTTTTATCGGGCTCGGCCTGATTGGCGGCTCCATTGCAAAAACAATCCGGCGTGTCCATCCGCAGATAAAGCTCTATGCGGTTTCCGGGCACCTGTCTACGATTACCCAGGCTTACGAAGCCGACGTGATTGAAAATGACAGCATGTTAAGCCTGGATGAAATATCAGACGCAGACTACATATTTTTATGTACCCCGGTACAGCAGAACCTGGCTTACCTGCGCCAGCTGAAAGACCGGATTGCGCCGCATACAGTCATCACAGATGCCGGCAGCGTAAAAGGCGATATCCACCGTGCTGTCACACAGCTCGGCCTGGAAGGCAGTTTTATCGGCGGGCATCCGATGGCCGGCTCGGAAAAGACCGGATTTGCCGCTTCTACCCCGTATCTTCTGGAAAATGCCTATTATGTCATTACCCCGACTGCCCAGACCAGCCCGCAGCAGACCGAACGTTATTACAGGCTGGTATCGGACCTTGGCGCAATCCCGCTGGTGCTGGATTATGACCGCCATGATTTTGCCACTGCTTCCATTTCCCACCTGCCGCACGTCATTGCCTACAGCCTGGTAAACCTGGTCAAAAGCATTGATGATTCGCAGGAAACAATGAAAACCATTGCTGCCGGCGGCTTCCGCGATATGACCCGCATCGCTGCTTCTTCACCTGTCATGTGGCAGGATATCTGCCTGTCCAACCGGGAACAGCTGCTGCGGCTGATGGATTTGTACGAAAACCAGCTTGCCGGAATCCGCTCTTATATTGAAGCAGGGGATAAGGAAAACATGAACGCTTATTTTACGTCTGCCAAAGATTACCGGGACTCACTGGCCGTGCGGCAGACAGGCTCCATACAGCCGGTATATGAATTATATTGTGATTTAATTGATGAGGTTGGCGGGATAGCAACGATTGCGACGCTGCTTGCCAGTAATGGAATCAGCATTAAAAATATCGGCATCCTGCATAACCGTGAATTTGAACAAGGCGTGCTGCATATCGAGCTTTATGACCGCACTTCCCTGGACACAGCCGCTGCGCTGCTGGAAAAATACCACTATACGGTTTACCGCCGTTAACGAAAAATGAAAGGAGAATTTTACCATGCTGCTACAGCCTGCACATTCCCTGAAAGGAACCATCCAGATTCCGGGAGACAAATCAATTTCCCACCGCAGCGTCATGTTTGGCGCCCTGGCAGAAGGACTGACCGAGGTCACGCATTTTCTGCAGGGGGCGGACTGCCTTTCTACGATTGCATGCTTTCAAAAGCTTGGCATCGAAATCGAAAATACAGACAAACGCATCCTGATACACGGCAGGGGCCTGCATGGCTTTCATCCGGCTGATTCTGTGCTGGATGCCGGAAACAGCGGCACCACCGTGCGCCTGATAAGCGGTATTCTGGCTGGACAGCCTTTTTCCTCTGTCCTGACCGGGGATGCTTCGATACAAAGGCGCCCGATGAAGCGCATTATTTCCCCGCTGCGGGAAATGGGTGCAGATATTTCATCCCAAAACGGCAATGACTGTGCCCCGCTGCACATTCACGGCACATCCCTGCATGGCATACACTACAATTCCCCGGTTGCTTCGGCGCAGGTAAAATCCTGCATTCTGTTAGCCGGCCTATACGCGGACGGGCAGACCACCGTAACCGAACCTTCGTTATCGCGCAACCACACGGAATTAATGCTGGCTTCCTTTGGTGCCCGGATAACCAGCAGCCATGCATCCGCTTCCATCTGGCCGCAGCCAAAGCTTTCCGGACAGAAAATCGACGTTCCGGGCGATATATCTTCCGCTGCCTATTTTATTGCCGCCGGGCTGCTTGTGCCAGGTTCTGAAATCCTGATTCAAAATACCGGGGTCAATCCGACCCGTGACGGAATCCTGCGGGCAGCAGAGGCCATGCATGCCGATATCAAAAAGTTAAATCTGCATGAAGTTTCCGGAGAGCCTGTATGCGACCTGCTTGTAAAATCGTCCGGCCTGTCCGCAACGCTTATCGAAGGTGACCTGATTCCTGCCTTAATCGATGAAATACCGGTCATCGCCATTATGGCAGCATACGCAGAAGGTACAACCGTGATTAAAGATGCAGCCGAGCTGAAGGTCAAGGAATCCGACCGGATAGAAACCATTGTATCAAACCTGAAAGCAATGGGTGCAGACATCGAAGCCACAGACGACGGCATGATAATCCATGGCGGCAGGCCGCTGCACCATGCTGTCATTGACCCGCACGGCGACCACCGGATTGCCATGGCCTTTTCGATAGCCGGGCTTCTTGCAGAAGGCGGCGTAGAAATTACAGACACAGGATGTGTAGCCGTCTCATATCCGAAGTTTTATCAGGATTTAATTTCTTTGCAGTCCTGAGGCTGCAGGAAAGGGGCTGTCGCATTAAGAAAAACGATACAAGATATAGCTGGTATAAATCATTCTTCTATACTATATCTTGTATATGTTTTGCTTAGTGCGACAGCTCCTTGTATTTATCCTAACTGTTTTTTCTCCGATGCTTCCAAAACGGTTTGATAGGATTCATCCCGAAAAATCTTTCCAGCAAACACGCCAATTACCAGTGATGCTGTTCCTGAAAATAAAACGGCCATATATTCCGCCCCTTTGCATGCTTCAAACAAGACCCCGTAAAGTGCATTTCCCAACGGCTGTGCGCACATGGATATGGACAGCACAACGGCAATGACCTTTCCGGCTAAATGCTGCGGCGTTTCTGTCTGGATAAAGGTCATCATCTGTACGGCAAATATCGCAGAGCATATCATAATCAGAAAACAGCATATCGTCAGCACATAAAAATTTATCATGCCGGATGAGACCAGCATCAGCGAAATCCCGGCCGGAAATACGCATGCGGCACACAATACCAGCAGCTTTCCGGTATGCCGGATATTCAGCCTGCCTGCAAAAACACCCGCGCTGATTCCGCCTGCCAGCCCGCCTGCTGCCATGGCTCCCTGCGCAAAGCCGCAGAGCCTGTTTGCCTGTGCTGTTTCAAAGCCAAAGGTTTCTGTAATCAGATAAGGAAGCGCAACAATAATCATGGCGGATAAAAACAGGTTGATGCCGCAGACAGCCAGCAGCGTTTTGCCAATCACAGGCTTTTGTGTGCGTATAAAATGGATGCTCTGCGCAAAATCAGTGCGGACTATCTGAAATATGCCTTCCCTGGCATCCTGTTTCTGAAACGGTATGCAGATAAATATCTCCATAACAGCCGACATCACAAAGCATGCCATGCACACCCACAATACAGGCTCCAGGCCATATGCGCTGTATAAAATGCCCCCAAGCACCGGCCCGGTTAAGGATGAAAAGGAACTGATGGTATTGATAATCGAATTGGCCTGCATAAAATGCTCCTGGCTGGCCAGCGCAGGTATGGCTGCCTGCACAGACGGCTGGTAAGCACCTGCAATGCCATACAAAAGCATCAGTGTAACCGTCAGCAGCACCGTGAGGTCTGCACGGTTCATCAGCATCGTAAACGTAAAAATAACCGCTGCCGTAAAAAAATCCAGAATGACCATGATATTTCTTTTATTCACCCGGTCTGCCAGAATGCCGCCAATCGGGGAAAGAA
>CAJTSV010000100.1 GCA_910579075.1 uncultured Eubacterium sp.
TCTGTGATCTCAACCGGCCTGCCAGAACGTTCATCATCAAAAAGCGCACAGCCAGCACCGCCGTCAATATATTTTGCGATGCAGCGGCGCACAGTGCTCAATCCAATTCCTAATCCTTCAGAAATAAATTTATCTGTTTTTCCATCTGCTTTAAATAAAATAATTCTTGCCCTGTCGACAACTTGCGCCTGAATGGTTCTTGTTTTGGACAATGACTGCAGATACAGTTTATCTTCTTCACTCAAAGTAATTTTAGTAATATTTTTAGACATAACGGGAAAGATTCCTTTCTTGTGATTCTTCCCTAATTATACCATATTTCTTAACTGTTCACAACTTAATTTACTATATACTAGTGCGCTTTATTAACTCCCCGAATTTCTCTCTATTTTCAATCTAACTTTTTAAAATAGGGAATTCGATTATTTTATTTTCTCCATCATTTGACTTCGACAATGTACCTTTTTCTAAATCCAATAACTCTTCAATCACATTTGCAGAAATGGAAAATCTATTTGTAACAAACAAACCTAAAATATCTTCCGCAGACATATTTCCTTTTGTTAAAAGTAATTTGACCGTTTGTTTAAGGGCACGGGGATGTCTATACTCGATGAGATCATCCAGCGGCTCGGTCTGGCGATATCCTTTTGTACTCATCTGTCGCATCAAATACGAATACTGATTTGTTGATAAATATCCTAGGGCGTTTGCTCTCATTATCATTGCCATAATTGAAACATTCCATTTCTTTTTCAACTCGATATAATGGTCAAGCCTATTGGGAAATACTGATACGTCATCCCCAAAAGTTTTTGCAGGTAACAAAAAAGCCGCCGCAAAGGCATTCGCTTCATTTTCCCTCTCTCTGAATTCTTCCCTGTCAATTTCATTCAAATCAGAATATCTTTCATGTAAAAGAATGTGTCCCAATTCATGGGCGCAATTAAACTGTCTGCGAAAAAAACTTTTCTTATCTGTTCCCAAAACTATACAATAAGCAGGAAGGTTATTTTGTTCATAATATTGATAAAATGCATCAATCTCTCTGCTGTCAGTAGCAAATTCTCCAACAATAATCCCATTCTGCTCCAACAAAGAAACCATATTAGATATTGGAGCACATCCTAAACCCCAATACTCTCTTGTATACATCGCGATTTCTTCAATAGCATCAGCTTTAATTGCTGAAAAATCTGGAAGATTAAGCTTCCTGAATCTTACTTTAGTTGCTAAAACAGAATATGTTTTAACCAGATATTTGGCTTTAATTTTCTGCGCCGCCAGATCTTTTTTTTTGCTTGAATACAGTGCTCGAAAGTAGGTATTCCCAATGATAGACGGAAAATCATATTCCACAAAAAAAGAATATGGAAATTTCAATATTTCCGCTATCCTGCGAAGCGTCATCGGCTCAGGGGAAGTTTTATTGTTTTCAAATTGTGATATCGCCTGCTTATTTATTCCTACAGCTTGGGCTAAGTCGGCCATGGTCATTTTTCTGAACAACCTGGCTTCTCTCAACCGTTCACTGTTTATCTTACCTCCATTTTGCATGAAACACCTATCCTTTACTTATAAAAGTTCGACAAGTTCTTCCTCGTCTTCCTCTGCGTTTTGTTGAGGTTCTATCACTTTCTGTGCATCAAATGGCATACGGATATATTTTGACCAGTCCTCTTCCTCTTCAGAAAACTCCAGCTCCGGAGTAAGACGAACAGCACGAACAGACAAAAGTTGATCAGCACGAACCTCAAACAAAACCAGAACATGTCCATCAATATCACCAACAGCGACATGTACCGCATCAGCGAGCTGTTCTTTTGATTTAGCCACCCACTTTTCCATATCCTCTGAAATACCTGGCAAGTCCAATTTTAACTGGTCATATTGTGCTTTGACACCTTGATTAAAACAGGCGCCCCCACATAAATAGTGTTTGCCCTTATCCTTTCGTCTCTGAACAGTTCTAAATGTATCTTCCGTCATAAATGTGATAATATTCCTCGAAACTGTATAAAAAAGCACCGGTGTTTTCCAGGCTCCTCTAGTACAAGTTTCGCAATCCAACCATCCCAAATATTGACATTGTTCCCGTAGCTGAGCTATAATAACATTCCACCGGAATTGACCATATCCGTTACGTTCCCTCAGGTTGTTGTCACTCATAATCTCAGGCATAACAACCTCTAACGCCGTCCGCAGAGCTTCAACAATCGCACGGTCTATTTTTAAAAGGCAAAAACTAAAATTACCAGTATCTTTTCCCATAAGCATTTCTCCTTATCAATTTGTCTATGATTTTACATTTTTTCTTTTGAAAAGTCAAGTAAATTTCTCTTTTAAACTACTTAAAATATCAAAAACAAAATATTCAAGGAAAAACTCGTATTTTAGACTTACCTTTTCACAACATTGTTTTCAATATCTCCCATTTTTCTCCGCCTGGCCATTTGTCCCCAGTTCGTTATGAAATGCATGAAATAAATATGAATCATCCTCTGTTCTTCCATTGGTTCACTTCATTGGGTGTTTGGGCAATCTTGGTAATCGTATGCTGTACATCGGGTTCAGCAGGTTTTTTATTGCCAATTCCAATCCTGCAGTATTTTCGTCAAGCTGTTCATTATCAAACTGATTGTTAATGGAGATGAACCACATACAATAAGTCGGGAATGCAAATTCAAGATAATAGCCTGCCTCCAGATAATCCTCATTTCAAAAATGAAAAAAGCAGCTAATCATCAAAGGTCAACTGCTCTGGTTCCTGTATTTGTTGCTTACACCGTGTCATCCACCAAACCTACGTCTGCTAAATGATGGCTTTCACCCTAACAGAATAAAAACACAGACAATGATAGAAGTAATCTTCTAAATTGCCTGTGCCTTTATGCTTCCATAGACTCAATGCTCCAGCATATTCTCAATAAATATCCCATACCCCATCTTAGAATCCGAAATAAACACATGCGTCACCGCCCCGATAATCTTCCCGTCCTGGATAATCGGGCTGCCGCTCATTCCCTGGATAATTCCCCCGGTGTTTTTCAGAAGCTTCTTATCCGTTACCTGAAATTGAATCCCCTTATTATTCCCCTCGCTGTGATAATCCGTCTGCTGAATTTCAATATCATACGCCCTGCGGCTTCCTTCCACGGAGCTGATAATCTGTGCAGGGCCCTTTTTAATGGATTCCTTATAAGCAACGGGTACGCCTGCCGCATCTTCCAGTTCTTCGGGCATATTTGTAAGTGTGCCGTAAATGCCCACACTCGTATTTTCTTTGATTGTTCCAAGCTTGTATTCGTCTTTATAATTAATCATGCCGGACATTTCTCCCGGCTGTCCCCGCTGCCCTTTGCGGATTTCCAGAATGGTTGTTTCATAAATCGAGCCGTTGTGCACGTCAATCAGGCTGCCGACATCCGCATCGGTTATGCCGTGGCCAAGCGCTCCGTATTCGCCCTTTCCATTGACGTAAGTCAGCGTGCCGACGCCTGCAATGTCGTCCCGCACCCAGATGCCAATCTGGTAAACGCCTTCCTGGGAACGGACCGGCTTTATGGACACTTCGATTTCCTCCCCGTCGCGCAGCAGCTTTAAGCGCACCTTTTCTCCTTTGCAGAAAGAAATCATTTTTACAAGCTCATCCTTGGAAGACGCTTTCTTTCCATTGACAGCCAGAATGCAGTCCCCGCTGCGGACAACGTTTTTCGCCGGCTCGCTTTTTACACCGGATTCATCCGTGACTTCCCCGGTTCCAATAATCATAATCCGCTCGTTTTTGACATAGATGCCGATATTTGTGCCTGCCGGAATCAGCTCCTTTTTACTGACTTCCTGTACTTCAATCTGCTTGACGGGAATTGCGCCAAACAGCTTGCAGAGCACCTGGTAAGAGTCTGCCGCATCCGTTCCTGCACTGCGCTGCGTCAGGTGCACCGCCCCTTTGGGCGCAGGCTGCTGGTTTGCAAATACCTGCCGGCTTTTTACAACCGTTTCCGTAACCGGCACGCCAAACGAATAATCCGGTGTTTGCCCATGCTCTACATATATTTTATCCGGTATGGAATTCAGCATCAGCGTATAGGCAAATACAGCACACAGCAGCAATCCGCCATAACCTGTGATTTTTCTTTTCCTTTGAAATTGCAACCAAATTTTTTTAAACATGTCAGACATCCCTTTTCCTGTGTATTCGTTAATTTCTGTATACTCGCTGTTTTTAAGCTTCCCATAAATTCTGCCCATAATTGCAGCATTTTATTTAAAGCCTGGCATGTAAAATTTGTAACTGGCAAAATAAATAAAACCGGCAGCATGCTTCCTGGTTTTTCAATCCTCCTGCATAATATTGCCATTCAGGCAAAAGCCGGTGAATTACTATCATATAATAAACCATTTGCGGCATCCGCCAAATACTCGTGCAAACATTTATCTCACTGCCTGCGAAAATAAAAAAAAGCCGTGACAGCTCCTGTCATCTGTGTGGAATTTTTCCAGATGACAAAAGCCGCCACGGCAACTGCATTTTTTATATTTTTTTGAATTGCTCCACTGCACAGAATTTTCAAACACGCTCTGGCAGCTGTTTCGCAGCCGCTGCCAGGTCTTTCATTTCTTTGGCGCTCTTTAATACCGTATCGGTAATTTTCACGCCGCCAAGCATGCGCCCGAGCTCCGTAATGCTCTCGTCTTCATTCAGCTTTCGGATGCTCGTTGCCGTGCGGTTGTGTTCCGCCTGCTTTTCAATCAGAAAATGGGTATCGGCCATTGCTGCAATCTGGGGCAGGTGGGTAATACAGATAATCTGATGGTCTTTGGAAATAACATTCATTTTTTCCGATACCATCTGGGCTGTGCGCCCGCTGATGCCGGTATCAATTTCGTCAAATATCAGCGTGCCGATTTCATCACAGTCCGCCAGCACGGCCTTGATGGCAAGCATAATTCGGGAAAGCTCGCCGCCGGATGCTATTTTTGACAGTGATTTTAACGGTTCCCCCGGATTGGCCGAAATCAGAAATTCTGCTTCGTCATAGCCGGACGCCGTGTACTCTTTCTTTTTTGTAATCTGGAGTTCAAACTTCACGTCCAGGAAATTTAAGTCGGTAAGTGCTGCCCTGATTTCTTCTGCCAGCTTCTGCGCTTCTTTCCTGCGGATTCTGGAAATTTTTTTACAAAGCGCTTCCAGCTGCGCCTCTTTTTGTTCCAGTCTTTGCTGCAGGCCGGATAAATATGCATCGTAATCACTTAAAGTTTCGATGCGGGCCTGTTTTTTTTCATATTCCGACAGAATTTTTTCAATCGTGCCGCCGTATTTGGCTTTTAAGCCATTGATAAAATCCAGCCGTTTTTCAATTTCATAAAAACGCTCCTCATCAAAGTCCGCATCTTCCATATATCCAGCCAGCTCCCGGTTAAAATCATTTAAAAGGCTGTCAATCGTAAGCAGCTGTTCTTCCAGCTGTCTGGCCTTCCCGTCATAAGCACCTGCCTGGGCAATCTCCTGCACGGCATGCCCGAGCATCTGCGAAGCGCCGTTATCCGAGGTCAGCCGGTAGGTTTCCGCCAGGCTTCCCATAATTTTTTTCCCGTTTGCATAGCGCTCGTACTGTGCTTCGAGCTCCTCATCCTCTCCCGGCCTGAGCCTTGCCTGTTCGATTTCTTCCGCTTCATATTTCAGGAACGAAAGCTCCCTTGCCCGCTGCTCGGTATCGAGCGAGGCTTCCTTCAGCTCATGCACAATGCCGGTGTAAGCGCGGTATGCTTCGGACAGGTCTGCTTTCAGGCTGCCGATATCCTTTCTGGCATAAGCATCCAGAATCTGCAAGTGGTTTTTCTGGGCAAGCAGTGACTGGTGCTCATGCTGCCCGTGAATATCAATCAGAAGCGCTGCCGCCTCTTTCAGCTTTGCCAGGGACACGCTTTCCGAATTAATCCTCGCAGCTGCCCGCCCGCCTGAAATCCTTCTTGTCAGGATGACCTGGTCATCTTCCATTGGAATATCCATGGCACAAAGCTTTTCCCTGACGCTGCTGTCCACCGAAAAAACCAGCTCCACCAGGGCATAATCTGCGTCCTTGCGGATAATGTCTTTCGATGCCTTTTCCCCGATAGCTGCGCCAATAGACCCGATAATAATGGATTTGCCGGCCCCGGTTTCCCCTGAGAGAATATTCAGGCCCTCTGAAAAGTCCACTTCTGCTTCTTCAATCAGGGCCAGGTTTTTCACATGAAGGTTATGTAACATGATATGCTCCTTTTTAATCCGAATCTGCCTGACAGCACGGGAAGCCGGTTCATCCCGGCATTCTTTTTGCAGGCAGCCATCATTCCTCTGTCACCCTGCGCAGCCTGCGCATCAGTTCTGTGGTATCTTCCACCGTGCGCACCGCGCACATAATCGTATCATCGCCCGCAATGCTGCCTACGATTTCCTGATACTCCATGGCATCCAGTGCAGCCGCAACTGCCATGGCCATCCCCGGAACTGTTTTTATGACAAGAATGTTCTGCGCCATATCCATCGAACGGAACCCATCCCGGAAAATACGGATATATTTTGACAAATCCTTCTGCGGATGCGAAATGGCAGCATATTTCTGCCTGCCCGAGCTTACAGCTACCTTGGTCAGCTTTAATTCCCGGATATCCCTCGATACGGTCGCCTGCGTAACCGGATAGCCTTCCTTTACGAGCATTGCCGATAATTCTTCCTGGGTTTCCACATCGTATTTTGCTATGATTTCCAGTATTTTTGCATGTCTTGAAATTTTCATATATAAGTCCTGCTCCTTGTGCTGCCACGTCTTCCAATATAAGACTCCACGGACACAGCCTGCATGGCTTCTCAGCGGAAAGTCTGCATTTTTTTGCACAGTATTTCCAGAAAACTGACCCTGCTGATTTTCAGTATTCTGGCATGTACGTCTGCTTTCTGGATATTCATGTATTCCCCGGCTTTCAGCAGGCAGCCGTGGTCGCCGTCAAAGCTGACTTCCACCACTTCGTCCCGCTGCACGCGCCGGCTTTCGACTTCAACAGCAATTTCATCCTGTGCATCGATGACAATGCTTCTTGGCGTCAGCGTATGGGAATTAATCGGCGTCAGCAGAATCAGCTCCGCTTTCGGGTCTACAATCGGGCCGCCGGCAGACAGGTTATAGCCGGTAGAGCCGGTCGGTGTCGACAGTATCACGCCGTCGCCCTGAAACGTATTCAGGTACTGCCCGTTTACATATACCGTCAGGCTGACAAGGGACAGCGAGCCCATCCGGTGAATGACAATATCATTCAGCGCCCGGATAGCCGGCGCATGCTCGGAGCCTGCCTTATGCCCCGCAAGCATCATGCGCTGTTCTACCATATATTCCCCATGCATCACTGCATCCGCTGCTTCATAAACCGTGTCCGGCTCCAGTTCGCACAGGTAGCCGAGCGTGCCCATATTTACGCCAATCAGCGGCACCCTACATTCCACGGTGTCCCTTGCTGCCCGTATCAGCGTGCCGTCACCGCCAAGCACAAAGATGCATTCGGTATCTTCCTGGATATCCCTGGCATACACCTTCTGAATGCCTTCCTGCTCGTCGACGCTGACAATATACTGGCAGCTTCCGCCCCGTGTTTCGATATAACTGCAAAGCCTGCGCGTCTGCTCCAGGTTCCGGTCCTTTAACGCATTTACAATGACTGCAAATTTTTTCATATATCCAATTCAGCATGAGCAGCTTCCACGACAGCTGCGGCATCTGCTGCCTCCTCCTGTAATCCGGTTCCATCCTTTCGGATATGCATCAGGTATTCAATATTTCCCTCCGGGCCCTTGATGGGAGAATATTCCAGTCCCAGCACATGAAAACCCAGCCCCCTTGCAAACGAAACAACCTGTCCGATAACCTCCAGATGCACGTTTTTATCACGCACCACGCCTTTTTTGCCGACCTTTTCCCTTCCGGCTTCAAACTGCGGCTTAATCAGGCAGACCATTTCCCCCTGCTCCTTTAAAAGCTCCTTTGCCGGGCCAAGCACCTTTGTCAGGGAAATAAACGACACATCCACAGATGCAAAGTCCAGCGGCTCGCCGATATCCTGCGGCGTGACATACCGGATGTTTGTCTTTTCCATGCAGCAAACGCGCGCATCCTGGCGCAGCTTCCATGCAAGCTGCCCGTAGCCGACATCCACCGCATAGACCTTCCTGGCACCGTTTTGCAGCATGCAGTCGGTAAATCCCCCGGTTGACGCCCCGATATCCATGCAGGTTTTCTGTTCCAGGCTGACTGCGAACCGCTCCATGGCCTTTTCCAGCTTCAGGCCGCCGCGGCTGGCGTATCTGAGTGTCTTCCCGCGCACTTCCACCTGTGCCCCTGTATCGAACATCGAACCGGCCTTGTCTTCTTTCTGATTGTTTACATATACGCTGCCTTCCATAATCATGGCCTTCGCCTTTTCCCGCGAAGGCGCCAGTGCCCGCTTTACAAGCAGCACGTCCAGCCGTTCTTTCATATTCCCACCGTTTTCCTGCGTATTCTTTTCATCGCTGTCTTTATGTTATCCGCAATGCTGTCCGCATCCAGTCCCGCCTCGCGTTTTAAAACCTCTGCATTTCCGTGCGGAATAAATCCATCCTCAATGGCGGCCAGAAGTACCGGTACCTGCGCGCCAATGCTGTCCAGATATTCCACAACCGCTTCGCCCATGCCGCCCGGGCGCACATTTTCTTCCATCGTAACCACAAGGTCATACGTTCCGGCTGCATCACGCAGCATGTCTTTATCCAGCGGCTTTGCAAAGCGCATATTTACAAGCGCGCAGGCAGTCCCTTCCTGCATCAGCCGCTCCCGCACTTCCAGCGCAGTCTTTACCATGCTGCCGTATGCAAGCAGCACAACGGAACCGCCTTCATACAATACCTCGCTCTTTCCCAGAACTACCGGGGCACGGAAGCCTTCCAGCCCGTCATAGGCTTCGCCGCGCGGATAGCGGACGGCTGCCGGGTGCTTCTGCTGCAGGGCATATTTTATCATGTCGGAAAGCTCCCATTTATTTTTCGGGGCCATCAGCACCATATTCGGCATGGACATTAAATAGGAGATATCAAAAATACCCTGATGCGTCTCCCCGTCACTGCCGGCAATCCCTGCCCGGTCAATGGCAAAAACAACCGGCAGGTCCTGCAGGCAGACATCATGCAGCACCTGGTCATACGCACGCTGCAAAAATGAGGAATACACCGCAAAGACTGGTTTCATCCCTCCTGCTGCAAGCCCTGCTGCAAACGTAACCGCATGGCCTTCCGCAATGCCGACATCAAAAAACCGTTCCGGGAACATATTGTGGAACCGTTTCAGGCCGGTTCCGGTTTCCATCGCTGCCGTAATGGCGGCAAGCTTTTCATCGCGGTCGCCAAGCTTACGCATCACGGTTGAAAACACATCGGTATATGCCGCCTTATGCTTTTTCTTTTTTACCAGCCCGGTTTCGATGTCAAAAGGCTCCGTGCCGTGAAAGCGCGCCGGATGGCGTACTGCCGGCTCATAGCCCCTGCCCTTTTCGGTCAGCACATGCACAAGCACAGGCCCGTTTACCCGGGATGCTTTCTGGAACATCGCCGTCATTTTATTGATGTCGTGCCCGTCTACCGGGCCAAGATAGAGGATTCCCATATTTTCAAACAGCATGCCCGGTATCAGCAGCTGCTTTATCCCGCTTTTGGTTCTGCGGATTTTGCGAACCAGCCGCTCGCCGTACACGGGTATTTTATGCAGCGATTCCAAAACGCCGTTTTTCAAATCCTGGTATACACCTGCGGTACGGATGCTGCCCAGATACTGGCTCAGGCCGCCGACATTTCTGGAAATGGACATATCATTATCATTTAGCACAATAATAAAATTGGTTTCCAGCTTGGAAGCATTATTAAGTCCTTCAAACGCCATTCCGCCAGTCAGCGCCCCGTCACCGATAACCGAAATAACCTTATGGGACTGTCCTTTTAAATCCCTGGCTGCTGCAAGGCCGAGCCCGGCCGAAACCGAGGTCGAGCTGTGTCCGGTATTAAAGCAGTCGCAGTCGCTTTCGCCTGTTTTCGGAAATCCGCTCAGGCCCCCGAACTGGCGCAGCGAAGGAAACTGGTCCCTGCGCCCGGTCAGTATTTTGTGCGTATAAGACTGGTGTCCCACGTCCCAGATAATCTTATCCTTTGGCAGCTCAAACGCCAGATGCAGGGCTATCGTCAGCTCCACCACGCCCAGGTTCGACGCGAGATGCCCGCCTGTCTGCGAAAGGCTCTGTATGAGAAACTGCCGTATTTCTTCCGGCAGCTGTTTCAGCTCATCCTGATTCAGCTTTTTTATGTCATTGGTATTGTTTATTTTTTCCAGCATATGCTTTACCCATGCTTCCCTTTATAATTTCGTTCTGCCGGCAAACCCTGTCAGCTCCTGCGCACCGCCAGATACCGCAGCAGTCTGTTTAAAAACACATTGCGCACCGGCAGCCTGTCCATGCACTGCCTGGCTTCCTGTGTCAGCTTCTGCACCTGGCTTTGTGCCGCCTCGATTCCATACAGCGTTACATACGTCGTCTTGCTGTTTTTCGCATCGGAGCCGATTGGCTTTCCAAGCTCCTCAAAGGTGCCTGACACGTCCAGGATATCGTCCTGTATCTGAAATGCCATCCCGGCCTTTCCGGCTGCCTGCTCTGCCAGAGATACCTGTTCGTCATCCGCACCGGCCAGAATCGCACCGGCCATCATGGACGCTTCGAGCAGGGCCCCGGTTTTCAAACGGTAAATAAAGTCAAGCATATCCGCGCTTATGCTGGTTCCCTCGTTTTGCACATCCACAGCCTGTCCGCCAATCATGCCGTATATCCCGGATTTTTTTGCAAGCACCTGAAACGCTTTCGCCGTCCGGCCCGGGTCTGCTTTCATGGAAAAAGCTGACGCGGCCGTTTCGAAGGCATAATTCAGCAGCCCGTCCCCGGCCAGAATGCCCATCGCTTCGCCGTAAACGACATGCGTTGTTTTTCTCCCGCGGCGGTATTCGTCGTTATCCATTGCCGGAAGGTCGTCATGCACAAGGGAATACGCATGAATCATTTCAATGGCTGCCAGAAACGGCTCAATCACCGTGCCGCTGCCCCCGAACATCCGGTACGTTTCGAGCATCAGCATCGGGCGCAGGCGCTTCCCGCCAGAACGGACACTGTAATTCATGGCTTCCATCACGCATTTTTGAAATCCTTCTTCTTTCGGAAGATACCGGGACAGTATCTGTTCAATATCGGATGCACGTTTCCTGATTTCTGCTTTGAAGGCTTCTTCTGTAAAGTCTTCTTCTGTAAAGTCTTCTTCTTTGATTCTTTCTTCTGCTCCGTTTGCCGGTTCGTTTTCCATATTCCCTGGTTCCTTTCTATATCCTGTGACGGTATCTTAGACAGGAAAAACAGATGCCTGTCCCATTTTTTCTTTTATACGCCCCTGGCTGCGCCGGGCTGAAATTCTTCCAGCTCTCCCTGCCGGTTTATAACCATCATTTTCTGTTCAATCTGCTCTACCTTCCCGCTGCACTCTTTCAGCCTGCGAATCCCTTCCTCATAATACCGGAACGAATCTTCCAGCGAAATCTGCGGGTTTTCCAGCTGTTCAATACAGTACTCCACCTGTGCGAGCATATCTTCCAGCTTTTCGTCCTGTGCGCCTTCGTTTCCGCTGCCCGGTTCCTGCAGCGGCATTTCTGCCCATTCCATCATCTTTTCATCTTCCATCATTTTCTATTTCCGTCATTTTTAATTTCCATCATTTCTATTTCTTTCCATTTCTATTACTTTTAATTTCTATATATTTTCCATTTTTATTTCTTTCAGTTTCTATTACTTTCCATTTCCTGCATTTTCAATCTCTGTTATTGCATCTGCTGCTTTTTACTGAATTCCATATACGCCTGCTGCTTCCGTTTCCAGCACCTGAGCCCGGATTTTCCCATCCGATGTGCGCACGGTAATCGTATCTCCGGCCTGTACCTGTGATGCCTGCCGCAGCGGCTGTCCGGCATGGTCTGTGACATATGAAAATCCCCCGCTCAGTTTTTTGGCCGGGGAGCCTGCATCCAGCCGTCCGGCAAGAAGCTCTATCCGGTGCCTGTTTTCCCGCAGGCGGTACTCCATGCGCTGGGAAAGCTTTTCCCCCAAATCTGCCAGATACTGCCTGCGGCTGTTTAATATCATCTGCGGGCTTAAATAGCCAAGCTTTGTTTTCAGATGCTCCTGACGCTGCCGCTGCCTGTGAATATGCTCCTTCATGCGCAGGTTCAGCGATACATGGGCCATGCGCAGCGCTTCCCTAAGCTGTGCGTAATCGTATATGGCAAGCTCTGCCGCCGCGGACGGCGTCGGTGCCCGCAGGTCAGCCACATAGTCGGCAATCGTCGTATCGGTTTCATGACCGACTGCCGAAATAACCGGAATGCTGCATTCAAAAATCGCCCTTGCCACGATTTCTTCATTAAAGGCCCACAAATCTTCAATCGAGCCGCCGCCGCGCCCGGCAATAATCACGTCCACGCCAAGCTGTTCCAGCGCACGGATGCCGTTTACAATGCTTTCCGCGGCCCCGTCCCCCTGCACCTGCGCCGGGTACAGAATCAGCTGGACATAAGGATTGCGCCGGTGGCTGATATTGCGTATATCCTGGACTGCCGCCCCGGTCGGTGCAGTCACGATTCCAAGCCTTTTGATAAACCTCGGGATGGGACGCTTGTATTCCTTTGCAAACATCCCCATTTCTTCGAGCTCTTTTTTGAGCGCTTCGAATTTTAAAAACAGCGCACCGGCCCCGTCAAGGGTAATTTCCCTTGCGTAAAGCTGGTAACGCCCGTCCCGCTCATAGACCTCCACAGAACCGGACACGACGACATGGTCTCCGTCCTGCATCCGGAATTTCAGCCCGTTTCTGCGGTTTCCGGCAAACATGACTGCCGCAATCGTCCCGCTTTCATCTTTTAAGGAAAAATAAATATGCCCGGAGCTGTGGTATTTACAGTTCGACACCTCGCCCTTGATACGGATTCTGCCGAGCAGGAAATCCTGGGCAAACATATTTTTCAGATAGGCATTTACCTGTCCTACGCTATAAATATTTTTCATCATACCAGTTTTGCCAGCACTCCATTTACAAAAGACGGTGCCCCGTCGCTGCTGTAGACCTTCGCCAGCTCCACAGCTTCATTAATCGCCACGCCGGCCGGAATATCCTCCTCATACCGGATTTCATAAACAGCCAGGCGGATTAACGTCAGGTCTACCTTTGCCATGCGCCCGGTTTTCCATCCGGTTGCTTTTTCATTAATCAATGCATCGATTTCTTCCCGCAGGCTGTAAATCCTGCGCAGCTTCTGTTCGATGTAATTTCGTTTTCCCTCGTTCGTTTCTTCCAGCTCGTCCATGGAAATCTGTATCTGCTCATCCATTTCCCCGCTTTCATAAAATTCAGCCTGAAACAGCATTTTAAAAATCTGTTCCCTTATCTCTCTCCTGTTCATAAAGTCCTTTCTATACCATGCACGCACAAAAAATTCCTAGAGCGTGTTTGAAAAATCATTTCCGCAATCTGCACTCCCCACTTTGCGGAGAA
>CAJTSV010000101.1:0-2365 GCA_910579075.1 uncultured Eubacterium sp.
AGCTTCCGCGCGCATGACAGGGGCGTGCATGCCGCGAGGCAGTTTTTCCACCTGGCACCGGGGCTGTCCTATGAACGGCACGGGCAGCTGGTATATATCCTGGGCCGCAGGGCAGCCGCAGCGGGCGGGGCCGGAAAATACCCGGCAGCCGCCATCCGCATCCCGGAAGGAAGCGGGGCCAGGATTTGCCGCAGCGGGCCGGCTGCGGACCATGCGCAGGAATTCGGCCTGTACCGGAAAAAACAGGTGCTGGAAATCCGCACGCCGTTTGCAGGATGCGTGGATGTGTGCATAGTGATAGAAACAGGACGCGGCATGGAATGGACCGGACGGGCCAGATGAATGAGATAAAACGAAATGCAGCAGCACGGGCTTTCCGGCTGCGCGAAGGAGGGGCATACAGCAGATGACAGATGTAAATGTAATAGGACTTGGATATATCGGGCTTCCGACTGCGCTGATGATGGCTGCGCACGGAATCAGGGTTACCGGAACGGACAGGGACAGGAAGCTGGTAGAGACGCTCAATGCCGGGCAGGCCACGTTCCGGGAAGGCGGGCTGGGGGAGCTTTTCCAGAAGGCGGCCGGGGCAGGAATCCGGTTTGCGGACAGCTGCCGGGAAGCGGAGGTGTACATTATATCCGTGCCGACCCCTTATGACAGGTTCACCAAAAAAGTAAATGCCGCATATGTCGTGGAAGCGGTCCGGGAAGCCCTGGAAGCAGCGCCGCAGGGTGCAACGGTTGTGATAGAATCGACTGTCCCGCCCGGAACCATTGATAAATACATCCGCCCCGTGGCTGTGCGGATGGGGTTCGAGCCCGGAAAAAACGTGCACCTTGCCCATGCGCCGGAGAGGATTATCCCGGGAAACATGCTGCATGAGCTGGCATGCAATAACCGGACAATCGGGGCGGACGACCCGGAAACCGGGGAGCGTGTGCGTTCCCTGTATGCATCGTTCTGCCAGGGGGAAATTGCCGTGACGGACATCCGCACGGCAGAGATGACGAAGGTCGTGGAAAACACCTACCGGGCCGTCAATATCGCCTTTGCCAACGAGCTTGCGAAAATCTGCCGCCATGACGGGATGGATGTGTACGAGATTATCCGCATCTGCAACATGCACCCGAGGGTGGACATCCTGCAGCCGGGCCCGGGCGTGGGCGGGCACTGCATTCCGGTAGACCCGTGGTTTCTCGTGGGCGACTACCCGGGCCTTGCAGAAGTCACCTGCGAATCCATGAAAGTAAACAGCGGGATGCCGGATTTTGTACTGGGCCGCATCCGCGAGGTCATGAAAGAGGAGGGCCTGGCAGACATTTCCCGGGTCGGTCTGTACGGGCTGGCTTACAAGGAAAACGTGGACGACATGCGCGAAAGCCCGTCGCTGCAGCTGCTGGAATCCCAGAAGCGCCACCTCGGGCAGCCCTTAAAGGCATATGACCCGTACATCACGCGGGATGCGGTGGAAAACCAGTACCATGGCCTGGATGAATTCCTGGAGGCGGTAGACATGGTCGTCATTATGGTGGGACATGAGGAACTGAGGCAGAACATGGAGAAGCTTGCAGGGAAGATTGTACTGGACACTCGCCATGTATATGAGGGCAGGTGCTATCATTTATAGCAGAGATGGCATGGAAGCGGGCCAGTGGCTGTGCACAGGCCTGGCAGGGTTTATCAGTTATAAAGGGGGAGTAAAATGAGCCGTATGAGTGCAGTTAATAAGTACCGCGCAGCAAGATGGTGCTATCTGCATCATCTGCTGCCGGCAGCCTGGCTTATCCGCAGCTGGATTTACCTTATTCATAATTCATTCGTGCCTTATACTTGTGAAATTGGAAAAGGAACAGAGTTTGGATATAAAGGGATAGGCTTAGTGATACATTCGAATGCAAAAATTGGAAAATACTGCATGATAGGGACAAATGTGACGATAGGCGGCGGGGCAGGAAGCAGTAATAAAGCGATTGCGGAGTTTGACGCAGTCAGAGGCATTGTTCCGGTAATAGGAAACAGGGTACAGGTTTCTACAGGTGCAAAAGTACTTGGAAACATTGTGGTAGGAGATGATGCGGTTATTGGCGCGAATGCAGTTGTAATAAATGATGTTCCGGCAGGTGCCGTTGTGGGGGGGGTGCCGGCAAGGATATTGAGAATGCGTGCAGATATACAGTCTGACAAAGTGTAAAGGTGCTTTAAAGTATATGCAGGAAAAAAATAGGAATAAAGAAGCTGTAAAATATATTGGTAATTTTCCGCCTCCTTACGGAGGAGTTACCAAAAAGAATGAATTATTATATGAAGTCCTGAAATCATATATGACAGTAAAATGTCCTGAAAAAATATTTTTGCCTGTCAT
>CAJTSV010000101.1:2375-7410 GCA_910579075.1 uncultured Eubacterium sp.
CCGAATAACCTGAATGCAGTTCTTTCCGCCCTGTTCAGCAGAAAAAGGCTGATAGTAGGTGTAAGTGCCGCAAAAGGAAGCTCAAAAATCCTGACCTTTCTGTTATATATGTTCAATCGGAGAATTATGAAAAAATCAGTCTATTTTATGATGGGAGGAAGGGAAGCTGACAGGATAATCGGAGACAGCAAAGAAAGGCGCTGGTATGGCAGTTATAAACGGATTTATGTTGAAACTGTATCTATGAGAGATAAAATGCGTCTTGCAGGAATGAAAAATGTCGAATTATATCCGAACTGCCGTAAAAGACCTGAGAAGATAAGGGCTGCTGCCTGCAGTCATGAAAAGCTGAAATGCATATTTTTTTCTGGAATCAGTAAAATGAAAGGTGCGGATATTATTCTGGAAGCAGCAGAAAATATAGAAAATGCTGAGTTTTCGTTTTATGGGCACATTGAGCAAAGTTATAAAACAGAGTTTATGCAAAGATTAAAGAAATTGAAAAATGTTTCATATAACGGAGTTTTTGCGGGAAACAGCAGCCGCCTGTATCGGCTGTTATCTTCTTATGATGTGTTGTTATTCCCGACAAAATGGACAACGGAAGGAGTTCCGGGAGTTCTTGTTGAAGCAAAATTTGCCGGGATAGTTCCGATAGTCAGTAATATTTGTTATAACAGCGAGATAATAACAAATGAAGCTGACGGAATTGTACTTGAGGAAAACAATTCATTTTGCCTGGAAAATGCAATAAACGTTTTAAATAACAATAGAAATTATTTAAAAAAGCTGAAGGAGAATAGCTTAAAATCGGCTGAGTTTTATTATATTGAGCATTATCTGGGACAGATACTGCGTGATTTAAATGCAGAAAATTAATCAGGCAGCTGTTTTACAATATCCTGTGCTGACTTGGTACATAAATGGCTGGGGAGAATGAAAAAATAGTTTGGGAGAGGCGGTGCCAGTAAAGAGTGACTCTGATAAATTACAATGCAGACTTTTATAATCCATACGCAAACCAGTCTGTGACCAGAGATTACCTTTCCGTAATTGAAAGTGCCCTTTCCAGTCTGGCAGTCAGAAGACATAATATCAGCCGGCTTGTCCCGCAGACAGGCTTATCTTCGCGGATTGCCGTAACCGTGACAGCAGCTGATGCAGCCAGGGCGAGAAAGCTTGGCTATGGAAAAGTTATTTTATGGGCACAGGGTCTGTCACCGGAAGAATCCTTTCTGCGGCATCATTCTTATTTGAGATATCTGGTTTTATCTGCGATAGAGAAAAAGGGACTGGGCTGTGCAGATTTTGTATTTCTCGTATCGGATGAAATGAAAGCACACTTTGAACGCAAATACCGCATGCAGATTCCAAATGCATTTGTGATGCCGTGCTTTAATGAAGAAATGGACAGGGAGCAGTTTCTGGTCCATGATTATAACGATAATGTGTTTATTTATGCAGGAACTCTGGCTGCATGGCAGTGCTTTGAACAGACTGTGCGGTTATATAAGCAGATAGAAGAAACATATGGAAATATTGTGCGTTTTCTGGTGCTGACACAGCAGCAGAAAGAAGCGGAAACGGTTTTGAAAAAATACGGGATAAAAAATTATTCCACGGCATGTGTCCGCAAAGAGCAGGTGCGCATGGAAATGGCTAAAGCAAAGTTTGGGTTCTGCATCCGCGAAGATACTGCAGTGAACCGTGCTGCAACTCCGACAAAGCTTTCTTCTTATGTATGCAATGGCGTCATTCCGGTTTATTCTTCCTGCCTGAGGGATTTTCACCGCAGGGCACAGGGGAATCCATACTGTCTTTGCGTGGATGATGCGCTTTTCTGGGAAAAACTTTGGCGGTGCATGCTGGGTGATAAAATAGAAGGGAAAAATATGTTTCATGAGTTTCAGGAATCCTTTGGAAGATACTATTCGAAAAACAGCTATGCGGGGGGGGGGAATTGCACAGGCGCTGGGCAGGATATTGTAAAATCACAGCACAGCCTGAAACTGTCCGTTATCGTTCCGGCTTATAACATGCAGGACTATCTGGAACGGTGCGTGATGAGCCTGCTGAAACAGGGCGGCATAGAGATGGAAATTATTATTGTAAATGACGGGTCGCAGGATAATACATGCAAAACGGCACAGTCCCTTGCAGGAAGGTTTTCTAATGTCAGGCTTGTGAATCAGAAAAATACCGGGCAGTATCATGCAAGAATTCATGGAGTCAGGGAAGCAAAAGGGGAATATATTGCATTTACTGATGCAGATGATTTTATAAAGAATGGTTTTTATTCTTCCGTTATGGCAGTTATGGAAAAGGAAGATGCAGATATCCTGGAATTCGGGATGATGAAAATAAAAGGCAGAAAGATTATCAGCAGATTTTCACCGCAAATGCAGGTATATGATTCCAGGGAAGCTGTGCGGCGCCAGCTGCAAAAAGATGGCACAGTATACAGCAATGGGAATAAGATTTACAGATGCAGCCTGTTCCAAAAAATTCAATTTGATGAAAAGATACGCTATCATGAAGAAGATAAACTGCTGAATGTAAAAGTTATGAGCATTGCCCGTAAGGTAATGTCAATTCCGGATATTGGATATATATATGATACGCGGGATGAGAGCACGACAACAAGAGCCCTGACATATGATTATCTGAACGTAGTGAAATGCAGCAGGGCAGTATACCGCTACATAAAAGAAAATCGTCCAGAGATGAGCCGGATGGCGGCAAGGGATTTGTGCGCACATCTGGCATTTTGTTATCTCAGCCTTGTACAGATGCCGGAAATCGGGCGGGAACAGAAAAGAAAGCTGCGCTGCCGGTTCTGGAAGGAGTTTAAATTCCTGTATCAAAAAGAGCAGCAGGCAGGCTGTCGGCCGGTATCGGAGTCAGCGAAGCGCAGAGGAATGCTGTTTTTATTTTCCATTCATCCGGCATTTGCACAGCTGGGATTCTGGATAATGAACAAACAGACAGAAAAAAACAGATAGAGAAAGAAGAATTACAGAAAGAAAAGGATATAGAAAAAGATACAGAGACAAAAAGATTTGGAAAGAAATGGATATCGTAAAGAAAATGCAGGATAAAAAGAACAACATGTATAAAAAGAAAAGTATGTATAAAAAGAAAAATATATTGAAAAAGAAAGTGCCGGGAGAGTCATAAAAATGCTGGCAGAAAGAATTTCATTCCGTTTTGGGCAGATATCCCTGGACAGGTATTTCATAGACACTGCTTTGATTGCGGTGTTTGTGTTTCTCAATTCCATATTTGCAAGAGTGCCTGTCATAACGCTTGTTCTGGGAGCTGTGGAGACACTGTTTCTGCTGTATGTGCTTTTTTTGGGCAGTATCAGCAGCCTGGCTGTTACGGTGCTGGTTCTTTTATCAGCTAATATTGAAAATCCGGGATTTGCACTGGGTAACAGGGATGCTGTGTTTTACAGCGTATTTCATCTGCCATATGTAAAAAGCTACCTGCTGCTTGGCATTATGCTTCTGGCGATGGCCAGGTGTTTCTGGCATTTTTGCTGCCCGCCGTTTTCCCGGCAGACGGGATTTGACCGGTTTTATTTTATGAATCTGTTTCTGGCAGTGTCCGCGGTTCCCATGGTTTTTCTGGTGCTGGCATGCAATGATAATGGCATGATGGCCCATACGGATATGTGGCGGTATGTGGCAAGGGACGGCTATCAGATGATTCATGCAGTGTCTGTCCTGACGTTAGTGTATGTTTGCATGAAAAAGGATGCAGGGTTTGCAGGAAGGCTGAAAAACATTGCAGCGGCAGTCCTGTCCGGGACTTCGTGGGCAGCTGCGGCGCTTGCTTTGTGCGGGAATTATTACAGTATGTGGGGAGATGAATTTTATATTACCTGTCCCCTGATTCTTTTTTTTGCACCCGGCCTGATTTTATTTTTGGATGAAAAGCATGGATGGTTTCACCTGCTGACAGGATGCATGGCACTGCTTTTGCAGGTGCGGTTTACAGTCGGGATTGCAGGGACCTGGTGGGTTTATATATTGCTGCTCTTGAAAGCTCTTCGCTTCTGCATTCTGATCTGATCTGCTGCTTTTGCCTGCATTTTTTCGGAAAGCCATATCGCTGGGCGGGCCGGTCAAAAAACTTCCGGTCAGGCTGGCCTGTCTGGCTGTTGCAGCAGCGGCAGGGTGTTATGTCCTGCAAAGCGGGATGCTGCATCAGGTAAGCGGACAGGTTTCCTATAAGCTGGCTTCCATTCTGGATATTTTCAGGGGAGAAGGCAGCCTGGCAGAAAAATTTATGGGCGCGGGCGATTCGGTAAGAATGCGCGTGGAAGAAATCATCAATGCGGGGCTGGAGCTTTTGAAAAAGCCGTATTTTCTGCCGTTTGGCAAAGGGTTTGGCGGGACAGTTACCAGGCACTGGGGGCTGAGTGACTGGAATGTGCCTGGCTCTACCTTTTCAGATGTCATGATTCATTACAGAACCTATTCCCATTTTCATATTTCAATTGCTGAAATTATAATTAATTACGGACTGGCAGGTGTTGTGCTGATTGTGTTTCTGGTGAAAAAATTCTGCCTGGAATATCTGGCAAAAGATGGAAATGCATGGCTGGTTCTGGGTATTTTGTGGTTTGTATTTTTTTATTCGCTCTATTATTCGATGAATGCCGGGCTTGCCTGGATTTGCATCGGGCTGTATGAAAAATATGACAAAGACAGGAGTTTTTCATGAATATAAGCAGGAAAGACGTTATCTGGTCTTATCTGGCCCGGTTTTTTACGGCTGGCGTCAATGTGATGCTTCTGCCGTTTATCTTAAAATTTTTAAGTGATGAGGAACTGGGGCTGTGGTATGTATTTGCCAGCATTTCACAGATTGTAAACCTGTTTGATTTCGGGTTTAATGCTTCCCTGTCCAGGCATATGACATATGCCTGGTGCGGTGCTCAGAAACTGGAACGCACCTGTGTGGCCCGGAAATCTTCTGGAGAGCCGGATGAGAGGCTTGTGTCGCAGATTATCGCTTCCTGCAGGGT
>CAJTSV010000101.1:7420-13523 GCA_910579075.1 uncultured Eubacterium sp.
CTGTCATTTGCGGGGCTTGTCATGATGATGACAGCCGGGACATTTTACATCAGTCAGGTTGTGGAAGGCGGAATGACAAAAAAGGCCGCGTCTGCGTGGGCGGTATATATGGCGGCGGTCTTCCTGAACCTGTTTTATGGATATCTGACATCCCTGCTTCAGGGAATCGGGGCTGTTTCGGAGCGCAATAAAATGAATGTCTATGCAAAAATTGTCCAGCTTTCGTCAGCGGCCGTCTTTCTATGCTGCGGCATGGGCCTGTCCGGTTTTGTTCTTTCGTATTTTCTGAGCGGCCTTGTGCTGCGTGGCATCGGGCTGCGTTATTTTGCCAGGCGCACAAGCGGCCTGTCCGGCAAAAGGAAACACAGCATGGGTGAAATCCGGGAATGCCTGTCTGTTATCTGGACAACTGCGTGGAGAGACGGGGTTGTGATGCTGGCACAGTATTTTATTACACAGGCAAATACGCTGATTTGTGCTTATTATATTGACCTGACTGCAGCGAGCATATACGGGGCTGCGGTACAGATTGTTTCAGCTGTCGCGGGCTTTGCATCTGCTTATTTTTCTGCATATCAGCCCCAGTACAGCAGCGCATGCCTGAAACGGGATAAAACGGTGCTGCGTAACATTACCTGCGTCAGTCTTCTTGTTTATAAGGGGATATTTGCGGCAGGAATGGTTTTCATTTTTGCTGCCGGCCTTCCGGTGCTGAAAATCATACGTCCCGGCATACAGATGGATGCGCGGCTGATACTGGCTGTCGGGATTTTTTATTACCTATACCACCAGCACAGCATCTGCAATTCCATGATTGCATCATCAAACCGTATTTTGTGCGTAAAAGCATATGTGGTAACCGCAGCAGCTTCTTTTGCGCTGTCCCTGTTTTTTGTAAGGAGCCTGCATATGGGTGTCTGGGGACTGGTGATGGGGCAGACTGCTGCCAATCTGGCTTATAATAACTGGAAATGGCCGCTGTTTGTGATGAAGGAAAACGGGCTGTCTTACAAAGAGGTGTACCAGACTGGGGTCCGGTGCATCCAGAGGGAACTGATGGGGGTATGGAGAAAATGAGAATACTTTTTGTAAATATCTGTGAAAAACGGGCATTTGAGGGGCACAGGCTGCATGATTCTGAGTGGGTAAACGGACTTGCTATGTTTGGTGAGGTGGATGTAATCTGTCCGTCGAGGAACTGGTATCAGGGACTGGAACTGCATGCGCGTATTATCCCGTTTGATGCACAGGCTGTCACGAAAGGGGATAAATTCTGGCATTCCAAAGCAGTTAACCGGGGTATTATCCGAAGGCTTGACCCATTTGTGCACCTGAGCAGCCATAACCTGTACCGGTTTGTGGAAAAGCTGGACCAGAAAAGGCATTATGCATTTATTTTTGCAGCGCATCTGGACCCGATTATGTTTCTGGCGCATTACTGGTGTTCCCCGATAACAGGAAAACTGTTTGTGTTAGAGCATACGCCTGAACTGTATAAAAACAGGTATGTCAGAATCTGCCTGGAAAGAACGAAAAACCGGGTGCATCATGTAACGATGGAAAAAATATGTGTTCCGATGTATGTAAACCGGTACGGTATCGACAGGGATAAAGTTCACGTCATTCCGCATCCATGTAATAAGATTCCGGATATAAAAGAAAATACGGATGCAGATTTTGCAGTTGTCGGTCTCTCAAACAGTAATTCACCACAGAAGGTGGCACAGATAATTGCGTGGGAAAAAAAATCCGGTTATTTTCGGAAACATCATATAAAGGCAGTGTTCCGCTCGCCGGATAAAAACCAGGTTTATGATGACGGGTGGCTTCGGGTAATTACAGGAAGGCTGAGCCTTTCGCTGGATGATTATTATTCTTATATTAAGAATGCGGCCGTGCTTGTGCTGCCTTTTGATGAAAATTTCGGTGCACGGACATCGGGTACCATTATAGATGCTTTGTCGAATAAAAAGTGCTGTATTGGTACTGCGTTTCCAACAATGAAAGGATATGCCAGGGAATACAGGGCAGTATGCAGAGTGTATAGAACTATACCGGAACTGGAAAAAGCACTGGCTGAGATACTAGGGAAAAATAGCGGCCAGAAAGCTGCAGAAGAAGATTTTAACAGCTTTGAAAAAGACAGGTCCATGGACAGCATGAAAGTGTATATGGAAAAAGCTTTCATGGGTTATATTTAACAGGAATGATATGGAGGCGGAGATGATACTGTATAAATTAAAGTCAGAACTTGCACGGAACAGGTATTTTGGAAGAATCAGAAACAGCGCAATGGAAATGCCGCGCGGCTGGAAGCGCACGGTATTTGTATGGGGGGGGGTAATGGATGTCCTTTGGCATCACGGCCTGCGGCTTTATGATTATCAGAAGGAAATAGAACAGATAAAGGATAACGGCTGCATGTTTTCATTTACAAGTTATGGGAAAAAAATCCATATGTACCTTCCAGGTTACCAGACTGATTATCTGCAACAGCAGATTGCAAGATATGCCCAGTTCTGGGAAATCGCAGTGCTGGATGAACTGAGGAAACATGTGATTCGGCCAGGGGACGTGATTCTGGATATTGGTGCCAATATTGGAAACCATACGGTTTATTTCGGGCGGATATGTGCGGCGTCATCCATTCATGCATTTGAGCCGGTCAAAGATACCTTTTCCATTCTTGCACGGAATGTTAAATGCAACGGGCTGGATGAAACAGCCTGCCTGCATCAGACAGCATTGGGCAGCAGTAATGGAAAGGCGGCGATAAAATATTTTAATGAAACGGAAATTGGTTCTGCACAGCTTCAGGCCAGTAACGATGGCGATATGGAAATAAGGCGGCTGGATGACTATGCTTTTGAAAGAATCGATTTTATCAAGATAGACGTTGAGAAATTTGAGGTTGAGCTGCTTAAAGGGGCAAAAGAAACGCTCACCAGGCTTTCGCCGGCAATTTTTATAGAGATATTTGAAGAAAACTTCAATGAGGCAGACCGGCTGCTGAATGAATACGGGTATTATATTGACCGGGAGTTTTCGCTGTGCAACTATCTGTACCGGAAAAGAGACGGCTGCAGAGAGCTTTAAATGAACAGGACAAAGACAGGGTAAAAAGATATGGAACAGAGAGATCACGGACTGGATGAATTAAGGCTGCTGTGCATGGTGATGCTTGCTGTCTATCACGTAATCAATTACTATCATGGGCAAAGCGTAAATATGCAGATAAGCGGGTACCGGGCACTGGTTATCCAGAATCTGTTCTGGGGCGGCGGGCGCATGATTTGCAATGTATTTCTTATGATTAGTGCATGGTTTCTGTGCGATAAACCGTTCCGGTTTGAAAGGATTGCAAGGACATGGCTGACCGTGCTGCTTTACAGCCTGGCATGCGGTGCTGTGCATTATGTCGAAAAACGGGACGCTGCCGTGCTGGTGAAATATCTGTTTCCGGTCAGCAATGCGGTGGTCTGGTATGCATCTGCTTATATTGCTGTCTTAATGCTCTCACCTTTTTTAAATCTTATCCTTCATAAAGCAGGGATGCGCGGCCGGGCTGTAACTGTATGCATTCTGTTTGCGGCCGTTTCGGTACTTCCGTCATTTTATCCGAAAAGCTATCTGCAGTTTACAAACACGGGATGGTTTGCCCTGCTCTATCTGGTTACGGGACTGATAAAGCAGGGCAGACTGACGCTGAAGAGAAGCCACGCATGTTTTTTGTTTTTTGCCGGATGGATAATGGCCATAGGATTTTATAACTGGTACGATTATGCTGTTTTGCATCATGCGCTTGCATGGATTTTTGAACAGCTTGGATTTTATAAAAATATGTACTTTGCAATGCTGTCATCACTGCCCTGTTTTTTATCAGCGGCGGGCTTATTCATGCTGTTTTTAAATCGTGGCGGGAAGACAGGCATAAGCAGGTTTCATGCATGGGGGGGGGGAAAACTGGCATGTGCATCGCTGGATGTTTATATTCTCTCATCCATAGCAGGAATAAATGGAAAATTATTCTGGATAGAGCTGCTTCGCCTAAAGGAGCCTCAGAGCGCTGCGGCCTGTTATCTATATGCACTGCTGGGGATTGGTGCAGGAGTTCTGTGCGGAAATGTGCGGGAGTTTTTTTACCGGAAATATGTGCGGAATAATCATCATTATAAGAACTTCTGCCAGAAAATAGATTTATATATAATGCAGGGATAGGGGATTTTATCTGCAAATATCAGACATATTTATAATTTACACGGTTTCTGTTTATAGACAGGGGAGAAAAAATTATGGTATCAGACACAAGATTACAGAAAAAAAAGAAAACAGAAAAAGCAGAGAAAAACAAAATCTTTATTAGCTGGTCAGGCTCGTGTACGAAAGAATTTGCGGTTGGTTTAAAGAGAGTGCTTGAAAAGACGATTTTTCCTGAATGGGAGGTCGATTGCTTTGTTTCCAATGTAGATATTGCGTCCGGGACAGACTGGTGGGTAACAATCAGCAGTGAATTGAAAACCTGCAGTCTTGGTATTTTATGTATTTCAAATGAAAATCTTTATGCACCATAGATTTATTATGAGGCAGGAGGCATGGCCTCAAGGGAAATACCTACAATTCCATTGCTGATAGGATGTGATATTGATTCCCTGACGGAATCTCCATTACGTGGAAAGCAGATGATTGATTTTGGAAAACAAGTGAAATTCGTTAAAATGATAACAGAAATCAACAGGCGTTTTGGCGGGTTTTTGCCGGCAAGCTTTGAAGAAGATATAGCGGTGAAAGGATATAAGGAATTAAACAAGGATTTAGCATCTGTGATTAGTACATTAAAAACCCTTAAGCCATATTTACAGTCTTATTCGGAAAAAAAGCACGATGCCGGTATTATCATTCGGAATGCACAAAGTGATATTTTTATATCCACTGCGGTTGGAAATAAATTTCTTGCAAAATATGCAGAGGATATCGAAGAAAAGCTGAAAGCTGGCATACGGGTTCAATATATGCTGCTTGGACTGGACAGGTTTGATGAAATGGAAGAATATCTGCATGGAAGTGATTCCAAGCCTAAGGATATACATTATGATGCACTGAAAATCCTTAAGGGCTGGAAAAGGGAATACCCGGATTTATTGAGTGTGAAATGTTTTCACGGATATATGACGGTTTCTTGCGTTGGCGTTGATATTGGCATTGGATTGCCGAATTTCCAAATCAAGGATTTTTCGGTATTGCAGGTAATGTTTTATCTGTATCGCACAAAGGCGAAAAATTCTCCGATTAAATATATTTTTCCAAAAGAAGATGAAAGCACCTATAAGACCTTTGTAGAATCGATTACTGCAATGTGGAGAAAAGGGGAGGATATATCGCTATAACGGATTTAACATTCCATATTAAAATGGAAAACATGGCTTTCGTTTTATTGGAATCATTGGCATAACAGAATAACAGGAGCAAAACATAATGAAAGAAAAGCAGGAAATCCAGGAACCAGAATCTATAAAAACAGTCCTTCTCGTATTCGGCACAAGGCCGGAAGCAATTAAAATGTGCCCCCTGGCCAGGGAGCTGCAGTCCAGAAAAGGAATCAGGACGCTTGTCTGTGTAACAGGCCAGCATAAAAGCATGTTAGGGCAGGTCTTAGAGGTATTTCAGGTCACGCCGGACTTTGACCTTTCCATTATGAAGGAAGGACAGGACCTGTTTGACATTACCGCGGCAGTCCTGTCCGGGATGAAAAAGGTGCTGCGTGAGGCCTGTCCCTCCCTGGTGCTGGTTCACGGCGATACATCGACAGCCTTCGCTGCGGCACTCGCCGCATTTTACCTGGGTATTCCGGTCGGGCATGTGGAAGCAGGCCTGCGCACTTACCAGATACACAGCCCGTTTCCGGAAGAATTCAACAGGCAGGCAGTCGGTGCGCTGGCAAGCCTGCATTTTGCCCCGACAAAGCCTGCTGCAGAAAATTTAGTGCGCGAAGGCAAAAAAGCGGGAACCGTTTTTGTAACAGGCAATACTGCGATTGATGCGCTGAATCTGACCGTGCGGGACGATTACAGCCACCCGCAGCTGGAGTGGAGCCGCGGCAGCCGCC
>CAJTSV010000102.1 GCA_910579075.1 uncultured Eubacterium sp.
AGCCAATCAGATTTAGGATTGGCTTCATAAAACAACCAATTTCACGGATTCAGGTAAAATACTGTCTTTGAAGGACAATTTATCAAGAGTAAGCCAATCAGATTTAGGATTGGCTTCATAAAACAACCAATTTCACGGATTCAGGTTTAAGAAAGTGTAAAATTTCCAAAAGAAGCTGCTGAAAGATTATCTTTAAACCAGCTTAAACCCCGTCCCCCAGACAGTCTGGATATAAGAATCCGTGCCGCTTTTTTTCAGCTTGGAACGGATATTGCTGATATGTACGTGAATGGTTTTATCTTCCGCCAGGTATTCCTCGCCCCAGGCGTATTCATATATCATCTGTTTGGTAAAGACCCGTTTCGGGCTGCGGATAAGCAGTTCCAGAATCAGGAATTCGTGCTTTGTCAGCTCCACCAGCTCCCCGGCTGCCGTCATCTCCTGCGTGTCTTCATCCAGCGTCCATTCCCGCCAGCTGTACACATGGCGTGCTTCCTGCAGGCTGGCATTTTCAGAAGCTGTCCCCTGCCAGCCGCCTGCTGTTCCCGGTTTCCCCGGCTCCTGACGGCTTTCTGTTTCCTGCTGCCTGCCTTCCTGTTCCCGGTTTCTCCTGCGCAGCTGCACCTGAATCCGCACAAGCAGCTCAGGCAGGTCAAACGGCTTGCACAGGTAATCATCTGCTCCGCCTGAGAGCACATCCACCCTGCTGTCCAGCCCGCTTTTGGCAGACAGCACAATTACCGGCGATTTCTGTGCAAACAGCGGAACAAGCTCCTCTCCCGGAATACCCGGCAGCATCAGGTCTAACAGCACCAGGTCAAAGTGCTCCATCGAAAACAGCAGCTTCCCCTCGCTGCCTGAATAAGCCTGCGCACAGGCATATCCATGGCTTTCCAGATAATCACACAGCATCTGGTTATTGTCTGCATCGTCTTCTACAATTAAAATCTTATGCACGCTGCAATCCCCCTTTATCCCTGCCGGTTCCTTGCCGGCATTTCCAGCTTTCCTCCTATTATAAGCAATCCCCTTGCTGATAGCAATCCTATTTTAAAATATGCCGGTTACTGCCATATTTCCCGCTGCACGGGCCTGTACATGCAAAAAAGCGGCCCTGCCGTGCCGCTTTTTCCATTTCTGCCAGATTAAGCCGAAATCCAGCTTTTTATCTGGCTTCTTTTTATTTAGACGCTTTCCATTCGTCAATCTGTCTTTGCATTTCCTCGATTACCTTGTCAATTCCGGTAGCCTGAAGCTTTTCCTGCAGCTTCGGCAGGTATTCATCCGGGTCAACGCTTCCGGTGTACAGGGATTTTCCAAACTCATCCAGTACGTTTCCGAACCCGGCTACTTCCGTGCTGACCGGTTCCAGGTCAAAGTCAAATCCGAATGACGGCGCATCTACCGAAGATGCATTAAACTCTTTAAAGGTCGCCCACTTATCCACCGGTTCATTTTCCAGTACATAAGTATTGAACAGTCCGCCCTGTACCCAGTAAGATACAGAGTAGTTTTTCCTTGTTTCCTCATTGAGCTTGATTTTGTTTTCGTATACATACGGCTTGCCTTCGGCAGCAGATGCCTCGTCAGCCGGTACTTCCACTTTATCCCAGTGTTCGCCTTCGATACCATAGTTTAACAGGTTTCTCAGGTATTCATCGGTATTAATGAGATTTAAAAGAGCGACTGCTTTTTCCGGGTTCTTGGTCTGTGCATTAATTGCTGTCAGCGCGCCGCGGGCAGACAGGTTTGTTACATAAGTGTCCATAATCGGTGTTGACACAACCTCATAGCCAAGGTCTTTTCCCCAGATAAGCTCTGCAAACGGCTGTCCGTCACCCTTTGTTACAAAACGCTTGATGGACTTGTCATCCGAAGCAGTTGCAGCATCTTTGTTAATATAACCATCCATATAATACTTGCGCATGGTTGCAAGCGTGGATTTCATTTTTTCTGTTTCAAATAAATTCTTTACGGTCAGTGTATCGTCGCCGTATTCGATTCCGACCGGATTCTGGATTAAATCCATGTAAATCGGTGCAGAATAGCTGCTTGTCAGATACATCGGCACAACATCCGGCTCATTTTCCTTAATGACCTTCAGCCATGGCTCCAGATCTTCCAGGCTGTGGATATCTTCTACCGGAACGTCGTATTTATCCACATATTCCTTGGTAAATACCCACATCGGCATGCTGCCGATTTCCTTCTCGCTCGGAACGCCATACGTCTTGCCCTGTACTTTTGCAGCTTCCCAGAAACGCTTGTCAATATTCTGATACATTTCTGTGTCCTTAATATAATCATCTATCTGTAAAAATGCCCCTTTGTTGGCATTCTGCAGGTAGTTATTTGCCCATGAACAGGTAAAGCATAAGTCCCAGTCATCGCCTGTATTGATGACAACCTGCATTTTCTGGTCATAATCACCCCAGCCAGCAGTATTGATTTTTAATTTTACCCCGATTTTGTCCCCTATATATTCATTGACCTTTTCCAGAACCCTGTCCTGGTCTTTCTGGGCATCACCTATCTGCCACCAGGTCAGCTCGGCAATTTCATCCCCTTCTGCATTGGTCTCGGCCTTTTTATCACCGCATCCGATTAACAGGGATGCTGACAGAACGGCTGTAAGGCCTGCTGCTGCAAACCGCTTAAACATGTTCCATTTCATAATCATATCCTCCTCATTGATTATTATATTTACTCTTTTACAGCACCTACCGTCAGTCCGTTTACGAAATATCTCTGGAAGAACGGATAAGCAAAGATAATTGGCAGCGTAGAAATTACTACAATTGCCATCTTAATAGTTTCTTTTGGCATATTCTGTGCCACGGCAATTCCGTCCACGCCCATCGTGGCTTTGTTATTCGCCAGCCAGTCAATGGAGCTTTCTATCTGAATCAGCAGATACTGCAGCGGAATCATGCTCTTATCGTCCATATACATCATCGCATTGAACCAGTCATTCCAGTAGCCAAGCGTCAGGAACAGGCCGATTGTTGCAAGGCCCGGCAGCGCCATCGGGATGACAATCTGGAAAAATACTCTCCATTCCGATGCCCCGTCGATTTTTGCCGACTCGATAACGGCATCCGGAATACTCGTTTTGAAAAACGTCCGCAAGACAATGATATTAAACGAATTCAGGCAGAGCGGCAGAATCAGCGCCCAGATGGTATCTTTTAACATCATAACCTTGGTTACAATTAAGTAATTGGCAATCATACCGCCGCTGAACAGCATCGGAATCGTAATGACTGTTGTAAAAAACTTGCGGAAGGCATATGTTTTTCTGGATAAAGCATATGCATAGGTACCTGTCAGCAAAAGGCCGATAATCGTTCCGCTGATGGTAACCAGAATCGTTACGCCATAGCTTCTGATAATATTTTCCCCCGCGCTGACAATATATTCATACGCGTACAGGCTCAGCTTTTCCGGAACAAACCGGTACCCGTTCATGGTCAGTGACTGCTCATCTGTAATCGAGATAATAATAACAAAAATAAATGGTATTACGCAGATAAACGATAATACTGCAAGGATAATGTTAAACAAAATATTGGTCGGGGTCTTAATCTGGTTATACCGGCATTCTTCCGCTTCTATTTTTTTTATCCTTTTTTCCAGTTTCCGTTTTGACATTGCATTCTCAGCCACAGTTTTCCTCCCTCCTAGAATAATGCATTCTCACTGTCTACTTTTGATACAATTTTGTTTGCAATCATAATGAGTACAAAACCGACTGTGGACTGGAACAGGGCCGCAGCGGAACTCATGCCGATTTCGCCGCTTGTTTTCAGTGCACGGAAAATATATGTATCAAGTACGTTTGTAACAGGGTACAGCGGGCCGGAGTTTTTCGGCAGCTGGTAAAACAGTCCGAAATCTGCCTTGAAAATGCCGCCGACCGACATAATCAGAAGGATGGTAATAACCGGCTTTAACAGCGGCAGCGTAATGTATTTAATCTGCTGCCATTTGGTTGCTCCGTCTAAAACGGCTGCTTCATAAAAGGTCTTGTCAATCCCGCAGATGGATGCAAGGTAAACAACGGTATTATAACCCATGCCCTTCCACTGGCTCATGAAAATAATGATAAACGGCCAGAATTTCGTCTCCGTATACCACGAAACCGGTTCACCGCCAAACTGCTGGATAACTGCATTGAAGTAACCTTTTTCCGGATTGAGGAATGCAAACACACAGTAGCTGACAACAACCCATGACAGGAAATACGGCAGAAACATGGAACTCTGGTAAATTTTCATCATCCCTTTGTTTTTGATTTCGTTCAAAAGCAGTGCGAGCACGACCGGCACCGCCACACCGAGGATAATAAAAGTCATGTTGTAAAGCACCGTGTTTCTTACAATAATCCACGCGTCGCCACTGCTGAATAAGAACTCGAAGTTGTCAAACCAGACCGTTTCACTCGTGAACAGATTGTAGAAAAATCCGTCGCCTGACAGCCGGAATTTCTTAAATGCTACCAGAATACCAAATAATGGCAGGTAGGCAAAAAATAAAAACCATATGGCCCCGGGCATGCTTAAAATCAGCAGCTCCTTATTGGCCGCCAGCTGTTGCAGGAAACCTCCTTTCGGCTTTTGCGCCTTGTTTGGAACACTCAATTTTAACCCTCCTTTTGCATCTGCATATGCTTAGTTTCGTCAATATGCAGTGCGTTTTTTATCTGTAACTACTATATCATTGTGCACTTTTCATGAAAAGTTAAAAACTTTTAGGTTCGGTGTACAAATTACAGATAATTTAGGGGCAAATTCCAGGAAACGGATTTTGAAACGGTCAGTATTTTTTCATTTCCCGCATGGATGCCGGGGACACGCCGTAGCACTGCTTGAATTTCCGGTAAAAGTAGCTTGTGTCCACATACCCGGCCTGTTTTGCAATATCGTTGATTTTCATATTGGTATTTAAAATCAGGTCTTTCGCCACGCTGTTTTTGGTGTTGCTTAAATACTGCGCAAACGAATACCCGGTTTCTTTCTGGAAAATCTGCCCAAGGTAGGAGGCATTCATGTGGTACTTATAAGCCAGCGTCTTTAAATTCATGTCCTCTTTGTAATTGCGCTGCACCTCCGCAATAATCTGGCGCACGACCGGGGTATACTGGGAATCCTCGCCGTGCATGCAGGAAATAATCTCGATGATTTCCGACACAAATGCCGCCTTAATGCCGTGGATGTCATCTGCACTGAAAATCGTCTCGATTAATTCGGTCAGGTCATGAAACCTGCCGGATTCCAGCTTATACTCTTTTTTGATATCTTCCAAAAGCACTGCCATTTTTACCGCCATCTGATACAGCGCGCCCGCGGAAGCGTCCTTACGGATATTGTTGATAAACAGATCTTCCATGTAATCCATGGCCTGTTCCTGTTCTTTTTTCAAAATCAGCTTGCGCAGCCTGTCCCCGTCCATGCGTATGGATTCTGTCTTGCGGCTTTCCGTCTGGCTCTGGCTGATGCAGCTGCCGTAGCCCTCGATTAACAGGTATTTCTGCAGCTTTCTTGCCGCCTGATACGCTTTCGAAAGCTGTGCAAAGCTCTTAAACGCAGGCCCCATCCCGATAAAGGTCAATACCTCAAAGCTGCTTTCTATCTGGTTTTGCATTTCCGCAAAATATTCCAGCGCCTGCGCCTCGTCTGCATGCCCGTCCGCCAGTATCAAAAGCAGGCTGTCCGGCGGAAGATGCACAACGCGCATGCTGCTATCTTTTTTGAGCTCCAGAATCACATCGGTTATCTTTTTTTCTTTCAGCCCGTCCATATTCCACTTCATAACCGCCGCATAGTAATTCCCGCATTCTTCCAGCCCCAGCATTCCGGCAAACTTCCCGCTGTCCTCCTGCCCGGATTTTCCGTTCAGAAAATGCATCCACTGTGCTTTTTCATCAATATACTGGATTTTTTTCTTGTCCATTGCTTCCAGCTTCTGCACGGTTTCGCGCAGCTGGCGTTCCAGTTCTTCTTCGTCAATCGGCTTTAAAATATAATTCTCGACCTCTAAGCGGATTGCTTCCCTGGCATAGTCAAATTCATCATATCCGGTCAGGATAATAAACCGCACCTGTTCTTCCTTTTCCCGGATTCTGCGCAAAAGCTCCAGCCCGTCCATTTCCGGCATGCTGATGTCCGTAACAACGATATGCACCGGCTCCTCATCCCACATTTTCAGCGCTTCTGCCCCGTCGTGCGCCATATGCACGACCTGAAGGCCCAGCGAATCCCAGTCCAGGATATTGCGGATTCCCTGCAAAATCAGTTCCTCGTCTTCAACTATCATTACCTTTTTCATTCCCATAGTTCTCCTTTCCTGGCTTATCCCCTCTCAAATACATCCTGTCCGGGCAGAACCGCAGCACAACCCGCAGCCCGCCCTGCGGCCCTTTTCCGATGCGGATGCCGTATGCATCGCCATAAACTGCCTTGAGCCTGCGGTTAACATTTGCAATCCCGATGGAAGACTGTTTTACCATTGCATCATGTTCAAGCTCCCGGTTTTTTGCCGCTATCTCATCATTCGGCATTCCTTTTCCATTGTCTTCCACAATAATCTGGAAGCTGTCCTTTTTTTCCACCGAAATGCGGATAAAGTTGTCCTGTTCCTTCATGCGCATCCCATGAATAAAATAATTTTCCACCACGGGCTGCAGCACAAATTTAATCACCGGCACCTGCAGGTACTCCTCCGGGCATTCGATTTCAGACCGGAACTGATTCTGGTAGCGGAACTCAAACAGCTCCATATATTTCTTGCAGTAATGCAGCTCCTGTGCCAGCGTAATCACATCCGCCTCTTTAATCTGCGCCCGAAACGTAACCGCCATGCTGTAAAGCATTTTCCCCACTTCCCGGTCGCCGTTGCAGATGGCCTTCATGCGCACAGCTTCCAGCGTATTGTATAAAAAGTGCGGGTTTATCTGGCTCTGGAGTGCCGCCATCTCCGCATTTTTCTGCTCAATCTCTGCCAGGTAACGCTTTTTAATATGTTCATCCAGATTGATGCACATTTCATTAAAGCACCCGGAAATTAAGTCCAGCTCATCCCCGTTATTATCCAGCGGAATGCGCACATCCAGCCTGCCGTCCATAACCTGCGCCATCCCGTCCAGAATCCGGTTCAGCCTTTTTTCCAGCAGGCGCAGATGGTACCTTACAAACAGCCCGCCGAACACGGCCACTGCCGTTGCGGCTGCCAGAATCATCAGTACTGCCGGCGCAGGCACTCTCGATGCCCGGTTCTTTTTCAGATAGCACAGGGCATGGTACTGTGCCTTGTGCGTCTTTAATACATATGCTTCCAGCACATGCTCAAGGACATTGTTATCCTCTGCCCCGATAATACGGGAAAGCGGGAACTGCTTTGCCGAATCAAAGATTACCGTCCCGGCATCGTTATACACGACCAGCTCCGCACGCGAATAATAGTTGAAAACGCTCTCAAAACGGCTGCTGCGAAACCCCAGAATCATGCACCCTTTGACCTGCATGGTCTGCGGGTTGCGGATTTCTTTTATATATGAAAAATAGTCTTCCCCTGCCAGGTCATTTTCTTCAAACCGTTTCTTAAAATCCGCATCTGCCTTCCTTCTGTAGCTTTTTCCGTCACTCGTATATTCGGTAACTACTTCGCTTTCGTAGCTGTACAGTGTAATATGATTCAGGCTGCGGTATGCCTGGAATGCATCCAGGAAAAATTTATCAATGCCTTTGTATTCCGCATTTTTATTTTCACTGTAAATATTCAGGCGGTAGCGCAGGTAATCCGGCACTTCATCCGACATATAATGCAGCACGTCCCACAGCTCCATGTCAGACTTGTATAAATCGCTGTGAATATAATCCGCCATGTCCGACGTATCTTCCAGATAAGACTGCACGGATTCACACAGCATGCTGGTATAACTCATATTCTGTTCCAGAACGCGGTTTTTGGTGCTCCTGTAAAAATAAAAAACCAGTATGGATATCGCACAGACCAGAATCGCCGTGTATATATAGGATAGTTTGCTGTACAGCCGCTTTGTGCCTTTCCTGTCCATTTCCTGTCCCTCGTTTCCTGCATGTTTTTTCAAACCGCAGCGGCCTGTCCGTTTTGCAGCATGCGGTTTTATGCTATTATAAAGGTATCACCGCTGTCTTTCAAGGCAGTTTTCCATAGCAAAAAGGAATGCAGCCGCAATCTTCCTGCATTCCTTCGCAAAACATTATCTGTTCTCCAGCTCCCGCATCACACTCTGGTTCATAAACATGACAAGAAACCCATAGACACTTCCCATAAACAGTACGGCCGTGCCCGCCGCAATTTCGTATGCCGCCAGCACAAGCCCCAGCGCTGCAAGATTGCCAAGCGTAAGCACCGGCTTTGCAATCAGAAGGACAGCCGCCGTTTTCGCCGTCTGCAGGCTGCTCATTTCGTAGCGGCTCGCAAGCATGTAAAGATTCGGCGTCACAAGCACCGCAGCGGCAAATAATGCCACAAAAACAGCTGCAAGCGGAAGAATCGGAACCTGTATGGAAAAAAATTCGATATTCGTCCAGAACATCAGTATCAGCAGCAGCTGTCCGGCACCAATGCCGGCCTTTTGCATAAAGCCGGAGCAATAGCCTTTTTTATAGTCACGAAACGCTCTCCCTTCGGTGCCATGTATCAGGCGGTTCATGGCATACATAACCGCGGACAGGGCCGGTGCCATTAGAACAAGGCACAAAAGAAACAGCGGCAGGCATTCCCGTATCTGCCCGGCACCTGCAAACAGCAAAAACAATAGCACCGGGATATTGGATGCTGCAAACAGAAGGTTGATAACGAAAAAATAGCACACTTTTTCGCAGAAACCGAGTATTTTTTCAATCTGAAACAATTCTTCCATGCGAAAACTCCTTTCTGAATTTCAGAAAACTGGCTGCCAGAACACGGAATGCCGGCCTATATCTCTATCAGGACTGTTTTAATCTCGTATGCATGCAGCTTCATGCGGATTTCATCCTTTGTAAATGGTGCCACTGCACGTTCCCGCAGGTCACATTCTGCCCAGGCGCGCCAGGAAAATCCGGTTTTCACCGCCACCTGCTGGGCTGACCCGGCAAATTCATGGAACCGGATAACCAGGTATCTGCCATCCTCGGATTTCTTCACCGCATCCAGCTCTACCTGCTCATTGTCAAAGGACAAAAAGCTGTCATAAGCAAGCACGCTCTTTCCGGCTGCTGCCTGCATCGGTTCATTTAAGGCAAACGCTTCCTGAACCGTTTCGCCTTCCACAAAATCCCCTTTATGCGGCAGCAGCGAGTAGGTAAATACGTGCTCACCCTGGTCCTGCAGGTAATCCGGGCTTGTTCCTGCACGCAGCAGGGAAATGCGCATGACGTTGTCTTTGATATCATGGCCATACTTGCAGTCATTTAACAGGCTGACACCGTAACCGCGTTCGGACAAATCTGCCCAGCGGTGTGCCACCGTCTCAAATTTTGCCATATCCCAGCTTGTATTCCAGTGATTCGGCCGCCTGACATTGCCGTACTGCACATCAAAGGTTCCGTATGTGGAACGGATATCGACCGGAAATGCCGCTTTTAACAGCTGGTGCTGTTCGTGGAAATCCACCCTGGTTTCAAAATCAATCCTGCGGCTGCTGCTGTATAAAATCATATCCTGGCTGATATAAGAGTTCATATATTTCCATTCCAGATGAACGGTTAACCGCAGCGGGCCCATCTGTGTAATTTCAAAAACCTCCAGCTCCACGATTTCGCGCATTTTTTCCTGATAAAAAATATCAATGTCCCATGCATCGTTATCTAACGGCTTGTCTTCGAATACCTGCAGCACATTTGCACGCTGCCCCTTGGGCAGCACGCTGCGGGAATTCGTTTTATCGTATAATTTCGCAATCTGCCCGTACTGATTCATGGAAATCTGGTAATACGGCGTCTCGATTTCCCGGTCATTTACGGTAAAGGCCGCTTTTGGCACATCCCGTTTTGCAGCTTCAAATACAATCGTTTTTGTTCCCATCGCCGGAACGTCTTTTACTTCCACATAAGTCACGCCATGTCCCTTCTGTGAAAGCAGCCCGTTTCCTGCTGCATCCCGGAAATAGCCTTCTGCATCGCCTTCGACTGTTACAATCTCATGTTTCGTCCAGCCGGAAGCATTTATCACCGTAAATGTGTTTTTCTCCGGCACAAACAGGTTCTGGCAGGCCTGCTGCTCTACGCCGCGGGCAATGCCTTCGATATATTTATAATCCTCACGGGAATCCTCGTAAACCTCATGAATCGAGGAGCCCGGAATAATATCATGGAACTGGTCTGTCAGAATGTGCTTCCACCCTTTGGTCAGCTGCTCCTGCTGTGCCCCTGCAAGGCTTCCTGCATGAAGCGCATCCATCACCGTGAGCCATTCGGTTCTGCGGTAAAGCAGCTCCATTTTGCGGTTCATGCGCTTGTTATAGCCCTGGCTGGTATAAGTGCCGCGGTGGTATTCCAGATACAGCTCCCCGTCCCACGTATGGACGTACTGGTTTGTATGCTCGATGGTATCATGCAGCTTTTCAAAATATTCCCGTGCGGTGGATATCCTGACATTCGGAAGTCCCGGTATTTTATCTAATCTGCGGCGGTATTCGAGCATGTCGCGGTTTACCCCGCCGCCCCCGTCGCCATATCCAAAGGAAATCAGAAGGTCTTTGTTTACCTGCTTGTCGCGGTAAGCATCCCAGACACCCTTGACCGTCCTTGGAAGCAGCTTGCCATTATAGGTATAAAACCAGGAATCCCTCGGATTGCCAGGCTCCGGTGTTGTAATAAAGTGGGTCAGCACCTCGCTGCCGTCAATACCTTTCCAGATAAACGTATCATGCGGCATCCGGTTATACTGGTTCCAGCTGATTTTGGTCGTCATAAATGTATCGATTCCGGCCTTTTTCAAAATCTGCGGCAGTGCCCACGAGTAGCCGAATACATCCGGCAGCCACAGGTAATGGACATCCCTGCCGAATTCTTCCTGCAAAAACCTGCTGCCAATTAAAATCTGCCTGGTCAGGGATTCCCCGCTGGTCAGGTTGCAGTCCGCTTCCACCCACATGGCGCCGTCTGCTTCCCAGCGTCCTTCCTGTACCCTTTTTTTGATATTTTCATAAATATCCGGAAATTCTTCCTTCATATATTCGTATAACTGTGGCTGTGTCTGCAGGAAAATATATTCCGGGTACTGCTCCATCAGGCGCAGCACGGTCGAAAACGAACGGGAGCATTTTTCCCTCGTATGCTTTAACCGCCACAGCCATGCAGTATCAATATGGGTATGTCCCACACAGTGTACATTTATCATGGAATGCTTATCCATGGCTGCAATGCTTTCATTCAGTGCGTCGTCTGCCTGATGCAGCGACTCATAAAAAGCCCCGCTGCCCGGGTCTGACCAGTCAATGCAGTGGCATGCGCTGTCCAGTGCCTTTAACAGCTCGTGCTTTTCCGGCCGGGAATCGTCCAGCTCCCCAAGCGTCTGCCAGACCATGGATGCTGTATAATAAAAGTCATCCGCTTTTTCGTCCAGCCATGCAAGGTCCGCACGCGCAATCCGGTGCTCCTGCTCAGCCGGAACGCCGCCGCCTTCCAGTCCTGACCACAGGCGGAATACAAGGTCTGCTTTTGTCCCGCAGAGCGCATCATCCAAAAATGCTTCCTTATGGTTAACGTCGACGCCCTGATACATCCTGCCATTGACATATAACATCGATTCAAAACCGGAATTATTGCCATCGCCGGTTTTGCCAAAATCAAAGATTCCGACGATTTTTCTTCCTTTCCATTCCGAAGGCACCGTAATGGCTTTGTGCAGCCATAAATACCGGTCGCGTCCCTTCCATGTCTCTCCTGTACGGATTGTTTCGCATGCATCAAAAGACGGAATCGCCGGATTTACAATCCCTTCGCAGTCCTCGGCTGCTTCAAAGCTTTCCAGCCCTGTGACATCCCTGTAACGGTACTTTTCTATCTCCCTGATGCGTCTTTCTAACTTTCTTCCTGTCAAAAACATACTGTCTACTGTCCTCCTTGAAATACCAGCCTCCGGCTTTGTGCAGCTGTGTTATGGGATTATTCTATGACAGGGCTGAAAAAAATGCAATTCTGAGAATTCTAGTTTTTATGAACATTTTTCAGGATGCCGGCCTGCCGCCGCATCCAGCAGCATTCCCATAAACCGTCAGTATAAGAACCATGTACACAGTTGGCGCAGCATTCCGCTCCATTCCCCGCCTTCCTTTCCACATGTTCACAGCTCGAATCCGGGGAAACAAGCGGCAGTTTCCCATATGCAGCAATCAGCCCTGCCAAAACTTCGGCTGATACGCTATCCATCGTTACATCTGTCTTATTCCGTTCTCTCATAAAAGCCCCTCATCTGTCTGTACTGTTTTTGTTTCGTTCTTATTCCTGTTTCTCATGCTGTCTTTCTGGCTGTCATGCAGCCAGCATTTGTCTATTATAATATAAATGCGCCCCTTTTCTTTGAAAAGGGGCGCGGGATAATCGTCCGGTTTTTCGGTACAATCGTCACTGCCAGGCACGAAAAAAAACTGTTTCATTTTCAGATACAAACACACCGCACAATACTGCATCTGCCTGGAAAACTCTCTCCCTGGCACCTGCTTTGTAAAGTGTTATTCATACAGGAGCTGCTATGCTTCTCTTTTTTATTCCACATCCTGAAGGGCATCAAATCCTTCTTCTCCGGTTCTTACTTTCACTACATTTTCTACATCATAGACAAAAATTTTTCCATCTCCAATATGCCCTGTGTAAAGTACCTTCTTCGCTGTTTCAATCACTTTGCGAATCGGAACTGCACTGACTACAATATCTACCTGTACTTTTGGAAACAGATTCGTTTCTACCTGTACGCCGCGATAATACTCCGGCCTTCCTTTCTGAATCCCGCATCCAAGGACATGAGATACTGTCATGCCGGTAATTCCCAGCTTCATCATTGCATTTTTTAATGCTTCAAATCTGGATTCCCTGCAGACAATCTCAATCTTTGTAAACTTCGGCGTCCCTTCTTCAAATGCAGGAACTTTCTTAACCGGAATCGCTTCAGCAGCCGGAATCTCCCCGGATACCGCCACAACATCATTTCCTTCTTCCATATACTCTGGAAGCATTGCAAAACCTGCATATGCAGAAGGAAGACCATGTTCTGCCACATCAAGGCCTGTCATTTCTTCTTCTCTGTCCGCACGAAGGCCCACAGCCATTTTAATTACAAGGAAGGTAATGGTTATCGTAACCGCTGTCCATACCGAGACACTGGCAAAGCCGATAAACTGAAGTTTTAATAATTCAA
>CAJTSV010000103.1 GCA_910579075.1 uncultured Eubacterium sp.
TGTCCTTCCTTTTTTGCATAAAAATCTTCCAAAGTAAACTCCATATATATCATCTCCACTGCTTATTTTTCTATATTTAACAAAATTAATTTGGCAACGGATGCCGCGGTATCTGACAGCGGGGAAGCTGCGGGTACGGACGATAATAGCAGCCCGGACAGCAGCGCCACAGCAGAAAGCCCGCGTGCAGGAATAAAGACTGTCCGGCTTTCCAAAAAAGTGTTTACCTATAACGGAAAGCCGCACAGGCCGTCCGTGACCGTCCTGGATGCAGATGGCAGGCGCGTTGCATCCCGGTATTACACGGTTTCCTATAAAAAGAACAAAAAACCGGGCACAGCCGCCGTGCTGGTTGCCTTTCATGGGAAATACCGTTCCAAGGGCACGGTAAAGCGGACTTTTACAATCCGCCTGTAACAGAGACATAAATTAAAAAAACAGCAGCCATTTCAGGGAGATGCCCAAAATGGCTGCTGTTTTTGCATCCGTACTCCATTCAGCCGCAGGCTTTTCTTTCTGGCTGCATGGAGTATTGTGCTTTTCGCACAAAAAAATATCCGGAAATCTGTATATTTTACACAAACCGTTTAATGACCTTGCACTGGACGGCGTGCGGCGCGCAGCCAGCGAGCTTGGCATTACCTATGACCAGGTGGAGCCGAAATCGGTTGCGGATGAAGAAATCATTCAGGATGAGCGCGCGCTATGCCGACCCGGATGTCACGGTGCTGATGGATTACGCGGGCGGATTTAATGACCCGACGACAGCTAAGACGATTGCCAATACGTTTTTTGAAAAAGGGGCAGACGTTATTTTCCACGCTTCCGGGGCTTCGGGCATGGGGGTATTTCAGGCAGCGGAAGAAAAGAATTTTATCAGCATGGGGGTAAATTTAAACCAGAATTCCATTGCGCCGGATTACATTATGGCGAGCAGTTAAAAAAGCTGGACACCTGTGCATACCATGCCATCGCGAGCATAGTGGATAATACCTATACCGGGGAAAACCAGATGCTGGGCCTGCGCGACGGCGGCGTAGACCTTACCGTGGAAGGCAGCAATATTGAAGTTTCTGAAAATGTCATGCAAAAACTGGAAGAAATCCGCGAAGCGATTGTAAATGGGGAGATTCAGGTTCCAGACGAATTGTAGGAAAAGCTGCAAAGCAGAAGAAAAGGAGTCAGGTATGGATGCAATCAAAATGAAAGGCATAGTAAAATGCTTTGGCCCCGTGCGGGCAAACGACGGGATAGATTTAACGGTATCAGAGGCAGAAATCCACTGCCTGCTGGGAGAAAACGGAACCGGAAAAAGCACGCTGATGAACATATTATTCGGGCTGTATCACCCGGATGAAGGCGAGATTTACATTCATGAAAAAAAGGCTGCCATTTCGAATCCGAATGATGCGTATGCGCTCGGCATCGGGATGGTGCACCAGCATTTCATGCTCGTAAACCAGCTGACGGTACTGGAAAATATTATTATGGGAAACGAGCCGGGCGGGCTGTTTTTAGACTGGAAGGAAAGTGAAAAACGGGTCGGCTCCCTGGCAGAGCGGTTTGGCTTCCAGATACCGCTTCATGAAAAGATTGTGAATCTTTCCGTCGGCATGCGCCAGCGCGTGGAAATTTTAAAGACGCTGTACCGCGGCGCGGACATTATTATTCTGGATGAGCCGACAGCCGTGCTGACGCCGCAGGAGGTCGACGAGCTGTTTAAAATACTGCGGCAGCTAAAGCAGGACGGCAGGACGATTATCTTTATCACGCACAAGCTGAATGAAACGATGGCGCTTTCAGGCCGCATTACAGTTATCCGCAAGGGGAAAGTCGTATTCAGCTGTGGAAGGCCAAAAAAGACTTGTTTTACGGGTCAATTGCGTATCTGCTTCCAGTAGAACAAGATGTGGAAGGAGTCTGTACCAGTCATGAATCATGTATTAAAAGAAAAAATGTCCTTGCCGAGCAGTTTCAGGTAAGCCGGGGCACGCTGCGCCAGGCCATGCTGCTGCTGCAGGAGGACGGGCTGATTAGCAACCATCAGGGGAAAGGAAATATCGTCCTGTCCAATCAGAATCTGGAATCAAACTGGCTGGAAAAGGTCGGAAACCCCATTGTGGATTTCTGTGTCCAGCCGATAGACCGGGCGGTTACCTCTGTCGGCTTCCAGCCGCCGACCCGCAAGCACCAGGAAGTCTTAAAGCTCAGGCCGTCCAGCATTGTGGCTGTAATAGACATTACTTATTACAGCAAGGAAGCTCCGGTCGGGTTTGCAATGGTTTACATGCCGCATGAAATCCTGGATGAGGGCCGCGTGGATTTGGAAAATACAGACAGCGTGTATGAGTTTTATTCCCAGCTGCTGGCATCAAACGGCATTCACAGCGATACAAGGCTGCGCATTGTCCACGCCAGGGAGCGCCTGGCTGACATCCTGCATATTCCGCAGGGCGACCCGCTGCTGATTCTGGAAGAAGAACTGTATACAGAGTATGACCGGCCCGTGCTGTCCCAAAAGCTGTACATGGGCGCAGACCTGTATGAAATCAGCCTGCGCAGGAAAAACAAATAAGCCGCTGACAAGAAAACAGCATGCAGGCGGAGCAGAAGCTTCCTTATATAATAGGCATCTGATACGTTACGGGGATTCTGACAGCAGAATATCATCGAACTATTTATGAAAAGAACAGGAGAATTCAAAATGAAAACATTTCATAACGAAGCCGGAGACGGACAGATTGCAGAAACGGTTTTAATGCCAGGCGACCCGCTGCGGGCAGCCCATATCGCGGAACATTATCTGGAAGATGCGTTCTGCTACAACCGGGTGCGGGGCATGTATGGATATACCGGATTATATAAGGGGCATCGGGTATCTGTCCAGGGAAGCGGCATGGGTATTCCTTCCATGGGGATTTATGCATATGAGCTGTTCCACCATTACGGTGTACAGCGCATTATCCGCATCGGTACGGCAGGAGCCATTCATAAAAACGTAAAGGTCGGTGACCTGGTTTTTGCCATGGGCAGCTGGTTATGCGGAAGATAACCATATCCGTTTCCATGCGGGAAATGTGTTCAGCTCCGATGTATTTTACGAAGACCAGCCGGGGGAAAAGGGAATCTGGGCAAAAATGGGCGTGCTTGTTCAGGAAATGGAAACGATGTCTTTATACTGCACGGCCGCAAGGGCCGGGAAGCAGGCGCTGGGCATTCTGACAGCCGGCAGCAGTATTCACAGTGATACGGCACTGACCAATGAACAGCGGGAAAAAAATCTGGACAGCATGATTCGCTGCGCGCTGGAGCTGGCGGGAATATAGAATCGAAGAAATGCTTGACAACTCCGTTCTATTGGGATAGAATATAATTATTCTATTGCAATAGAACGGAGGTTTTTTATGTCAGTAAAATTATTTGAGTCTGAATTAAAGGTCATGGAAGTATTATGGAAAGAAGGTGAGCTGGCAGCAAAAGAAATAGCGCAGCGTTTGAAGGAGCAGGTAAGCTGGAGCAAGACCACTACCTATACCGTGCTGAAAAAATGCGTGGAAAAAGGGGCCGTCCGCCGGACAGACCCGGGGTTTTTGTGCAGCCCGCTTATCAGCCGGGAAGAAGTGCAGAAGGCAGCAACCGAGGATTTTATTGACCGGATGTACGGCGGTTCTAAGGACTGGCTGATTGCATCGCTGCTCGGGAGAGAGGAGCTGACGCCGGATGATGTTGCGCGTTTAAAGAAAATTGCAGAAGAAATGAAATGAGGTGGCATATGGACAGCATGCTGTATATGGGAATAAGCGGTTCCATTCTGATTGCAGTGATTGTGTGCTTCAGGCATTTTTTCGCTTTAAAAGTACCGCGGCGTTTTCTCGTGTTCTTATGGACAGCCGCGATTCTGCGCCTGCTTCTGCCGGTTTCCATTCCTGTCCGCTATCTGCCGGCAGGCTTCTGGAACCGGGCATCAGCAGAAACAGGTAATGGAAACAAAGATAAGGAAATGACCAGGCTGAGAAAGTCAGGCGTTAAGGCAGATGCAGAAAATCAAACCGCAGGCGGGGAAATTTCGGGGGCAGGAAGTTTAAACGCGAAAGCAGATGCAGAGAATCCAGCGAAAAGCGGGAAAATGAAACAGGCAGGAAAATCGGGCGCGAAAGCAGATGCAGAGAATCAAACAGGCCAGGAAGGCATCCGCGCCGGGGAACCGGGCATGAAAGCGGATGCGGACGCAGCTGGCAGAAAGCAGCACATTGCAGCTGTTATGGATGTCTGGCTGGAAGCACTGAAAGCAGACTGGCTGAAAGCATTGGAAGCATGCTGGCTGAAAGCACTGGAAGCATGCTGGCTGGAAAAAATACGGTCAGCGGCCTGGCTGAGAAAGATACTGCCAGTGCTATGGCTGTCGGTGGCTGCGCTGCTTGGCATAAGGATTTCTGCCAGACACTTGCACAGCCTGAAATGCTACCGGATGTCGCTTCCGGCGGGCGGGAACGCAGCTGAAAAATGGCTGCAGGAACATCGCAGCTTACGGAAAATATCGGTGCGCAGTTCTGATTTGATAAGCGGCCCGCTGACATATGGAATCTTGCGGCCGGTTATCCTGTTGCCTTCTGAAATCCATCTGGATGAGGAAGAATTTTTATGTATTATGGAGCATGAATGGGTACATATCCGCAGAAATGACGTCTTTGTGAAATACCTGATGTGCCTGGCCGTCTGTGTTTACTGGTTTCATCCGCTTGTATGGATGATGGCCCGGCTGCTGGAGCAGGATATGGAAATCGCCTGTGACGAGGAAGCGCTGGACAAATATCCGGACTGCTTCAAAAAAACCTATGCACTCAGCTTAATCCGCCTGGCACAGGGCCGCAGGGATTCCCTGTGGCCGGTAAGAGCCTGTTTTGCCAGGCATTCAGAAATAGAAGAAAGGATTCGTATGATTATGAAAAGAAAGAAATATTCATGGAAAGCAGCTGCCCTGGCAGCTGGAATGATATGCTGCACCCTGACCGCATTTACCGTATCGGCTGGGGGATTCGAAAAAGAAGCCGCAGGGAAGGCACAAACAGCCGAAGAAGAAACGGAAACCGTATACCGTGAATTTGGCGGGGAGCAGAAACCGGAACCGGCAGAGAAATTGGAAGGAGAAGCGGAGACCATATACTGTGAATTTGGCGGAGAACAGAATGCAGAGCCGTCATCCGGGGTTTACACCGAAGAAGGAGAAACGGAAACGGTAAACCGTGAATCTGGCGTGGAACAAAGGCCGGAACCGGCAGAAACAGCTGCAAGAGAAGCAGAAACTGTAAACCAGAATGTTTCAGGGGAACAGAATGCAGAACTGGCAGGGAAATCGGAAGGAGAAGCGGAAAGCGTAAACCAGAAAGTTTCAGGGGAACGAAAAACAGAACCGGCAGAAACAGCTGCAAGAGAAACAGAAACAGAACCAGCAGAACAGTCCGGGAAACCAGCCCGGGTAAAACAGGGGGAACAGATTGCAGAAATGGCCTGCAAATATCTGGGCAACCCATTCAAACATGGAGGAACGGATTTATTCAGCGGCACAGACAGTGCAGGATTTATAAAAGCAGTGTATGAGCTGGCAGGAATCGCACTTCCTTCGGATATTCAAAAGCTGGCAGAAGCCGGAACGCAGATTCGCCTGGAAGAACTTGAGGCAGGAGATATCGTTTTTTATGGCCAGCCCCAGCCGGACGGAGAAGATGCTTTCCACGCAGGCATTTATAACGGTAAGGGGCAGGTGATCCATGCAAGCAATATGCGGCAGGGCGTGAAACTATCTGATTATGATTACCGGCCAGCTGTAAAAGCAGTGCGCGTGCTGCCGTAACAGCCCGGGAATCTGGCACAGACAGTGCAGGATTCGTATATGCAGTGTATGTACAGACAGGCCATTCCATAGCATCCGTTCCTTTTTGGCGGGGCTGCCACGCAGACAGATGGGACTGTTGCATTAGTGTGACAGCCCCATCATTTTTTAAATGCGGCAGCCCCGCAGCAGGAAGCACCATACGGGCGGTATTAATCGTATGCCGTTTCCTGAGTCTGTGCAGCAGATGCCATGCAGTCTTTTTCTTTCTGTGTGCGGGCGTCAAATTCCTGCTGGCTGTACGCCTGAATGCTTTTCAGCGTTCCGTTTTTTTCGTCATTTTGCTTTTGAAAGTCCCGGACTGTGTAAATATCAATTTCGCCATCATCATTCTGCCATTGGCGAATGCTTCCATGAAAATTTCCGCTGTCTGCGGGTTCTCCGTTTGAGGTCAGGATATCCAGAAAAAAGCGTACCTTCTGGCCATGGAAATACCATATTCCGGTTTCCGCATCGCCAGTAACGCCAAATGCGGCGTATTCGCCAGCAATCTTTTGCTTTTCCTGTTCCGTTAAGGTGCCGCCTTCTGCTGCTGCGGCAGTTGTCACGGGCGGGTTTTTGATGGCAGTAATGTCGCGGGATTTAAATTCTTGTTCCGTACATTCTTTCAGGCCGGTTATTCTGCCGCCTGGGTCAAAGGAACCGTCCGGATGCCGGATTGGATTTTGCAAATCCCGGACAGCATAGACATCCGTCGTGCCATGTTCATCAAAGAAATCAATACCTGCGCCTGTTTCTTCATCGAGCGGGTAATAATCCTCAAACCATCTGACCCGCTTTCCGTGGTACCACAAGGCATTCTCATCAGCATCGTAAGTCATGCCAAACGGCTCATAAAGCCTGAAACGCTCCTGCAATCCGGTTTCTGCCATGCTGTCCGAAGTGTCTTCCAGGGCATGTCCGGTGTACTGGGCGCAAGGCATTTGTCCAGACTCCTGGGAGGACAAAGACAGCGCTGTGTCCTGTGAGGGTGTGCTGCCAGCCCGTGCTGAAATTGTACCGCATCCTGCCAGGCAGCTGGCAAGCAGCAGTCCGGACAGAATGCAGGCGGTCTGTTTTTGATTTCTCATTTTTAGATTTTTCATTTCAAACACCATCCTTATCATATTTTCGCACACTTTTTTGTGCACTTTAAGAATAACATGTCAGTTTGTGATTTCTGTGGGAGCTGTTTGTGATTTCTGTGGAAAGGAAAAGAAAAATTTTACCCCTGATGGTGTATTGCAGGCTGTACAGACACTCCCGTGCAGGCTCAGGATTTTCTGCACAATGTACAGGCCGAGGCCGCTTCCGCCGGTTCTTCTGCTTCTGGACTGCTCGATGCGGTAAAATGCGTCAAACAGTTTCGGAAGGCTTTCCTCAGGGATATGCGTTCCGCCGTTTTCCACAGAAAATACCAGCAGCTTTTGATTCTTCCAAATGGAAATCCACACCGGTGCTCCCTGCGGCGCATATTTTACTGCATTTCCAATCAGGTTGGAAAACACCTTTTCCATCAGCAGCTTATTTCCGCAAAGAAAAGCTTCCGGCGGCATATCAAGCTGTATCTGTAAATTTTTTCTGGCAATGAGGTCTTCGGTTTCATCCAGGTAGGAATGGACGGTTTGGACACAGTCCACAACATCCATCTTCAGGCTGGTTCCGGCACAGGAAAGCCTTGAGACGGTCAAAAGCTCCTGCACCATGGTTTCCAGCGTGCCGGCCGTTTCCAGCGCCCTTGCCAGATATTTTTCACGGTCTTTGTATACGCCGATGCCCAGCAGCATGCCTTCTATCTGGCCCTTGATGATGGTGACCGGCGTTTTAAGCTCATGCGACACGGCGGAAAAGAAGTCTGTCCGCATCTTTTCCAGTTCTTTTTCCTGTGCAATATCATTTTCCAGCTTTCTGTTTGCGGCCTGAAGTCCTGCCAATGCTGAGGAAAGATTCCGGGACAATATATTCAGGCTTTTTCCTAAGGTTCCAAGCTCGTCGGTGCGCTGTTCATCCACGTTCCATTCCAGTTCCAGCTGCAGGGCGGACATTTTTTCCGAGATGCGGCTGAGTTCCAGTACGGGCTTCGTGATAATGGCAGAAAATATCCATGACAGTGCAAAAGCAGCCGTAAGCACTGCGGACAGGAGAAACGGCATCACACGCAAAAAAGACTGCTGCAGCTTTGCAATCGCTTCTGCGCTTCCGTAAACCGTCAGCAGATAGCGTTCCTGGCTGTCTGCGAAAGAAAAATAATAATTGCCGGACAGGATAGGGATGTTTTCGACGGGGTCTTCTTCCTGCTCCTGGCTGATATACGCGGCTGTACCTGTATTTTCCGGCTGTTCTAAGGGAAGCGGCAGGAGTTCCCCATTGCCATGATACAGTTCTATCGAAGTGACTTGCGGATTCTGCGCAAACTGGCGAAACAGCTCCGCGCTTTCTGTGTAAGAAACCCGCTCCAGCTCGCGGATAAAGGCTTGTGTCCTGGCATCCAGCGCGGCGTTTAATTGATTTGAATAGGTCTGCGGCATCATCCATGCCAGCAGCCCGAATACCAGCAGGGATATAAACAGCAGCATAGCTGCCGTAATCAGGAATACTTTTGCAAACAGGCTGCTTTTAATGTTCTTTCTCAATTTTATAACCAACTCCCCGGATTGTCTGGATAAAATCAATACCCAGCTTTTTTCTCAGATTTTTAATATGTGTATCAACCACGCGTTCATCCCCGTAAAAATCATATTTCCATATGCGCTCCAAAAGGTTCTGCCTGGTCAGAACCCGTCCCTGGTGCGAAAGCAGCTCGCGCAGTACCCCAAATTCATGATGTGTCAGCTTATATTCGGTTCCGCCTGCTTTTGCCGTGTAGCTGTCCAGGTCTAAGACCAGTGTTTTGTAGCAGATGGCCTGATGCTTATCATTCTGCCTGCTGCGCCTTAAGACAGCAGCTATTTTCCGTATAAGCACAGGCATGGAAAACGGCTTTGTAATGTAATCGTCCACCTGTAAATCCAGTCCCCGTATCTGTTCTTCTTCTCCGCTTAACGCAGTCAGCATAATAATCGGAACCTGTGACTGCCTGCGGATGCATTCACAGACCGTAAAGCCGTCAATTTTCGGAAGCATGACGTCTAAAAGAATCAAATCAAACGGACTGCCTGAAAAAAGGCTGACTGCTTCCACGCCGTCATTTGCAGCGGTTACCCTATAACCGGCTTCCTGTAAAAAATTCTGCAAAAGCTCCTGAATATCAAGGTCATCTTCCACTACCAAAAGTTTCTGCATGATTCCACCTCCGTCCATAAGCATAACACACTTTTTTGTGATTTACGTGAAGATTTTGATTTTATGCAAAACCGATTTACTAAAAAAAGTATAAAATCTATTGACATCTAAAAAATATTCTTTATAATGAATAAAAACAAAACTAAATAATTCCAGCAGACAGGCGGTTATAAAATGCTTCCAGTCCGAAGCATATTTTTTTCATCCGGTATTAGCACTCATATGATGAGAGTGCTAATAAGTACCAGCCTGAAAAAATCTGTGGAAATCCTGCATTCTTTTTCATTCTCAGCGATAGATGATTTCAGCGTTTCTTACATTTATTACACAGCTGCAAAATTTCACAATATCCGGCCGGAAGCAGAAATGATACAGAGGATTATAAAATATGTTTCAGGAAGCATAAGGGGTATGGCAAATATTTTCAATAAAGGAGGATTTATATGGAACAAAGAGAAAACATTTTGAACGAAGAAATCAAAGAAAAAATCAAAGAAGAAATCAAGGATTCTGATATTATAAAATTATCACATGAACTGACTTACCGCAGGTATTTATTAAGCGATGGCAAAATCCGCAGCTTTTTCCGGAAAGTAAGCATACCGGAGTATCTTGCGCTGCATATTATTAAGGAAAGCGGGCAGAAAGGCGATTCTGGAAAGACTTACCTGAAAGAGATTGCAGACAGCATGCAAAGGACGGTACGCCAGACCTCGCATCTGGTAAAAGCGCTGCAGGAGCGCGGCATGCTCGCATGGTCTCATGACGGGGATGGAAGCGAGGGTACATATGTCACGATTACAGACTCCGGGAAAAAGATGCTCGCAGAAGAAGAAGATATGTTAAAGCAGTATTACAGAAGGGTGTTTGCCAGATTCGGAAAAGAAAACCTGATGCAGCTGCTGACACTGATGAGGCAGTTAGAAAGCGTGATGGGCGCGGAATTTAAGGAAATGGGGGCGGCAGTCAATGATGGAACGGATGAATAATTATGCAAAAAAGCACGAAGAACCCTGCCGCAGGAATGATATGATTTCGCCAAGGCTCTATGAGGAATACGGCGTAAACCTCGGCCTGCGAGATGAAAAAGGAAACGGGGTGCTGACCGGGCTGACGCGGATTTCCAAAATTGTGTCTTCCAAAATAGAAAACGGGCAGAAAGTCCCGTGCGACGGGCAGCTGTGGTACCGCGGCTACCGGGTGGAAGATTTGATTGCGATGTTAGATGATAAAGAGCTTGGCTTTGAAAAAGCGGCATACCTGCTTTTGATGGGCGAAATGCCTTCCCAGGGCGAGTATGAGGAATTTTTCCGGCTGATTGGCGAGAGCCGGACACTGCCGCCGAATTTTACCAGGGGCGTGATTATGAGAAAGCCGGGCGCGGACATTATGAATACGATGACCAGAAGCATTCTCAACCTGGCGGCATATGACGAGCAGGCCATGGACACAAGCGTTCCGAACAGCCTGCGCCAGTGCATACAGCTTATCAGCCAGTTCCCGGTGCTGGCAGTATATGGCTACAATGCCTATAATTATTATGTCAACGAGTCGAGCATGATTATCCATAACCCGGAACCGGCGCTTTCGACTGCGGAAAATATCCTGCGGATGTTAAGGCCGGATAAGCAGTATACCCAGGTCGAGGCAAAGGTGCTTGACACGGCGCTGCTGCTGCATATGGAGCATGGCGGCGGCAACAACTCCACATTTACGACAAGGGTTGTGACATCTTCCGGTTCCGACACGTATTCGACGATTGCAGCAGCCATGTCTTCCCTGAAAGGGCCGAAGCATGGCGGTGCCAATATCAAGGTTATGGAAATGATGGCAGATATCCGCGAGCATGTAAAGGATTATGCGGATAAAGAAGAACTGGCTGCATACCTGTCCAAAATACTGGCCGGGGAAGCATTCGACCGCCGCAAGCTGATTTATGGAATGGGACATGCCGTATATACGCTTTCCGATCCAAGGGAGCGGGTGTTCAAGCAGTATGTGCAGCGCCTGGCAGAGGCAAAGGGACGCCAGGAAGATATGCTTTTGTACCAGAATGTGGAAGACCTTGCGCCGGTATTAATCAGCGAAAAACGAAACCGCAGCCGGGATTCCAGCCCGAATGTGGATTTTTACAGCGGATTTGTATATGAAATGCTCGGCATCCCGCAGGAGCTGTATACCGCGATGTTTGCCGTAGCCCGCATTGTCGGATGGAGCGCGCACCGGATAGAGGAATTAATCTGTACGGATAAAATTATCCGTCCGGCGTATATGAGCGTGATGGAAAAACGCTGATATTATTATGAAGTGCAAAAAGGAGCATGACCATGAGTGAATATAAAATCAATACAAAATGCGTGCAGGCAGGCTATACACCGGGAAACGGCGAACCGCGCCAGATACCGGTTATCCAGTCCACGACCTTTAAATACGATACAAGCGAGGATATGGGGAAGCTGTTTGACCTGGAAGCTTCCGGGTATTTTTATACGCGCCTGCAGAATCCGACCAACGATTTTGTAGCAGCCAAGATTGCAGCGCTTGAGGGCGGGACGGCAGCCATGCTGACATCCTCGGGCCAGGCGGCCAATTTCTTTGCCCTGTTTAATATCTGTGAAAGCGGCAGCCATATTGTGGCCTCGTCCTCGATTTATGGCGGGACGTTCAACCTGATTTCCGTAACCATGGCAAAGATGGGCATAGAGGCGACGTTTGTATCACCGGACTGCACGCAGGAAGAACTGAATGCCGCTTTCCGGGAAAATACAAGGGCGGTCTTTGGCGAAACGATTGCAAACCCGGCGCTGACGGTGCTGGATATAGAAAAATTTGCAAAAGCAGCACATGAGCACGGCGTGCCGCTGATTGTGGACAATACCTTTCCGACACCGGTCAACTGCCGTCCGTTTGAATGGGGCGCAGACATCGTTACCCATTCCACGACCAAATATATGGACGGGCACGGCGCAGCTGTCGGCGGTGCGATTGTGGATTCCGGCCGGTTTGACTGGATGGCGCATGCGGAGAAATATCCGGGGCTGTGTACGCCGGACGAGTCCTACCACGGCATCACGTATGCAGAAAAATTCGGCAGGGAAGGTGCGTTTATTACAAAATGCACGGCACAGCTGATGCGCGACCTTGGCTGCATCCAGTCACCGCAGCATGCGTTTTATTTAAACCTCGGCCTGGAATCGCTGCATGTGCGCATGCCGCGCCATGTGGAAAACGGCCAGGCAGTCGCAGAGTTCCTGCAGCAGCATCCGGCCGTTGCGTCCGTCAGCTATTCTGGCCTGAAAGGCGATAAATATTATGAGCTCGGGCAGAAATACCTGCCGCAGGGCGGCTGCGGTGTCGTATCGTTTGAGTTAAAAGGCGGACGGGCTGCCGCAGAGACCTTTATGAAGCATTTGAAGCTGGCAGCTATCGAAACACATGTTGCCGATGCAAGAACCTGCTGCCTGAACCCGGCGACGTCCACGCACCGGCAGATGACAGACGAACAGCTTGCACAGGCAGGAATTCCGGCCGGGCTCGTGCGCATGTCCTGCGGGCTGGAAGATAAAGAAGACCTGATTGCAGACCTTGCGCAGGCGCTGGCAGCAATCGGCGGCGTATAATCTGCATTCCTTCTGGTTAGACTAAATGCAGGAAAAACAAATCAGGAGGAATGCATAATATGAATCAGAATCTTAACGAGAAAAGCAGGCCATTAACGGGCAGGGATAACAAGCGTCTTTCAAAAACTTCCCAGTCAGACAGCCAGGCGACAGCAGCATGGATGGGCACCAGAGAGCATGCCGGGGAATCCGGCGTGTCCATTCCGGGCAGAGGAGCCGTCGAGCATGCCAAGGAATGGGTCGATAACGGCAGCAGGCTGTAGGGAGGTGCGCAATGGGAAAGATGACAATGACGGTGGACGGCAATACGGCAGCTGCTTATGCGGCATATGCATTTACGGATGTGGCAGCGATTTATCCGATTACGCCGTCCTCGACGATGGCAGAAGTGGCCGATGAATGGGCGGCAAACGGAAGGAAAAATATATTCGGGCAGACGGTAAAGGTCGCGCAGATGCAGTCGGAAGCAGGTGCGGCCGGGGCTTTTCACGGCTCGCTGCAGGCAGGAGCGCTGACGACGACGTT
>CAJTSV010000104.1 GCA_910579075.1 uncultured Eubacterium sp.
ACAACCAATCACCAAATACAAAGAAGGAACCACTCTTATGAATCACACAGTAAAAACCATCTCCCAGCCCCCAGACATAAAATCCCTGACGCTCCCCGAGCTTTCCGCCTGTCTCACCCGCATAGGCGAGAAGCCCTACCGTGCAAAACAGCTTTACGAATGGCTGCATCAAAAGCAGGCATCCAGCTTTGACGAAATGACAAACCTCTCCAAGCCCCTGCGCAGCCGCCTGGCGGAATGTTTCCGGCTTCCGGTGCTGCGGCAGGTACAGGTGCAGGAGTCGAAGCTGGACGGCACAAGAAAATACCTGTTTGCGCTTCCGGATGGAAATATGATAGAAAGCGTCCTGATGAAGTACCGGCACGGAAATTCTGTCTGCATTTCTTCCCAGGCCGGCTGTCGCATGGGCTGCCGTTTCTGTGCGTCTGCAATCGGCGGGCTTGTGCGCAGCCTGGAGCCTTCGGAGATGCTCGAACAGATATACCGGATAGCAGAAGACACCGGGGAACGCATTTCGAATGTTGTAGTCATGGGAACCGGGGAGCCGCTGGACAATTTTGATAACCTGCTGCGCTTTTTAGAACTGCTGACGGATGAAAACGGCATGCATGTAAGCCAGCGCAGCATTACCGTATCTACCTGCGGGATTGTGCCGCGCATTCTGGAGCTGGCAGACAAAAAGCTGCAGATTACGCTGGCACTGTCCCTGCATGCCCCGCAGCAGGAAAAGCGGCGCATGCTGATGCCGGTGGCTGCGCAGTATGAGCTTTCAGATGTCATCCGGGCATGCGATTATTATTTTGCGCAGACAAAAAGGCGCATGACCTATGAATACAGCCTGATACGCGACGTAAATGACGGGGAAGAAGATGCCCGGCTGCTTGGCGCACTGTTAGGCGGGAAAAACTGCCATGTAAACCTGATTCCGGTAAACCCGGTAAAAGAAAGGAATTTTGAACAGCCGGACAGCAGTACTGCCGTGGCTTTTAAAAATAAACTTGAAAAAAATAAAATAAATGTTACTATTAGAAGGGAAATGGGCCGCGATATTGATGGCGCATGCGGGCAGTTACGGAAAAAATTCCTGTCCTGCCAGGCAGGACGGACAGAAACTGTGTGAAAGGAAGGCGTAAGAGATGAAGACATTTTCCATGACAGATATAGGCAGGCGCAGGGGAATGAATCAGGATTATATCTATACATCTGAGACCCCGGTCGGAAACCTGCCAAATCTTTTCATCGTTGCGGATGGAATGGGCGGACATAATGCAGGGGATTTTGCTTCCAGATATACAGTCGAATATGTCGTAAAAGCAATCGCAGCCAGCACGCTGTGCGAGCCGGCTGCCCTGTTTGGGGAAGCGCTGCGGCAGGCCAATGCAGACCTTTTGGGGCTTGCGGACAGCAATCCAAGGCTTCGGGGAATGGGAACCACGTTTGTGGGGGCCTGTGTCGCGGGAGACTGCCTGCATGTCGCAAATGTAGGGGACAGCCGCCTTTATATCGTAAACCAGTCCATTACGCAGATAACAAGGGACCATTCGCTTGTGCAGGAAATGGTGCGCATGGGCGAAATGAATCAGGACCAGGCAAGAGTCCACCCGGATAAAAATATTATTACAAGGGCTGTCGGCGCATTTCAGGATATCGAAGCAGATTTTTTTGAGGCCGGCTTAAGGCCGGGTGACCGCATCCTGCTCTGTTCTGACGGACTGACCAATATGATTGAGGACAGTGAGATCCGCAGAATCATGTGCAGCCAGCGGGATATTGTAGAAAGTGTGGAACGGCTTGTGGCTGCTGCCAATGAAAATGGCGGGAAAGATAATATATCTGTAATTATCATAGACCCGTTTTCGGATGAGGTGAAAAGATGTTAGAAGAAGGGAAATTTATAGCAGACCGGTATGAAATACTCGCCAAAGCAGGTGCGGGCGGCATGTCCGATGTATATAAAGCCAAAGACCATGTCCTTGGCAGGTTTGTCGCAATTAAAGTACTCAAGCAGGAATTTGCGGAGGATGTAAATTTTGTAACCAAATTCCGCACGGAAGCCCAGTCGGCGGCGGGGCTGGAGCATCCGAATATTGTAAATATTTATGACGTAGGGAGCGAAGACGGGCTTCATTATATTGTCATGGAGTACGTCGAGGGAATTACGCTCAAAACATATATTGAAAAAAAGCAGCAGCTGTCTTATAAAGAAGCAATCAGCATTGCAATCCAGGTAGGGCGCGGCATTGAAGCTGCCCATAATAAAAATATTGTCCATCGGGATATCAAGCCGCAGAATATTATGATTTCGACCGAGGGCAAGGTTAAGGTTACGGATTTTGGCATAGCCAGGGCCGCAACCAGCAATACGATTCATTCGGATGTCATGGGTTCTGTACATTATTCTTCGCCGGAGCAGGCCAGGAATGGATTTGTGGACGGAAAGAGTGATATTTATTCGCTTGGCATCGTGATGTATGAAATGGTGACAGGCCGGGTGCCGTTTGACGGGGACACGACGGTTGCCATTGCCATCCAGCATTTACAGGAAGAAATGGAATCCCCGCGCAGGTTTGTGCCGGACCTTCCGGTCAGCCTGGAAAAAATAATTTTAAAATGCACGCAGAAAAGTGCAGACCGCCGCTATTATACGATGAGTGCGCTTTTAGAGGACCTGCGCCATGCGCTTGTAAGCCCGGATGAGGATTTTGTCGTAATGGCTCCGGCTTTTATGCAGGATAAAACCCGCATGCTTTCCGCAGACGAAGTAGACCAGATACGCGAGGAAGCGTCGCATATCCACGCAGGCAGGCAGGAGCTGATGCAGGAGCCAGGCATGCGCAGGCGGCAGGAAGAAGCATATGAGGAAGATGACGACGACGGGGAAGAAGAAGGCGGTTTTTTAAATCCCAAAATGGAAAAAGCAGTGACGATTATGGGCGTCGTTGCAGCGGTTATTATTGTGGCAATTATTGTCTATCTGGCTGGAAGCATGCTCGGCGGTTTTCAGTTTTCATCCAAAGACAAAGAGAATCGGCAGGAGGATGTGTCATTCCCGGATCTGGAAGAACCGGATTCCCAGACCGATGCAGACACAAAAGCGGAAGAAAATACCGATACGGCTGCTGAACAGGAAGAACTGGTCGAGATGATAGACTTATCCGGAAAAGAACTGGACGAAGCACGAAGGGAATTAACAGAAAAAGGACTGGAGCTTCGCAGGCTCGGCACGATAGCTTCGGATGAATATGAAGAAGGGCTGATTGCCGGGCAGGATATTGAAGAAGGCGAAATGGTCGAAAAGGGTACGGTTGTACAGGTAACCGTAAGCAGCGGCCCGGCTGATTTTGCAGTACCGAATGTTGTCGGCAATCCGGCAGCTACCGCAAGGGATATGCTCGAAGCCAAGGGACTGTCCGTCAATCCGGATTCCCTGTATGAATATGCCGAAGCGCCGGAAGGCACGGTTATCCGCCAGTCGCCGGGAGCAGGAGCCATGGTCAAAAAAGGCGATACGGTCACGCTTACCATCAGCAAGGGCATTGAGCAGGTACAGGTGCCGGATATTAAAAAATGCACCGAGGCCGAAGCGCTCGAGCGCCTGGCAGCAAAGGGGCTGGAAAAAGGCAGCTCGGAATCAGCCTATGACGACGTCATTCCGGAAGGCAGCATTATCAGCCAGACACCGGAAGCAGGAACCAGCGTCGGTGCGGGAAGCCAGGTAAGCTTTGTCGTAAGCCTTGGCAAAAAGGAAATCCTGTACCGGATGGAAGACTATATTATCGAAGAGCCGCAGGGCAGCGAAATGGTGATTTCTGCCAATATCAGCCTTGCAGATGCAAACGGCAAGGAAATTGCAAGATGGGACGGCGTTCCGATTTCATCGTTCCCGTATAAAATATCGACGAACAAGGATATTACGACAAGCACCGGAACGATATCGATTGAATGGGTATTAGACGATGGGGATTCCCATACGCAGGACGAATCGGTGCAGTTTGTACAGAAATAAAAATCTGCACACGAAACAGGCACAGGAAGCTGGCAGGACAGCCGCACTGTGCCTGGGATTGCAGAAAAATTTGCAGGATGTGGCAGGATAGAATATGCAGGGAAAAATTGTAAAAGGCATTTCCGGGTTTTACTATGTGCATGCAGCAGAAGCCGGGATATATGAATGCAGGGCAAAAGGCGTATTCCGCCAGCAGAAAATCAAGCCACTGACCGGGGACAATGTGGAAATTGCGGTGATTGACGAAAAAGAAAAAACCGGAAATGTGGAAAAAATCCTTCCGAGGAAAAATGAGCTGGTGCGTCCGGCAGTTGCCAATATTGACATGGCACTTGTCATATTTGCAGCTGCCAGCCCGCAGCCGAACCTGAATCTTTTAGACCGTTACCTGATTCTCATGCAGCTTTCCGGCATCCCGGTTACCATCTGCTTTAATAAAATGGAGCTTTTAAGCAGCGGCGAACGGCAGCAGCTGGCTGGCATTTATGAACAGTGCGGATATCCGGTTTTATTTACAAGTGCAAGGCAGGAGACGGGCATCGAGACGCTGCGGGAAGCGTTAGCCGGAAAGACGGCAGCAGCATCCGGGCCTTCCGGTGTCGGCAAATCGTCGCTGATTAACCTGCTGCAGCCGCAGGCTTTTATGGAGACCGGGGAAATCAGCCGCAAAATCCAGCGCGGAAAGCAGACGACCCGGCATACGCAGCTGATTTATATCGAAGGCAGCTCTTATATTATGGACACGCCGGGGTTCAGCTCGCTGTTTCTGCCGGAAATGGAAAAGGAAGAACTGCGGCATTATTACCAGGAGTTTGAGCCGTTTGAGCCGGAGTGCCGGTTTTTGGGATGCAGCCATGCCAGCGAGCCGGACTGCGGGGTGAAGGCGGCCGTAGAGCGCGGGCAGATTCACCCGGTGCGGTACGAAAACTACAGGCTGCTGTATGAGGAGCTGAAAGGGCGCAGGAAATACTGATTGGAATAAGGAGTGATTATGAAAACGGTGATTATAACCGGCGGCACGGTAGAAGATGCGTTTGCCCTGGATTATTTAAAACAGCAGGACTTTGACTATCTGATTGCAGCAGATTCCGGCATCCATTTTTTTGCCCGCTGCGGCATCCGTCCAGACGAAGTGCTTGGGGATTTTGATTCGGCAGACCCGGACAGGCTGCGGCCATTTTCCGGCGACCCGCATATCCGCTTTCATAAATACCGGCCGGAAAAGGATGCAGTTGATACCGAGCTGGCCCTGCAGCTGGCAATGGAACGCGGCAGCACGGAAATCCATATTTTAGGCGGCACGGGAACAAGGCTTGACCATGTGCTCGGCTGCGTGCGCCTGCTTGGCCTGGCGATGGAACGCGGCATTCCCTGCTTTCTGGCCGATGCGCATAACCGGATCCGTCTGATTCACAAAAAGACCGTATTGAAAAAAGAGCAGCAGTACGGCACTTACGTTTCCCTGATTCCGCTGACCACACAGGTTACCGGCGTAACGCTTACCGGATTCAAATACCCGCTTACCGGCCATACGCTCGGCGGATTTTCGTCGCTGGCTGTCAGCAATGAGATTGTGGAAGAAGAAGGCGTGATTGAGCTGCAGGACGGGATTTTAGTTCTGGCAGAATCGATGGACTGAGCAGATGGCGGAGTTTGCAAAAAAACGAATTAAACGTAACAGGCCAACTTATGAAATTGTGGAAGACACTGGACTGACCTATGAGGAAGTAGAGAATTTACGTATAACGATTTGACTGGTATATAAATAACTGGGAGTGTTACCAGCTCAGCTATCCCATTTGTTATTTTAAAGAAGGTATGGCTGGGGCTGTTGCACTAAGCAAAATGTATACAAGATATAGTATAGAAGAATGATTTATACCATCTATATCTTGTATTATTTTTCTTAATGCGACAGTCCTGTTCAATTATTATATATAGCAATAAATATAAAGCATTATATTGAAAAATGCTCAAAATCATTTAAAATTGGTACTCGGATTGGTACTCGAAGAAATATATAAATTACAAAAGTGAATATTTCAAGGCATTTTTAAGGAGGAATATAGACAAATGAAATTAGGAATTGTCGGTCTGCCAAATGTAGGCAAAAGTACATTATTTAATTCACTGACAAAAGCGGGAGCAGAATCCGCCAATTATCCATTCTGTACGATTGACCCGAATGTGGGCATTGTATCAGTGCCGGATGAGCGTATCGACCGGCTGGGGGAGATGTACCATTCCAAAAAAATTGTTCCGGCGGTCATTGAATTTGTAGATATCGCAGGGCTTGTCAAAGGCGCGAGCAAGGGGGAAGGACTGGGCAACCAGTTTCTTGCAAATATCCGCGAGGTAGATGCGATTGTGCATGTCGTGCGCTGCTTTGAGGATGAAAATATCGTTCATGTAGACGGAAGCATCAATCCGGCCCGGGATATGGAAACGATTAACCTGGAGCTGATTTTTTCGGATATTGAGATTTTAGAGCGCAGGATTTCCAAAATTGCAAAGCAGGCACGCATGGACAAGACGCTTGCAAAGGAGCTGAAGCTGGCAGAGGCTGTCAGGGCGCATCTGGAAGACGGAAAGACGGCAAAGACATTTGCACTGGACGGGGATGAGGACGAGCTTGCCTGGTTTAAGACGTATAACCTTCTGACAGCAAAACCGGTTATTTATGCGGCAAATGTAGTAGAAGACGACCTTGCAGACGACGGTGCTTCCAATGCGTTTGTATCAGATGTAAAAAAACTGGCACAGGAAGAAGGCAGCGAGGTATTCTGTGTCTGTGCGCAGATTGAACAGGAAATTGCGGAACTAGATGATGAGGAACGCTCGATGTTTCTGGAAGAACTCGGCCTGAAAGAATCGGGGCTGGACAAGCTGATAAGGGCAAGCTACCGCCTGCTCGGATTAATCAGCTTTTTAACATCCGGCGAAGACGAGACAAGGGCCTGGACGATTAAAGAAGGAACAAAAGCCCCGCAGGCAGCCGGAAAAATCCATACAGACTTTGAGCGCGGCTTTATCCGGGCTGAGGTTGTTTCCTATGATGATTTGGTGGAAGGCGGCAGCATTGCGGCTGTCCGGGAAAAAGGACTGGTACGGCTGGAAGGGAAGGAGTATGTAGTCAAAGACGGTGACGTGATTGTCTTCCGCTTTAATGTATAGCAGTAGCAGAAAAAGGCGCTGCACATATAATAAGAAAAAACGGATGTTTAGCCTATGCGCCTGCGAGAATTACAGGAAAAAAACGTTATCAATATGAAAAACTGCAAATGCCTTGGGAATGTCATTGACATTGACCTGGATGAGAAGGAAGGATGTATTAATGCACTGATTCTGCCGGGCCCAGGGCATTTTTTTGGTATTTTCTGCCGGGAATATGAGCTGTTTATCCCATGGTGTGATGTAAAAAAAATCGGGCCGGAAATTATTCTTGTAGATGTGGATGAAAAAGAAGCGACCCATAAATTATGATGGGCGAAAATGGAAAAACCCGTTGACAGCCGCTGCGTAAAAGGTTAAACTGAGCCTATAAGTGTTACGCAGGCATACTTTTTGAGAAAACGGAGGGGAGAAACAAGCATGAAATGTCCATTTTGCAGCAGGGATAATACGAGGGTCATTGATTCAAGGCCAGCGGATGATAACAGTTCCATACGCCGCCGCAGACTGTGCGATTCATGCCAGAAGCGTTTTACGACTTATGAAAAGGTGGAAACGATTCCGCTGATTGTCATCAAGAAGGATAACAACAGGGAGCAGTATGACCGTTCCAAAATCGAGGCCGGCATTCTGCGTGCCTGTCATAAGCGGCCGATTTCCGTGAATGAAATCAACAAACTGGTAGATGATATAGAAACAGAGATATTTAATAAGGAAGAAAAAGAAATTCCAAGCACGGTTATCGGGGAAATTGTCATGGACCGGCTCAAAGACCTCGAAGCGGTAGCTTATGTGCGTTTTGCATCGGTTTACCGGGAATTTAAGGACATCAATACGTTTATGGATGAACTGAAAAAAATACTGGATAAATAGAAAGCAGGAACTGGATGTTAGAAACATTTTATCCGGGCGAATATGCAGATTCGGCCTATCAGATTGATTTTGACCAATTGTATCGAGAGGGTTACCGGGGCGTGATTTTTGATATTGATAATACGCTGGTACCGCATGGGGCTGCGGCGGACGCACGTGCGAAGCGGCTGTTTGCGCATTTAAAAAAGCTGGGTTACAGATGCTGCCTGCTATCCAATAACAAAGAGCCGAGGGTCCGCATGTTTAACGAATCCATCCAGGCATGCATGATTTTTGATGCACACAAGCCGGGCACCGCGGGCTATCAAAAAGCCATGAAGCTGATGCACACAGATGCCCGCAATACGCTGTTTGTCGGAGACCAGATTTTTACGGATATATGGGGAGCAAACCGGGCCGGCATCCGCACGGTGCTTGTAAAGCCAATTCATCCGAAAGAAGAAATCCAGATAATCTTAAAACGTTATCCGGAAAAGCTGGTGCTGCATTTTTACAGAAAATGGCTGAAAAAGAACCAGAAAGCCAGCCCGGTTTCAGGGAGCCTGGAAAATAGAAACGATAAGTCATAAATAAAGGAATACAGGAGAGGGAATCAGAATGAAAATAATTATCGGAAATGATCACGCATCACCGGATATGAAACGGGAGATTGTAAAATACCTGGAAGAACTCGGACATGAAGTGGTGAACTTTGGCGTAGATACGACAGAAAGCTGCAATTACCCGGAAATCGGGGCGAAGGCAGGCCGTGCCGTTGCAGCCGGGGAAGCGGACTGCGGCATATTAATCTGCGGCACGGGTGTTGGCATTTCGCTCGCTGCAAACAAAATAAAGGGTGTGCGTGCAGCGGTGTGTTCAGAGACGACGACGGCGCGCCTGGTAAAGCAGCATAACAATGCAAACATACTTGCATTCGGTTCCCGGATTGTCGGCATCGAAACTGCAAAGGATATCGTAAAGGCATATCTGGATGCAGAATTTGAAGGCGGCCGTCATAAAATACGCGTCGATATGATTCATGAACTGGAAAAATAAAACCTGCTGCTGATTTAAAAAAACTGCAAGGTGTCTGGTTATTTCTGAAAAAAAACAGTTGAAAATTAAGCCTGTTTATTATATGATAGGAAAAGTGAGTGTAAAGCTCTTATAATTTTAAATAGAAAGATAAGATAGAAAAAATGCGAGTGTTCGGCTCAGACAGTTTTAAGGAGGAAATATCGAATGATTTCAGCAGGAGATTTTAGAAACGGAATTACGATTGAGTTTGAAGGGAATATTTTTCAGATTATTGAGTTTCAGCATGTAAAACCGGGAAAAGGAGCTGCTTTTGTCAGGACAAAATTAAAGAACATCAAAAACGGCGGCGTTGTGGAAAAAACATTCCGTCCGGTAGATAAGTGCCCGCAGGCACGCATTGACCGCAAAGACATGCAGTACCTGTATTCCGACGGGGATTTGTATTACTTTATGGATGTAGAGACTTATGACCAGATTCCGATTGGCACAGCGACAATTGGCGATGCACTGAAATTTGTCAAAGAAAACGAAATGGTAAAAATCTGTTCTTATAATGGCGAAGTGTTTGCCGTAGAGCCGCCATTATTCGTAGAACTGGAAATTGCTGAAACAGAACCGGGTGTCAAAGGCGACACTGCAACAGGCGCTACCAAGCCTGCAACCGTAGAAACAGGTGCTACGGTATACGTGCCGTTATTTGTAAACCAGGGTGACACGATTAAAATTGACACAAGAACAGGCGAATATTTATCAAGGGTATAAGCCGGGAGTCATATTTGCAGACTGCAAACAGGGGAGATTGTTATGCTGACGGTTGGAATCAGTAATGAAATAAGCAGGGAAGTGGTAAGGGAAAATACAGCAGCGGCAGTCGGCAGCGGCACGCTGGAAGTATTTGCAACACCTGCAATGGCTGCATTAATGGAAGAAACCTGTCTCAAAAGCGTGCAGGAGCATCTGGAAGAAGGCAGCGGCACAGTCGGCACGGCGCTGACAATCAGCCATGTATCGGCGACGCCGGTCGGGATGCATGTGCGCTGCATCAGCAAGCTGGTCGAGGTCGACGGGCGCAGGCTGGTCTTTGATGTACAGGCTTTTGATGAAGCAGGCCTGATTGGACAGGGCACGCATGAGCGTTTTGTAATTGAAAATGAGAAATTTTTCCAGAAAGCATGCAGGAAACTGGAACAGTAAGCTTTGCTGTAAAATATAAAAAATTCTGGAAAATTTTCGGATTAGAATCATGAAAGTGATTATCATGCAGAATATAAAAAGGTAAAACAGCTGTATAAAGGCATCTGGCGCAAAAAACCAGATGCCTTTTGATGCCTGATGCGCAGCCTGAAACTTTCCTGTATGGGGTTATTTCAGGTTCAGCTTTGCAATCAGGCTGCCAAGGGAAGTCGTAGCAGCTTCCCCGGAATGGTATTCCACTGCCTGTGCGTCCTGTTCATCCGCACTGCGTTCCGGTGATTCTTCCAGGGCACGGATGCTCAGTGCAATCCGGCCGTTGTCTGTGTTCAGGATTTTGGCACGCACGTCCTGGCCTTCCTTGAGCACCTCGGAAGGCTTGCGGATTCTGCGCGTGCATATCTGGGAAACATGCACAAGCCCAGTCAGGCCGTTTCCGATATTGACGAAGGCACCGTAATTTGTCAGGCTTTCAACCTTTCCGTCCACAACCGTGCCAGGCACAAGCATGGAAATTCGGTGGCTGCGTTCTTCCTCAGCCCGTTCCCGCAGCACGGATTTGGCAGACAGGACGAGCTTTTCTTTCTGCGGGTCTGCGGTAATGACGCGCACGTCCAGGTCTTTTCCGACAAAAGAAGATGTGTCTTCCACATAATCCAGGCTCAGCTGGGAAGCCGGGATAAAGCCGCGCAGTCCTTCGGCATAGGCGATAACGCCTGCATTGACGGTCTCTTTGACGCGCACGGTCAGGATGGTTTCATTGTCCATGGCTGTTTTTAAGATGTCCCAGCCAAGCATCTGGTTTGCTTCTTTTTTGGAAAGCAGGATATTGCCTTCGCCGTCGTCCATGCGGATAACGGTTGCCTGGATTTCGTCTCCAGGATGCAGTTCTTCCAGAATGTGATAGTCCGGGTCGTCGCTCAAATCGGCTGCCCGGATAATGCCCGGTGCATAATATTTTAAATCCAGCGTCGCTTCTTCTTCGGTAACGGCAATAACCGTAGCGGTCACAAGGTCGCCTTCTTTCATCTGGCGGAAGGAAGCTTCCAGTTCCTCTTTGTAATCTTCCATTGTTTCGATGTGTTCCTGCATTTGTCTGATTGTCCTTTCGTTTTATTGCTGCTGGACAGCAGAGCTGTCCTGTGCCAGGGACTGTAAATGCGGTGGCTGTGTGGGGCATTTACAGTGTATTGGATTATTGTAACATTTTGCGCTGGTTTTGAACAGGGGCTGAATAAAAAAAGAAAGATTGGAGAAAAAAATGTCTGTATTAATTATCCTTCGCGGAAATTCGGGAAGTGGAAAATCAAGCGTGGCAAAAGAGCTGCAAAAGAAGCTGGGGAGCGGCACGTTTCTGATTGCCCAGGATATGGTCAGGCGTGAGATGCTTTGCGTGCATGACGGGAAAGACACGCCTGCGCTGCCTTTGCTTGTGAGGCTTTTGGAATGGGGAAAGGCGCATTGCAGTCATGTTATTTTGGAAGGAATCCTGAATGCAGGCTGGTATCAGCCGCTTTTTGAGACAGCAGCAGAACTGTTTGGAGCAGATATTTATGCATATTATTACGATATTTCATTTGAAGAAACCGTAAAACGGCATAAAACGAAAAGGAACAAAAATGATTTTGGAGAAGCACAAATGCGTCTCTGGTGGAAAGAGAAGGACTGGATTGGCATCATTCCTGAAAAAATACTGAAAGAAGATATTTCCCTGGAAGATGCCGTAGAAATTATTATGAGAGATATAACCGACCTCAATATAGTTCCTGCCGAAGCGTGATAAGTCTTTGACAATGACGGTCTTTACAAGCCCTTTTTCAATGTCCGACGACATTTCCTTAAAGCTTGGGCGGTCAAAAGACGGCGTTAGATAACGATACTTCTCAAAACACAAGAAAATCAATGGGTATGGACGGCAGGCAAGCATGGTATGTACGAAACAAAAAGCGGCATTCTCCGCCTCGCTTTGGCTGGGAACGTCGCTTTATGCGCTGAAAGGAGCAGAAATGATAGTATTTCATGATGCGAAGAACACAAATTACACAGTCATGTCCAATCACCACTTGCGAAACCGGGAACTGTCCTTAAAGGCCAAGGGCCTGCTGTCGCAGATGCTTAGTCTCCCGGAAAAGTGGGACTACACCCTGCAAGGGCTGGCCTGCATCAACCGGGAGCAGATCGACGCCATCCGTCAGGCTGTCCATGAGTTGGAACGGGCTGGATATATCGTGCGGACAAGGGAGCGGGACAGCCGAGGACGGTTGCGGGGAGCGGAGTACACCATCTACGAAGAACCGCAGTTAGCGTCTGATTTACCGGCGTTGGAATAACCTGCGTCGGGAAAACCGATGTTGGACTGTGTTTTCAATACCTCCGGGAGCTGCTTTTTCTACGCCTGACCCCTGACTTCTGCCATTCTCTTATTTCTGTGCTTTGGAGCAGATTTTTCGATAATCAGTTTGACAGAATATATTGCCGTGGCTGCCATGCCCTTGCGGATATTGCCTCTGTTCTGTATAATTCTGTATAAGGGTTTGGGACTATCCCAACAAGCAAAACGGACACGGCCCGGCTGGGGCCGGGGCAGGCCGTTTTCCGGGAGTGTGGCCACACTCCCTATGCTTGCTGCGGTTATGTTTCCTCACTGTTTTCATTTTAGAATTGATTTATGTGTGCTAATTCCCTAAAATTAGATTAACTTTTGCGGGATAAAATATCTGTGATATTTCTGTGACATTTTCATGTTACCCTAATAAGGGAAAGGAAGTGAAGCTATGAGGCTTTTAGTCGTTGAGGATGACCGCCTTTTGAACAATACTCTTTGCTAC
>CAJTSV010000105.1 GCA_910579075.1 uncultured Eubacterium sp.
TGCAATAGGAACACATTTTTATGATGAGTTATATTGTAAGGCGATGCTATATGAAAAAATAGGGAAGGACAGGGATGCATATAAGCTGTATCAGGAAATTGCTGAGAAACTTCGTAAAAATGGCTATGATGTTGAAGCAGAAATGGCTGAAGAAAGTGCAAAAAGGCTGGATATGAAGAAAAACTAAAACACAGGAAGCTTTCAGTTTATTAAGCCACGTTTTCAGCTGAATACCGCCAGCACAAAACTGCTGCTGCATGGAAACACACACAACCATGCAACAGCGGTTTTCTTATTTCCGTTTCTTTCTCTGCCGAAAGAATTTGCGGACTGGCTGTATCAGCAGAGTAAATTCCGGAACAGCATCAGGGAAGCATATTCAAACGATTTTAAATTGTTACCATGCAAGGCGGCTGTATCAAGGTTAAGTCGGAAGCTGGATGTGGAGCTGTATTCTTGGTTTTTCTACTAAGTGAAAATAATATTTGAAATGTCACAGAATTGTTACATTTTAGGCAAATCATTCTGTCAGAATACAATATCAGGGGAAACGGGGAACTTTAACTTTGGGGAACTCCAGGGCGATTTGATGCCGGAATCTGTTAGATTTGATGCGGTATATTTTGTGCAAAATGGACAGAAGATAAAAAAATGTCGATTTACCTTATTTTTGGCAGTTTATATCACGCATTTTAATTATGAGCGGTGTTTTACTGCAAAAGCAAGGTAGCCAAAAGGCTCGGATTCTGTTAAAATAAAGTACGAGAAACGGGCAGCCCGCATTCCGGGGCAGTTTCCTGCAGGTGCGCAGCAGGAATCAGCCGCACAGGATGCGCGAAGCCTGGGAAAGAGGGTATTTAAAATGAGAAAGCAGAAGTCGGCAGCAAAGTCTGCACTGATATTTATGAGCATCATTACATGTTTTTTGCTGATTGCACTTTTGGTCTGCTATTTTTATACGGCATCTTACTATAAAGAGCATTTTTTTCCAGGAACAGTATTGAATGGAATTGCGGTCGATAAGATGACAGTAGAGGAAGCAGAGGATAAAGTAGCACAGGAAGTTGCGGATTATATTTTTACGGTGGAAACCCGGGACGGGGAAAAGTATCAGATTATCGGGCCGGATATTGATTATGTGTATGTGCCTGGCACGGAAATCAGCGATATTCTGGAAGAACAGGACAATTATAAGTGGATTACGGGCCGTGAAGGCGAAAAAAATGTGGATCTGGAAGTATCTGCTTCTTATAATAAGCAGAAGCTGGACAAGCTTGTGTCACAGCTGGAATGCTTTTCGGACAGCTATATTAAAAAACCACAGGATGCCTATCTCAGGGAATCAGACACCGGATATGAGCTGGTAGAAGCAGAGAAAGGAAACCAGATACGCCTGAAGGATGTACAGAAGCTGGCAAGGAAGGCCGTGGACATGGGCGAGACAAAGCTGGTGCTGACGGATGACGTATATGAGGAGCCGAAAGTAAAATCCAATAATAAAAAGCTGAAAAAGGCACTGAAAAATATCAATTCCTATCTGCATACAAAAATCAAGTACGATGTCGGGGAAAACGGGGAAGTGCTGGATGCGAAACAAATCAAGGAATGGATTACGGTAGGCGCGGATTATTCCGTGATACTGGATGAATCCAAGGTCACTCATTATGTCCAGTATCTTGCAAGCAAATATAATACTTATGGCGATGTGCGCAAATTTAAGACGACCCTTGGCGATACGGTCAAAATCGGTGGCGGCGATTATGGCTGGGTAATTGACAAGGATAAAGAAAAAGCGCAGATTTTATCTGAAATCAGTTCAGGAAAGACAATCAAGCGGGAACCGGTGTTTAATCAGACCGCAGAAGTAAAGAGCGAAACATACGATATTGGAAATACTTATATTGAGATAGACTATACGAACCAGCATATGTATTTTTATGACAATGGAAAATTAAAGCTGGAATCGGATGTCGTGACAGGAAATGTCAGCCGCAGCTGGGGTTCGCCGGACGGGCTGTTTAAAATTATTTACAAAGAGCGGGATGCAACGCTCAAGGGCGAAAACTATGCATCGGATGTAGACTACTTTATGGTATTTGCCTACAATGTCGGATTCCACGATGCCAGCTGGAGAAGTGATTTTGGCAAGGATATTTATAAGACGTCCGGTTCGCATGGATGCATCAATATGCCGGGTGACCTGGCAGAGAAGCTGTACCAGATTCTGCCAGTCGGCACGCCGGTTATCGCTTATTACCGGGAACCGGTAGAGCTGACGGCGGAGAATGCGAAGATTTCGAACGCATATTCCTATGTAGATAAGAGCAGGGAACAGTAAAAGCCGCTGAAATATCCCAAAGGACAGGAGGCGGCTGATGTGTGCGCAGCAATTGAAGAAATGAAAAATGCAGCTTCCTTTACAGAAATCGGAAGAAGTGGTCAGAAAGTATTGGTAAGAATAAAAAAGAGGGCTGACAAAACTGGGGCTGTCACATGAAGTAAAACAGATACAAGATATCGTCTAAAAGAACGATTGAAACCATCGATATCTTGTATCATTTTCTTTCATGTGACAGCCCCTTTTTTTAATCCTTCATCTGCCAGCACAACTGGATAAAACGGATTCCATCCAGCGTGCAGCAGCCAGTCTTTCATTCGTTACGTTCTTCTTTTATAGCAGGCATTAAAACAATCCGGTTATTTTCCCGTGTTCGTCTACATCAATTCCATAAGCAGCCGGAGTTTTGGACAATCCCGGCATGGTCATGATGGCTCCGGTCAGGACGACGACAAACCCGGCCCCGGCACTGACGTATACATCCCGCACGGTAACGGTAAAGCCAGACGGGCGTCCAAGCTTATACTGGTCGTCCGAAAGCGAATACTGCGTTTTTGCAATGCAGACAGGCAGGTTTCCAAAGCCAAGCTCGGTAAGCCTTGCCAGTGTCTTTTCGGCGGCCGGTGTGCAGGCAATGTCACTGGCACCGTAAATTTCGGTGGCAACGGTCCGTATTTTTTCTTTCAATGGCATGTCATCCGGGTAGAGCGGCTGGAATGCAGATGTTTTTTCTTCGAGTGTTTTCAGTACTTTTTCTGCCAGCTCGATTCCGCCCCCGCCGCCTTTTTCCCAGACGCGGGATAATGCAAATTCACAGCCTTTTTCTTCGCAGAAGCTGCGGATATACTCATACTCTGCCTGTGTATCGGTCAGGAAGGAATTTAAAGTGACGACGATTGGCACCTGGTATTTCTGCAGGTTTTCAATATGTTTTTCCAGGTTGCAGATGCCTTTTTTCAGCGCATCCAGGTTTTCGGCAGAAAGCTCGTTTTTCGGCACGCCGCCGTTGTATTTCAGTGCACGCACGGTAGCTACAAGTACGACAGCATCCGGCTTGAGCCCGGCCTTGCGGCATTTGATGTCAAAGAATTTTTCTGCGCCGAGATCTGCACCGAATCCGGCTTCGGTAATGACATAATCTGCAATTTTCAGCGCTGTTTTGGTAGCGCGGATGGAATTGCAGCCGTGCGCGATATTGGCAAACGGCCCGCCATGGACGATAGCGCCGGTATGCTCGAGTGTCTGAATCAGGTTCGGCTTTAAGGCATCCTTTAAAAGCGCAGCCATTGCACCGACAGCCTGAAGCTGTCCGGCCGTGACAGGCTCGCCGCTGTAATTATATCCGACAATAATATCCCCGAGACGCTTTTTCAAATCGGCCATATCAGAAGCCAGGCATAAAATTGCCATGATTTCGGTTGCAACAGTAATAACAAAGTGGTCTTCCCGCACAAAACCGTCGGATTTGGTACCGAGCCCGACGACGATATTTCGCAGCGCGCGGTCATTCATATCCATGCAGCGTTTCCAGACAATCTGCCTTGTATCGATTTGCAGGGCATTTCCCTGCTGGATATGGTTGTCGAGAAGCGCCGCAAGCAGGTTGTTCGCGGCTGTAATCGCATGGAAATCGCCTGTAAAATGAAGGTTTAAGTCTTCCATTGGCACCACCTGTGCATAACCGCCGCCAGCGGCACCGCCTTTGATGCCAAAGCATGGGCCGAGTGACGGCTCCCGCAGGGCAAGCAGGCAGTTTTTGCCAAGCTTTCCAAATGCCTGGCTCAGGCCGATGCTTGTGGTGGTCTTTCCTTCGCCGGCCGGAGTTGGATTAATGGCTGTTACAAGAATCAGCTTTCCGTCTTTGTTCTGCTTTGTTTTTTCAATGAGTTCATCGGAAAGCTTTGCCTTGTATTTGCCGTATAACTCTAAATCATCTTCGGCAATCCCGTATCTGGCGGCAACTTCCCTGATATGAATCATTTCTGCTTCCTGTGCAATCTGAATGTCTGTTTTCATGTGGCCTCCTCCTTTTGTCTGATTCTCAGATTATAGCATATGAGTGGCAGAAAGTCACGAATCAGTTTTTGTGCTATTTCCCTAAAACCTGTTTGACACCTGTTCCCGGTTCATGCTACAATCAGCCTATGACAAATGAAATCTGACAGATAACATACAAAACTTCAGAAAACAAAGAAAATAGAAGCAGACGTGTCAGGGAAATTCAAAAGAAAAAAGCAGCACAGGGAAAGGATGAAAAGCAGCGTGAAAGATATCAAAAGAGCTCTCTTTGAGAGGGATGGGGCAAGGTGTTCTGTTTGCGGAAAAGAAATAACGTTTGAAGATGCACAAATTGGCCGTGCGTTTCCAGGTGCGCCGGGCGGCAGCAGGGATATGAGCAATTTCAGGCTGGAATGCAGCACATGCAGCAGGCAGCGTACCGGTATGGCTCTGACTGGCTATGACTTTGAACAATACATGTATGGTATTTTATGCAGGAATGAGCGGTTTCGGAATGTAAGGCTGGATGAGCGGATTCAGGAAGGACAGGTGATTGACCTTCTGGCAGAACGGCAGTCGCAGGACGGGGAAGGATGGGAGCAGCTGGCTATCGAGGTGAAATTTGTGCCGTCGTTTACCTATGACAGAATCCTGCGTGTCATGTCCAGGCTTGCCCAGATACAGCATTTCGTGCCGGGTGCAAAATGCGTGCTGCTGTTTCCGGGCGTGCTGACAGACAGGCTGCGCATGATGCTGGAAGAATACCAGGCTGAAATCTGGGACAGGGACTATATCTGGTCTGTTTTTCGGGAACAGATTGAACAGGCAGGGCATCCGGTCTTTACCTCTGCGCTGCGGCCCTGCCGGCCATCGGACGGTGACAGCCAGACGCCGGAGCAGGAATATATCGACCGGCTGTGGAGCTGCGTGCCGGGAAAAGCAGACTGGAACAGTTACCAGAAAACCGTCGGGGATATCTTATCGTATCTGTTCTGCCCGCCGCTGTCCCTGCCGCTGACGGAAAAATCAGATGCTATGCATGCAAACCGCAGGGATTTTATTTTTCCGAACTACTGTGATACCGGATTCTGGGCATTTCTGCGTTCCCGGTACGGGGCGGATTATATTGTGGCAGATGCCAAAAACTACAGCCAGAATGTGTCCAGAAAAGATATCCTGCAGCTGTCCAATTACCTGAAAGCGCACGGTACAGGGCTGTTTGGAATGCTCATAGCGCGCAGGGGTGTCAGTGACAGTGCTTATTATACCGTGCGGGAGCTGTGGGCATTGGAGAAAAAGCTCATCCTGATTGTGCACGACAATGATCTGGAGCAGATGCTGCTGGAAAAGGAATCAGGGCGGGAGCCGGAAAATGTGATACGGCAGAAAATCGAGGATTTCCGGCTCTCTGTGTAGGGAATATTTTTATTCCGCCAGCGGTATGATTCTGGTCATGCAGTTATGGGTCAGCGGACTGCGTGTTTCATAGCAGAACAGCACAACGGAAGGCTTTTCAAAAATGGTTTCAAACACTTCCGCATGCAGGGCTTTTACCAGCGCCCGGTAATTGCAGGCCGCTAATTCCGGGAACCATGCATGCATCCGGGCTTCTTCCTGCAGGATGTCATGAATCGTGTTTTTCCATTTATCTAAGGAAGGCGCAAAGCCCGGGCGGTTTTTCATATGTTCCCGCAGGTACAGGTCGTAAACCAGGCGTTCTTTGAAAGCCGCCAGGCTGTCTGCGCAGCCTGTCCCGAATTCCAGCAGAATTTCATATTTGCGCAGGCGCGACGGCTGGATGCCGGTGCAGCCGTGTGTTTCGTGCCAGCGGCCAAGCGATTCGTACATGGAAAACGGCGTATCAAAAAAGCGTTCTAAATATGCCAGCGCATGTGCGAACTGCCCGCTGTTGTAATACGTTTCCAAAACAGCTTCCACCTGTTTTAAGCGGCAGATATCTTCATAGGAAAGCCATCTGGTACAGAGCACTTCATAAGGCGGAAGGCTTGTATGGCAAAGCCCGTACCCTGCAGCCTGCCGTTCCATGCCAGAGCCCTTTAACACCTTTAAAAAGCCCAGCTGCAGCTGCTGCGGCTGCAAGGCATAGACCTCGTTAAAAGAATGTTCAAAGGTGTGAAAATCCTCAAACGGCAGTCCTGCAATCAAATCTAAATGTATATGAATATTGTTCCAGGAATGTATCAGCCGCACGGCCTGTGATACCCTGTCAAAATCCATGTTTCTTCCGATTTCTGTAATTGTCCGCGCACAGACCGACTGCACGCCGATTTCCAGCTGCACGGCTCCCGGGCGCATCTGACGCAGCAGTGCGAAATAATCGCCGTCCAAAAGGTCAGCGGATATCTCAAAATGAAAATTGGTAATCCCGTTATCATGTTCCAGAATATGCGAAAGAATCGGCAGGGCGTGCGCTTTTTTGCAGTTAAAGGTCCGGTCGGTAAATTTTACCTGCAAGACGCGCCGCTCTAAAAAGAAATCCAGTTCCCGGCATACCTGGCTGGCCGGGCGGAAATCCATGGTCTTTTCAATCGAAGACAGGCAGTAGCTGCAGGAAAACGGGCAGCCGCGGCTGCTTTCGTAGTAGATAATCCGGCTGCTTAAATCCGGAATGCTTTCCTGCCAGAACGGAATCTGCGCCAGTGTTATCCGCGGCGCGTCTTCCTGTCTTAAAATGGCTGGCAGGGATGCGGCAGTGCCCTTTGCATAAGCTGATACAAGCCTGTAAAACGAACCTTCCCCGGCGCCTGTCATCACGCCGCGCAGCTGCCAGTTCCGGATAACCTGCGGCGCGTCGTAGGAAACTTCGGGCCCGCCGGCCCAGATGTCCGCATCAGGAAGGATTTGATGCAGGTCCGGGATAAGCCCGTCCAGCAGGGTGCGGTTCCAGATGTAGCAGGAAAAAGCAATGACATCCGGGCGTTTTTTGTAAATTTCCTGCAGCAGGAAAGAAGGCTGCTGGTTGATGGTAAATTCCAGAATGTTTACAAGGCCGCTGTATTCGCCGGTACATGCTTTTAACGAAAATACGGCTGGATTGGAATGGATGTATTTTGCGCTGATGGCAATAAGGAGTATGTTCATGGGAGTAATCCTTTCGTGGTGGCAGATAACAGGGTTTTCATTCAGTATATGCGAAAGAAGTTCTGGAAGCAATAGAAAGTGATTTTTTTGTGAACTTTGTTACTGTTCACTCCGTGACCAGTAACTGAACTTTTCTATAAGCATTGACAGGTTCTATCAGGCAGATGTACTATGGTATTACTCCGGCAGTTAAATATCGACGTTTTTACCTGCTTAAATTTCCATCTGCCGCGTTGTCATCAATCGTTGCAGCACTCGCTGCAACTCATTCTTCCGCCTTGCGGATGAAAATTGATTCTTCGTAAAATTCGTCGATATTTAACCGCCGGAGTAATAAGACAGATGGAAGGGTGTGAAAAAATGGAATTTTTTATCATAATGATGGTTACGTTTTTTGCCGGCATGGGAGCCGGGCTTGGGACAGGCTTTGCGGGCATGAGTGCAGCTGCGGTTATCAGCCCGATGCTGATAACGTTTCTGGATATGGAGCCTTATATGGCGGTTGGAATTGCCTTGTCGTCGGATGTGCTGGCAAGCGCCGTATCGGCGTATACATACGGAAAAAATAAAAACCTGGATATCCAAAACGGCCTTATTATGATGGCCAGTGTCCTGCTGTTTACCGTAGCCGGCAGCTATATTGCAAGCCTGGTCCCGCCGGCAGCCATGGGGAATTTTTCGGTGTGCATGACATTTCTGCTTGGCGTAAAATTTATCGTAAGGCCGGTTATGACAACCAAAGAAACGATGCAGGGAGTTTCACCGCGCAGGCGGGCCATCCAGTCGGCCGTCAGCGGCACGCTGATTGGCTTTATCTGCGGCTTTATCGGGGCAGGCGGCGGTATGATGATGCTCCTTATACTGACAGGCGTGCTCGGATATGAACTGAAAACCGCAGTCGGGACGAGCGTATTTATAATGACGTTTACAGCGCTGACCGGGGCCATGTCGCACTTTGCTATCGGAGGAGCACCGGACTGGCTTGTCTGGTGCCTGTGTGTCGTATTCACGTTTCTGTGGGCAAGAGTGGCAGCCGTGTTTGCAAATAAGGCAGAACCGGCGGTACTGAACCGTGCGGCTGGCATCGTGCTTGTGGTGCTGGGAGCTGCGATTCTGGTGTTTTCGGCATTGTAAGAAGAATGAGTCATATTATATTTGCAATAGAGGTATCATAAAATATGGCTGCCAGTAGTTTTGAAAGAGTGAATTTCGATTTCGTTTTATAAGTTGAACGGCTTATCAGAGTGCTCAGCATTGAGATTGTGAATATTGATAAAATTGTGGCTGATAAAGCAGCACGAATCAGGGCAGACTATAAAGCATTTAAAGGAATGGATTCCCTGCAGCTAGCGGCAGCATGTCTGGAAAGATGCGATTTATTTTTAACAAACGATAAGCAGTTAAAACAGTTTGATGCTATTAAATGTATTACAATGGATGAGATTGAAGCCAGCTCTTAATTTTGTGCACAAAAAGAGAGGAAACAAACCGCGCAGAATGCTACAATCACAGTGAAAGGAGCAGGAGAAGCAATGGAATGGATAGACAGATTAAATGAAGCGATGGATTATATCGAAGAACACCTGACCGATACCGTGGACTATGAGCAGCTTGGCAGGATAGCCTGCTGTTCTTCTTATCATTTCCAGCGGATGTTTACTTATATGGCCGGGATTACGCTGTCGGAATATATCCGCAGAAGGAAAATGTCCAGGGCGGTATCAGACCTGCAGGAGGGCAGCCGGAAAATTATTGAGATTGCTGCGAAATACGGGTATCAGTCGCCGACGGCATTTAACCGTGCATTTCAGTCCGTTCATGGAATCGCACCGTCTGTGGCAGGAAAAGAAGGGGTATCTGTCAAATCGTATTCTCCGATTGCCTTTCAGATAACAGTGAAAGGAGCTCAGGCAATGGAGTATCGGATTGAAACAAAAGAGGCATTCCGCATTTTAGGAGTGTCCATGCCGCTTAGCAAAAACATAGAGGACAACTTTATGGCAGTTCCGGCGATGTGGGAAAAAGCCGCATCGGATGGTACCATACGCAAGCTGGCCGGGCTGATGGAATCACAGCCGATGGGCCTGTTAGGCGTCAGCGCATGCGGCGACCAGGAAGAATGGAAATATTTTATAGCAGTTTCTGCATCCAGGGAATGTGAAGGCTTTGAAGCCTATGAAGTGCCTGCCGCTACTTGGGCGGTATTTCCCGGTTCGGGCACAAACGCGTCCCTGCAGGAGCTGGAACGGCGCATTGTCACGGAGTGGCTGCCGGCGTCCGGGTATGAGTATGCAAATGCGCCGGATATTGAAGTATACCTGAATGCAGACCCGCAGAACGCAAAGTATGAGGTATGGATTCCGGTTGTAAAAGCAGGTGGAAAATAATAAAAATTAAAAATAATGAAAGCTGGATGGGGGCTGCCGCATGAAACAGACATTGTTTCTGCGGCAGCCCCCATGCTTTTGCCTGGACGGAGCAGGCCGGAAGTTTTCCCGGCCTTGACAAATTTGCACAATCCGCTAAGATAAAATGAAAAAGGCATGAAAATCATTTTCGTACAGGAGGAGAAGCATGGAAAAGCAGAAGTCTGTCATGGACACCATACATATTTTATACGACAGTTTTTTTGAACAGGAAAAAAAGATAGCAAATTATCTGATACAGAATCATAAGGAAGTTGTCAATATGACCATCGGCGAGCTGGCCCAGGCCTGTGGCACGAGTGTGGCCACGGTTACGAGGTTCTGCCATAAATGCGATGTGGAAGGATTTCATCAGATGAAAATCAGGCTTGCGAAGGAGATTGTGGAAAGCGGGCTGGAAGTGCCTGTTTCCAATCATATTTCAAGAGCCGATATCGGGCAGTCCCTGCAGAATATCCTGGCGAATAAAATAGACGAGCTTCGCCAGACCTTTTCCCTGATGGACGAAAAGCAGCTGAATACGATACTGGATTACATCAAGTCTGCAAGGATTGTGCAGTTTGTGGCAGTCGGAAATACCATACCGGCAGCGCTGGACGGCTCGTTCAAATTTAATGAAATCGGGATAAAGGCTGTGGCAGGAACGATATGGGAAACGCAGCTGGCGTTTTCGCTGTCCCTGGGAAGGGATGATGTTATGATAGCTATTTCCAATTCCGGGGAATCGCGCCAGGTCGTGAAAATGGTGCAGGAAGCAAAGAAAAACGGAGTCGTGACCGTCGGCATTACCAATAACCCGAATTCTTCGGTCGGCAGCATTGTGGATTACCATATCCAGACAGCAACGCGGGAAAAGCTGTTTTTAAACGAAATCTGTTTTTCCAGGGTATCGGCAATGACCGTGATTGAAGTGCTGTATCTGTTTCTGACCGTCGGGCAGGAGCGCAGCTACGACCGGACAAGCTATTGTGAGAGCCTGATTGCAGATGAAAAGCTGTAATCCGAAATGAGAAAAAAATTATTGCCAAACGAAAAAACAGAGATTCTTATGAAAAATTTTTACATAGACCTGCCTTAGGCAGGGCATGAAAAATTCAGGCCGGGTGCAGGGGTGTACTGGTATTGCATGGAAGTGCACACAAGCTGCAGCAAGCCTGTTATGCGCTCTGGACGGTTCCATTTTCAAAGAGCGTCTGTGCAAAATGCTGGAAAACGAGCCTCTTTTGTTCGGTATCAGCTGCTGTATTTGTATAATCTGTGGAAAAAATTATTTTCGTCAAAAAGAAATTGACAATAATGATTTACGTGATATACTAAACATATAAAAATTAATATCGCGATAGATACTGGAACAAAAACAAATTTCACAGCTGCATGTTACCGGCAGGATGCGCACAGCCGGCAGCAAAAACATGGATTAGGAGGAGACCAGAATGAGAATCAGTGAACTGCTGGATATCAGGGCAATTGATGTCAATGCCAGTGTTGGTTCCAAAGCAGAGGCAATTGACTACATGACGCACCTGATGGAAGAATCAGGAAACCTGTATGACAGGGAAGCATACAAAAAGGGCGTGCTTGCACGCGAAGAAGAAGGAACGACCGGAATCGGGGAAGGAATTGCAATACCGCATTCAAAATGCGCGGCAGTAAAGCATGCGGGACTGGCGGCGATGGTCGTGAAAGACGGCGTGGATTATGAGTCGCTGGATGACGAGCCGGCAGATTTGATTTTTATGATTGCAGCGCCGGAAACCGGAGCAAACGTGCATCTGGAAGCGCTGGCAAAGCTGTCCACAATCCTGATGGACACGGAATTTAAGGAAGCGCTTGTCAAAGCGGAAACACCGGAACAGTTTATCGGGATGATTGATAAGAAGGAAGATGAGCTGGACGGGAAAAATGAGAAAAAAGCACAGGAGCAGCCGCGGGAAGGCTATCGCGTGCTTGCTATTACGGCCTGCCCGACCGGCATTGCGCATACCTTTATGGCGGCAGAGAGCCTGGACATGAAAGGAAAGCAGATGGGAATCCCGGTCAAGGTGGAGACCCAGGGGGCAGACGGCGCTAAAAACGTGCTGACGGCAGAGGATGTGCAGCAGGCAGAATGCATTATTATCGCGGCTGACAAAAAAGTTGACCTTGCAAGGTTTGACGGAAAGCCGGTTCTGATTACAAAGGTTGCCGACGGCATACATAAAGCAGAAGAACTGATTCAGCAGGCGGTTAGCGGTTCCGTGCCGGTGTATCATCATACGGGCGGTGCGCAGGCACAGGCGGATGATGCAGAATCCGAAGGCATCGGGCGCCAGATTTATAAAAACCTGATGAATGGCGTTTCGCATATGCTTCCGTTTGTCATCGGCGGCGGAATTTTAATTGCACTTGCATTCCTGTTTGACGATTACAGCATCGACCCGGCAAATTTTGGTAAAAATACCCCGCTTGCGGCGTATCTGAAAACAATTGGCGAATTTTCCTTTGGCATGATGCTTCCGGTATTGTCCGGTTATATTGCCATGAGCATTGCAGACAGGCCGGGACTTGCAGTCGGATTTGTTGCCGGTCTGATTGCAAAAAGCGGTTCGACGTTTGGGAATCCGGCAGGCGGGGAAGTCAATGCGGGATTTCTGGGCGCGCTGTTCGCAGGATTTGCAGCCGGGTATCTTGTAATCGGGCTGAAAAAGCTGACATCCAGGCTGCCGCAGTCGTTAAACAGCATCCGTCCGATGATTATTTATCCGGTGGTCGGCATTCTGGCCGGTTCGGTTATTACTACGCTGATAAATCCGCTGATGGGAATTATCAATGATGCACTGACAGGAGCATTAAACAGCATGAACGGAACAAGCAAGGTGCTGCTTGGCATCGTTGTAGCCGGGATGGAGTCCGTAGACATGGGCGGCCCGGTAAATAAGACCGCGTATGTGTTCGGGACCTCCCAGCTTGCGGAAGGCAATTTTGAAATTATGGCGGCTGTTATGGCCGGGGGAATGGTTCCGCCGCTTGTTATCGCACTGTGCACGACATTTTTTAAAAACCGTTTTACACAAAAGGAACGGGAGTCGGGCATGGTCAATTACCTGCTGGGACTGTCCTTTATTTCCGAAGGAGCGATTCCGTTTGCAGCAAATGATCCGATACGCGTCCTTCCGTCCTGCATCATAGGCTCGGC
>CAJTSV010000106.1:0-2989 GCA_910579075.1 uncultured Eubacterium sp.
TATAATCTTTACCACCATTATTATATTTGTAATGTAAAATAATTTTATGAATAAATTTGAGATAAAAGAAATCATAAGTCAAAATATTTTTAAACTTTGGAAAACAGGTTTTTTTTCTGTATTCATTTCCAGTATTCTGTCAAAGGTGCTGACTTTTTTTGGTGGAATTATATTGGTCCGAATCATGTCAAAAAGTGAATATGGATTATATACATATGTTTTAAACAGTTATGGGATGCTGTTCATTTTATCTGACTTTGGATATTGTCAGGCAATGATGCAGTATAGAAGCGAATTTTTTTATAATCAAGAGAAAAATAATGATTATTTTACAAAAGCGTATAGGTATGGAATGCTCATGTCATCAATTTCTGTTGCTATACTATGGCTTTCTCCACAATTTTATCCATATAATCAGCAAGAGGCAGGCAGACTCACACAATCTTTATGCCTGCTGCCTTATATTACCACAACGAATTCATTTGTCAGTTCTAATCTCCGGGTACAGATGCAAAATAAAAAATATGCAGCAGTGAATGTAATGCAGACATTTGTGCATTATGGCATGATAGTTCCGATGTCTTACTTTTGGAATGTAAAAGGTGCTGTATTGGCAAATTATGGAATTGCTATAGGGACGCTGCTTTGCTCTGTTGCTTTTTCAAAGGGCTGTCTTGGGTTTAACTGGAAAAGTGATATACTTACCAGAAAAGAAAAGAAAGATTTATTTTTGTTTGCAGCGGCATCTCAGCTTAATAGCAGTGTCGGTGCTTTGTTTAATTTAATTGATATTTTTATAATAAGTTTATTTGTGGTAAATGCTGAGGGCATTTCTTCATATAAAGTAGCGAGCACGGTACCACAAGCCCTGCTGTTTGTACCAAATAGTTTTGCAGTATATGCTGTTCCTTTTTTTGCAAGGCATGTTAATGATAAGAAATGGGTTGAAAGAAATTTGAAAAGACTGCTTTGGTCAGCGGGTATGATAAATGCAATATTAACATTTACATGCTGTGCATCTGCACCTGTATTGATACCATTGATATATGGAGAACAGTATAGAGATTCCGTTCCTTGTGCAATGATACTTTTAATAGCTTTCTTTTTTTCGGGTTCCTTTCAAATACCAGCAGCTAATGTAATTTACACACAGCATAAAGTAGGAATTAATGTTGCAATCACAATTACAACTAATATCATAAATTGCTTTTTGGATATTGTTTTAATCGGCAAATACGGATTCATTGGTGCAGCACTGGCAACTTTGTTCGTAAGCATTATATCAGGAATGTCAGCTATGAGTTATATAACGTTTTGGATAAAAAATAAAAGAACACAATAATTTTTTGATGATATTCAGCTGCTAATGGAGAAATTTTATTATCAAAAAGCCGGCGACGGGGTGTTAATGTGTTGTAATAGAATTTTGCTTGAGACGGGGAGTTTGCATAGGACTAAAAAGTATGAAGTGTATAAAAATAGGATGTGTTTTTGCTGTATTTTTGCTGTTTGCAGCTTTATTTATAAATTCAAATAGAGAGAATTTGAATAATATTGGTGAAAACCACGTTTGTAAGGGGGGGGGGTACGACACAATTGATGTTTCATATGCTTCATTAAAGATTCTTGCGGGACATTTTTTTGAAGAAAATGAAAAAGTATATTTAATTGCTGGCACAGAGGTATCTCAGAATTTATATGGCGGGGAAAATTGCAGTATTTTTATATATAATGTTACAGATGATAAGGTTGTGCTGTGTGAATTATTAGATAACGCTGTCAGTATGACAGCTATTTGTGAAGCTGGCAATTTTATATATTTTGCAACTATTTCAAGCAGCCGGCTGGCTGGGTGTGATTTATATAGATACAGCAAAAGCAATAAGAGTATAGAAAAAGCAGCTCATTTTGAACAAAGGGGAGTTTACGCACTGGCATTTGACGGTGATAGAAATATTATTGCTGAACATCTGATAATATTGCACTTTATTTATACAATATGGAAACCCAGAGTGTCGCCCTGGTTCGGGATTCTTTTTCACAAGAACGATATGCCCGCTCTTTGTCATATTGTGATGGGTATGTGTATATTGGAATTGGCACACATGCAGATTTAATCAAACTGAACTTAGAATCCGGTGAAAGCTGTTCCGTTCTTTCGGAACAGTATAAATCGAATGCATTTATATACAGTCAGGGTGTAATGGATGATAAAATTTATATGTTAGTATCTCCATCATATGAAATTCTTGAATATAATTTGTCTGATGGAATTATTCGGGATTCCGGCTTTCGTTATTCAGATGAAATAATTGAATATAAGGCACTTGCTTCCTGTTCAAATAACAGGCAGCAAGTGCCGCTTTTGGGGAAGCTGTTATACATAGGTTGTGAGGGAGTGGCTGAGATTGAGAATTTTGGAACATTAGTTTCGTTCGTGGGTGAAAATGCAGATTATGGACTTGATGCAACAGGTTTAGTGCATATATGGAATCGGGACAGCCGCACAGAACAACTGGTCGATTTGTATAATTATATTGGAGGGGATAGTGTGATTCCTTCTGTTTATTTTATAAATAATAACAAAATTTATATTCCTGAGAGAAGATTTTGCAGATATAATCTGCAAGGAAAGCGGGAAACTGTTTTTCTTGTAAAGGATGAGCCGCAAGCTGTATTTTATGATGAGAATGGCATTTATACCGCAAATTATACAAAGTGTACGGTATATTATTATTCATGGGAAATTTTTGACAGGCAGCAGTATTCAGTTGATATGAATAGTCCGGAATTCCTTTTGGCAGATATAGAAAATCAGTGCAGGCCAGCTGATTTACAAGTGACAGAAGATAAAAAATATTTACTGATTGCATCAGGAGCGCTGTATGGACAATTTGGCGGTGCTGTATCGATGTATGATTTGGAGACACATTCTCTTATTTATACTGATATTGGAATTGTACAAAATCAGAAAATTGCTGATATAGGT
>CAJTSV010000106.1:2999-12970 GCA_910579075.1 uncultured Eubacterium sp.
AAGCAGTTTTAAAAATTGTGTCTGGCTGGGGACATCTGTTTATGGTGAGCATACTGCACCGGCATATATGGATGCGTCTCCGCATTTGCTTCTTTGGAATTATGTTGAAAGAAAAATTGTAAAAGATATTGTTATGGAGAAAAAGGATTTAGCAATAGCATCAATAGCCGAAAGCAGGGGATTTGTATACTGTCGTACACATAGTGGGGAACTGAGGGCTTATAATATTAATACTTGTAAAAAAGAATTTAGTGATGGTAAGGGATGGAGAGGAATATATATGCTCCATAATAACAGTATAATATCTTTAACTGAGTCTGAAATAATTTTTATTGAAAGTCCTTCAAACATGAAAGTACTGGCTGATGGATTTGAAAATCTTCATCAGCTAAATCAGGATATGGTTACGGGAAGAATATATGTTTTTGAGGGAAGCCAGATGTTTGATATAAGTGATGTCTTTTCAATATTGGACAGTGAATAATCTGTTTATAGTATAATGGGAAGGAGTTTACAGACATGGAATTTCGGGATTTAAAACGCCAGTATAAAACATTAAAAACATCGATAGATTCACACATTGCGCAGGTTCTTTCATCTGCTCAGTTTATATCCGGTGCACAGGTCACTGCCCTGGAGCAGGAACTTGCATCATACACAGGAACCCGCCACTGCATCAGCTGCGGCAACGGGACGGATGCCATCAGCATAGTGCTTATGGCCTGTGGCATTGGTGCACAGGATGCGGTATTCGTGCCGGATTTTACATTTTTTTCGACCGGTGAATGTCCGGCATTGGCAGGGGCTGCGCCGGTTTTTACAGATGTCAGTCCATGCACTTATAATATGGACCCATCCAGCCTGGAATGTGCGGTTGAAAAGGTAAAAAAGGATGGCAGGCTGAAACCGAAGGCAGTCATAGCCGTAGATTTGTTCGGGCTTCCGGCAGACTACAGCGCGATACAGGAAATATGCACAAGGCATGGCATGCTTTTAATAGAAGACGGCGCACAGGGCTTCGGCGGGCGGATTGGCAGCAGGAAGGCATGCAGCTTTGGCGATATTGCCACGACGTCCTTTTTTCCGGCAAAGCCGCTGGGATGCTATGGGGACGGCGGAGCAATCTTTACCAATCAAGATGAAATTGCGAAGCTGTGCCGTTCGATTGCTGTTCATGGCAAAAACGAAGATGATAAATATGACAATATCCGGATAGGCATGAACAGCCGCCTGGACACTTTGCAGGCGGCTGTGCTGATGGCAAAGCTGCAGGCATTTCAGGAATATGAACTGGATGCCGTCAATCGGGCTGCCGCCATGTACACGGAGCGCCTTTGCAGCGTCAGCGGCCTTGTCACGCCAGCTGTGCCGGATGGTTTTTATTCTTCCTGGGCACAGTATACCGTTCAGCTGCCGGAAGGGACAGACCGTGCCAGACTCCAAAACAGGCTGAAACAGGCCAGTATTCCGACAAACATTTATTATGGAAAGCCAATGCATAAGCAGGGGGCGTTTGCGGGAACCTGTTCTGCACAGGCCGACTGTCCGGTAACAGAACAGCTGTGCGGGCGCGTGCTCTGCCTGCCAATGCATCCTTATCTGGAAGAACGGGAAATAGACGAAGCGGCAGATGCCTTGAAAGATGCTTTAAATGCCTGTTCGTATTGATTCAGTTTTTATTTATAGATGTTTTTCTGATGCACATCTTTTGATGCCAGTTTATCTGGATATTTGTCCTGGCTGATTCGTTTCTGGGTTTCAGGCATATTTCTATTTTTCCTGTGAGGAAGAACATGTAATGGGATTTTATTCATAAAAATTTCTATTATCAGGTTTTGCTGCGTTGTGGTATAATACATAGAAAAAGAAGGACTGGGTGATATGCAAAAAAAGACACCGGACTATGATAATGTTTTCAAAACGATGAAAATGAAGCACAAGCGGCTGTTTGTTTCTTACAAGGTATGAACAGGAAATTGCGGCAGAAGGAAATGTAGAAGCTGCTGTAAAAGATTTAATGTATTTCAGGGATGAAATTATCCGCTTACAGAATGAAAATGAATTGTCAGAGGGGGAGATGTCAGACCTCATGGGGTTTGTGAACACAATTGTTACACACATAACAAACGGCTATAAAAATGAAGAAAGGCTGGTAGAAATTATGGGCGGTACAGTAATTGAAACTCAGACTGAGAAATGGATGAAACAAGGCAAAGTACAAATGATTATCGAACTTGGACAGGAAGATGGACTTGATAATACGGCAATTATTAAAAGATTGCAGAGGAAAATAGGAATATCTTTCGAAAAGGCAGCGGCCTATTTGGAACAGTATGGAAAGACAGGCGAGACGGACTAACTTCAATCATACACAGGAATCTGTAACTGAATCGATGGAAAACGGGCTGAATGGAGGCAGGATTATGAGAAAACCATTGCCGGCAGGGGTGGACAATTTTGCAGATATAATAAAAGAAGGATATTACTACGTCGACAAGACGATGTTTATCAAAGAACTGATGGAATTAAAAGGGAAAGTGAATTTGTTTACACGCCCGCGAAGATTTGGCAAGACCCTGAATCTAAGCATGCTTCGCTATTTTTTTGAAGACACGGGAAATACGGAAAAAAATGAAGAAAATAAACTGCTTTTCCAGGGCTTGAGCATTATGGAGCAAGGCAGGAAATATACAGGGCATATGGCAGCCTGGCCGGTTATTAACCTGACACTGAAATCAGCGAAGCAGCCCTCATTTGAATCAGCATATGGGAAGATGAAAAGAGCAATTGCAGACGAATTCCAAAGGCATCAGTATATACTGGCAAATGAAAAAATAAATGAAGAAGACCGGAAGCTGTTTCAAAAAATTGCCGGCCGGACAGCTGAATACGATGATTATTCCGGGGCTTTGGAATTTTTAAGCAAATGCCTTTATGCGGCGACAGAAAAAAAGACGGTTATTTTGATAGATGAATATGATGTGCCGCTTGAGAATGCTTATTTCAGGGGATTTTATGAAGAAATGACAGATTTCATAAGGTCATTGTTCGAATCTGCACTGAAAACAAATGAGTATCTGCAGTTTGCGGTTATTACCGGCTGCCTTAGAATTTCCAAAGAGAGTATTTTTACAGGACTGAATCACCTGAATATCCTATCTGTGCTTGATAAAAAATACAGTGAGCATTTTGGATTTACGCAGCAGGAAGCTGTTCAGATGATGTCTTATTATAAAGCAGAAAGCCGTTTTCCGACTCTGAAAGAATGGTATGATGGATATTTGTTTGGAGACACGGAAGTTTATAATCCCTGGAGCGTGATTAAGTTTCTGTATGATTTATGCTCAGATGTAAATGCATTTCCGCATCCCTACTGGGTTAATACCAGTTCGAATGATATTATAAAGGCTTTAATTGCCAGGGCAGACCAGGAAACAAAAGGACAGATTGAGTGGCTTTTAAATGGAGAAGCTTTAGACATAAAGGTGCATGAAGAAGTCACTTATCAGGATATGTACAGCAGCAGCGAGAATCTGTGGAATTTTCTTTTGTTTACGGGATATCTGACGAAAGAAAGTGAGTACCTGAATGGAAATCATATTTTTTTGAAGGTGCGCATTCCCAATACAGAAGTTTTGACAATTTATGAGGACACGATTTTGAACTGGCTGAAAGATGTGCTGAAAAAAGAGAATTTTCATGATTTGTATTGTGCAATGGAAGAAGGGGATGCCGGGAGAATGACGGATATCTTAAACAGCCAGCTTTTCCATACAATCAGCTTTTTCGACGGCGCAGAAAATTTTTATCATGGATTTCTGACCGGAATATTAAGCCAGAGTGAGAATTATCTGGTGAAATCGAATCGTGAATCGGGGAATGGGCGGTCGGATATTATGGTAAAAAGCCCTTCTCTGCGGGGGCGGTCGTTTATCGTGGAGCTTAAGGTTTCAGACTGCGTGGACCATTTGGAAAAGGACGCCCAAAAAGCCCTGAAGCAGATTTATGAAAAACAGTATATGGAAGAACTGCGTGCGGAAGGGTACCGCAGGATTGACTGTTATGGAGTTTCATTTTACCGGAAAGACTGTGAAGTCTGCTTTGGAAAGGGAACAGGCGGATGATGGCAAATCAGCCGGAAAGCAGAATATTCAGATATGCCCGTCTGAATATTCTGCAAATACGCGTTCCATTTCTTTATGGCAGGATTTTGTAATTGGTATTTTCTCCCCGTCAACCACCAGGTAATCCCTGTGAATGCCCTGTACGTGGCTGATATTCACCAGATAAGAGCGGCTGCACTGGATAAACACGCGGCTGTCCAGCTTTGCCCTGGCATTTTTCAGGCTGCCGCGGGTTTTATAGTCTCCCTGCTGTGTATGATACACCAGGTCGTGATTGAATACTTCGATATAATAAATATTCTGGGTAAACAGGTTGATAAGGCCCTGTGAGGTTTTCAGGGTAAAATAGCTGCCCCTGTCTTTTTCGATGCACAGCTGAGCTTTTTCCAGGACACGTCCAATCGTGAGCCGGTCAACGGGCTTTACGATAAAATCAAGCGCATTCACTTCATAACCGCGGATAGCCATCTGCATCATATGGGTGACAAAGATTAACTGTGCGTCTTTGTTGACGATGCGCAGAAAACGCGCTGCATCCAGTCCGTCCATATCCTGCATCTGGATATCCATAAATACAATGTCGTAGCTCGCCTGGCTGCGGATAAATTCAATCCCGCCGCCAAACTGGCGGATAATGCAGGCAGTGTTTTTTTCTTTCAGGCAGCTGGTGATGCAGTCCGCCAGGGTCTGGCGTTCTTCCTGGCTGCTGTCTACGATGGCAATTAAAATCATTTCTTCTCCCGGTTCCCTGTTTTGCAGTTTTTTGTAATTACCTGTAAAAAGAACTTTCTGTTCCATATCATACTATAGAAAACAGGAAAAGACAATGCTTTTCCCGCTAATCGATGTCTGAAATTTTATGTTCAAGCGTATACCAGACGCCGCCAAACGCAATCAAAACAGCAGCCAGTATCAGCCAGATATTTTCTTCATAAGCGGCTGTGGAAGCGACTGCAATCTGGCGGATATAAATAAAAAGCACGGAGCTGGTAATGGCCGCGGGCACGGATTTTTTCCACATGCCGGCTGTAAAAGTCCACAGGCCGAGTGCGCAGAAGACAACGGTTGTAGCGAAAGCCCTGGATATCATGTAAGTAAGCAAAGCCGGCTGGAATGTGTCCGCAGTCCAGTGAAACCGTTCATTCATGCAGACAAGATAAGTGCCGCAGACGGCATATCCGGCCAGCAGGAAGGATGCCACAAGCGCAGTTATCAGCAGGAGCTTTGCGAGAATGATTTGTTTGCGTCCTGCGGGATAGGTAAACATAACCCGGATGGTTTTGTTTGTGTATTCACTGATAATGACCGAAGCATTCAGGACGGAAAATAAAATAACAAATACAAATGCAAACACCATTTCAATCACGCGGAAGGCTTCGCGCAGGGTATGTGCTTTTGCGGATGTATCGTGCAGGGAGACAGCAGTAAACAGCATGCTTAAGACAACTGCCAGCACGAAAACAAGCGCATAGTTTTGAAAGCGTGTTTTTTTCAATTCCAGTCTCATGAAACGGAGCATTCTGTGTACCTCCTTAATCATACGAAAAGATGTCCTGCTGACAGGATGGTTTTGCGGTTTCACCTGGCGCAGCGTTCTGTGCGTCTTCCAGGACATGGAAAAAATAATCTTCCAGCGAGCTTTGCTTTCGGCCGATGCTTATAATAGCAGCACCGTTTTGCACAAGCATTCTGGCAATTTCCGGGACAGGAGTCCGAAGGTCATAGATTTCGATTCTGGTACCGGATGCAGCTTTAAAATCGGCAATCCCGGATTTGTGTTCGAGCAGAAAAGCCGCGTGGCTGGCATTGTCCGTTTCCAGGACGATATAACCGGACTGGATTTTGCGGATATCCGGCATGGAAATTTCCTGTAAAAGCCGTCCGCTCTGGATAATGCCGATGGTGCCGGCTATCTGTTCGACTTCGGATAACAGGTGGCTGGAAATAAAAATGGTGGTGCCGCATTCCCGGTTCAGCCTTTGAAACAGCTCCCGCATCTGGCGGATGCCTTCGGGGTCGAGCGCATTGACGGGCTCGTCTAAAATCAGCAGCTGCGGTTTTGTGAGAATGGCACGGGCAATCGCAAGCCGCTGCTTCATGCCCAGGGAATAATGCAGGACCCGCCTGCCTGCGGCATCCTGCAGCCCTGTCAGCTGCAGCACCTCGTCAATCCGCTCTTTGCAGTAATAGCCCATGTATTCGCAGTGCAGCTCCAGGTTCTGCCATCCTGTGATGGCTTCGTAAAAACAGGGGCTTTCGATTATAGACCCAATGCGTTTAAAGCTTTCATAGCTGTTTTCCTTCATTTTTTCGCCAAACAGGTAAACTTCGCCGGAATCCGGCTGTGTCAGCTGCATCAGCATTTTCATGACAGTGCTTTTGCCGGCACCGTTTGGCCCGGCAAATCCGTAAATTTCCCCTGTCCGGACATGAAGGCTGACATCGTTCACGGCGGTTTTTTCTTTGAAGGATTTGAACAGGTTCCGTGTTTCTAAAATACAGTCCATAAGTGCTCCTTTCTGCTGGCAGAAATTTTCTTTCCCTGCAGATGACAGCATATCATGAAAAGTTCGCTTTTTTCTATCTGGATTCTAACTTTTTTCTAACATTACTCGTGTCTGGAGCGGCACTGTTTTTCATATGAATGGTAAAAATCGTTTTTTCACCCGGAATGCTCATGACGGTAATATCCGCATTCATCTGGAGCGCAAGGTTTTTTGCAATGGCAAGCCCGAGGCCGCTGCCGCAGCGTCCGCGGGCGGTTGTGTAATTTCTGGAAAAAATCTGCGCCTGTTCGTTTGGGGAAATTCCGGGCCCGTGGTCTTCCACTTCGATTCGGACAGAGCCAGCCGTGCTGGTGAGGCGGATGCCGAGATATTTTCCACAGCCGCCGTGGAGGATGGCGTTGTCTGTCAGATTTTTCAGGATGCGCGTGAACGCTTCGCCGTCGGTATCGGCATAAACCGGGACAGAGCCAGTCTGAATCTGCACGTCGAACCGTTCTTTTTGCAGGATATCATAATAATCCAGCAGGATTTCATGGCACAGCTGTGTTACGTCTGTCTGGCGGATATCCAGATGCATGTCGCCAGATTCGATTTTGGATATGGTAAAACAGGCGTCTGCCGCAGCTGCCAGTTCTTCTGCCTTGGCATACGCTTTTTCGGCCAGCTTCGCAAGCTCCGTTATTTTTCCAGTATCTGGAGGGGAAGAAAGCTGGCGCATTTCTTTTTTCAGCAGTTCCAGGCAGCCTTTTAAAACAGTCAGCGGCGTACGCAGGTCATGGGAAATATTGGAAACCATCTGCTTCATGGCCTGCCTGGAACGTTCAAAATCCGCCCTGTGTGCATAAAAGGAGTCAGACACGCGGTTCAGCGCGGCTGAGAGCTGCTGTATGGATGGATGTTCGCTTGGGACCAGAATGCCGCCTTCGGGTGTCTGGCAAAAGGCATCCAGGCGTTTTGTGATATACAGGATTTCTTCCTGCAGATGCCTGGTTCTGGCGCGTTCCAGAAGATAGAATATCAAAAAAACAACGGATGGTATGGCAGAAAGCAATTGCATTTTTTCTCCTCAGTCTTCGTTCAGCTTATAGCCGATGCCCCATAAGGTCTGAATATACCCGCTGCCATTGGTACAGGCGGACTTCAGCTTGGCGCGCAGGCGGTTGATATGTGTATTGAGTACATGTTCGTTTCCATAATAAGGCTCTTTCCAGACCAGGCTGTAGAGCCGTTCTTTGGAAAATGCCTGTCCCGGGCTGGCTGCGAGCAGGGAAAGAATATCAAATTCTGTACGGGTCAGGTTCAGGACTGTGCCGGATGCCTGCGCGGTGCGCCTGGAAAGATTGATTTCGAGGTCCCGCAGGCGGATGATATCGTCGTGCGGCGGGCTGTTGTAGCTCACGGCGCGCCGGATATGGGCCCGGATGCGCGCAGACAGTTCTATCAGGGAAAACGGCTTTACGACATAGTCATCGGCCCCGGAATTGAGCCCCATGGATTTATCGGTATCGCTGTCTCTGGCTGTGATAATAATAATCGGGAGCGTGCTTGTTTGCCGGATGGAGCGGATGACTTCCACGCCGCTTATATCCGGCAGCATGAGATCAATCAGGGCGAGCGCGTAATCAGGGCTGGCCGAAAATGCCCGGACAGCACCGGTGCCGTTAGAAAAGATGTCAGCAGAAAAATTTTCGCTGGCGAGATAGTCATATATCATGCTGCTGATGGAATGGTCGTCTTCGACAATTAAAATTTTACCGGACATGACAGGTCCTGCCTTTCTGGCGCTCCGAGCGCCTGTGTGCCTATGATTGTACCATAGAAAAGGCCGAAAGCCCAGTAACTTTCGCAAATCCATTTTGATTTCGCTTCGCGAATGGGATCTGCTCACCTTACGCATTCACAGAAAATTTACCAATGACTGATTGCAAAAATATGCTGATATGTTTATAATAAGATAATAGCTGCCCAATCGATGATAAACAGAATACAAAGGAAAAGCATTCTGCAGATTTTATATACGCCTGCAAAACAGCTGATTTTGATGAAAGAAGGAAATGAGAGGTCTGGAATGGAAGAAAAGGAATATGTGCAGACAGCACAGGATGAAACCGCAGAAGAAGGTACGGACAAAAAGAAGCATTCCCTGCTGCGTGAACTGCTCAGCTTTGTGGAAATATTTATTGCAGCATTTATACTGGCCCAGCTTATGACACATTTTGTGCTGATTAATGCGGAAGTCCCTTCGGAGTCCATGGAAAATATTATTGAGCCGGGAGACCGCCTGTTCGGGCTGCGGCTGGCGTATGCGTTTGAAGATCCGCAGCGGTTTGATGTCGTGATTTTCCGCTATCCGGTCGACGAGTCGCAGAACTTTATCAAACGGGTTATCGGCCTGCCGGGAGAAACAGTTTCCATACGGGAAGGAAAGGTTTATATCAATGATTCCGATACGCCGCTGGAAGAACCGTACCTGCCGGAAGCGTGGACTGACGATAACGATGGCTATGTATTTGAAGTGCCCGAGGGCCATTACCTGATGCTTGGCGACAACCGTAATATTTCACTGGATGCCAGATTCTGGGCACAGAAAGCGCTTTCCGGCGGCATTGCAAAGGACGAGGATGAGGCTCAGGAATATACATATGTGGACGAAGAACAGATACTTGGGCGGGCAGTTTTAAAATATTATCCGCATTTTAAGTCGCTGCTGTCTTATTAAAAAATCCGCGGTATAAGATTTGCCCGGATGATGTATAGGGAGCGTCTGGAATGGAAAAAATCAAGGCGGAAGAAAAAGAAATGGAGAAGATTCAATTGCAGAAAAACGAGTCAGGGAATCAGGAGAACCAGTCCGCGGAATCAGGGCAGCGGACTTCTGTTGTAAAAGAAATTTTAAGCTATGTGTGGATTATTGCGGCCGGAGCTGTCATGGCGCTGCTGATAAACCGGTTTGTGCTTATTAACGCAGTCATACCGTCAGAGTCGATGGAAAATCTGCTGCAGGTAGATGATAAGATATTCGGGTGCAGGCTTTCGTATCTGTTTGAAGAACCAAAGCGCTATGATGTCATTATGTTTCACTATCCGGTGGACGGGGAAACGATTTATATTAAGCGCCTGATTGGGCTTCCGGGCGAAACGGTAGAAATCAAAGACGGCAGGATTTACATTGACGGTTCGGACACGCCAATTGAAGAAAACTACCTGCCGGAAAAATGGGTCAGCAGAAATGACGGCTATGTATTTGAAGTGCCGCAGGATTCTTATCTGATGCTGGGCGATAACCGCAACATTTCCGAAGATGCAAGGGACTGGGCGCAGTGTGCAGTGGATGACGGCG